>NZ_JBEZYB010000001.1:0-465099 GCF_040638285.1 Amycolatopsis sp. NPDC026612
CGGGCTTCCCCCTCCCCCGGCCCTCACTCCCGTCTTTTCCGTTTTGGCTGCGCGGAGGTTGCCCTGTTGTTTTTTTTTTATTCGGGTCAGAACCCGAATTACCACTCACGACAAGGCTGCGGCAGACCTGGTCACCAGCGGTCGAGGTGCAGGACTTCCTCCAGCGGCTGCCGCGCCGCCGGCTTGAACGTCTCGCCCGTGTAGAACGCCGTCGGGATCAGGGCCGCCTGGTGCACGTTCTTCGGCAGCTCCAGCACCTCCGCCGCCTCCTGCTCGTACTTCAGGTGCAGCGTCGTCCACGCCGTGCCCAACGTCACCGAGCGCGCCGCCAGCATGTAACTCCACACCGCGGGCAGCAGCGACGCCCACAGCCCCGCCTGGTTGCCGGCCGGCAGCTCCGAAGCCGCCGTCTCCAGGCAGGGGACCACCAGTACCGGGACGTCACCCATCCGGTCGGCCAGGTACGCGACGCTGTCGCCGACCCTCTGCTGCACCTGCGCCCGCGACGGGTCGTCCGCGAACAGCTTGCCCGCGGCGGCCGGGGACTCGAGGTACTCGTGGCACGCCCGGCGGTAGATCTCCCCGAGCGCGGCCCGCCGGTCCGCGTCGGTGACGACCAGCCACTGCCACCGCTGCGTGTTCGAACCGCTCGGCGCCTGGAGCGCCACCTGCACGCAGTGTTTCACCAGGTCGAGTGGCACCGGCCGGTCGAGGTCGAGCCGCTTGCGGACGGTCCTGGTGGTGGTAAGCAGCTCTTCGGGCGTCATCATCGGCCCATCATGCCGGGCTCACCAGCGATCGTGCACCAGCGGCCGGATGAGCTCGTCGTAGGTTTCGCGGACGCCGGCGGACGCCTCGGCGGACAGCGGGGGGAGCGCGGCCGCCGCGGTGTTCGCCGCCGCCTGCCCGGCGTTGCGGGCGCCCGGGATCACCGTGCTCACGCCCGGCTGGTCGATGATCCAGCGCAACGCGAACTGGGCGAGCGTCCGACCCGGCGGCACGAGCCCGCGCAGCCGGTCGACGGCCTCCAGCCCGACCTCGTACGGCACGCCGGAGAAGGTCTCGCCGACGTCGAACGCGTCGCCGTTGCGGTTGTAGTTGCGGTGGTCGTTCTCCGCGAACGTCGTCTGCGCGGTGTACCGCCCGGACAGCAGGCCGGACGCCAGCGGCACCCGCGCGATGATCCCGGCGCCCGCTTCCGCCGCCGCGGGCAGGACGCGTTCCAGCGGCTTGAGCCGCAGGCAGTTCAGGATGATCTGCACCGAAGCGACGTTCGGCCGCGCCAACGCCGTCAGCGCCTCTTCGCACGTCTCGACGCTCACGCCGTACGCCTTGATGCGGCCTTCGCCGACCATCGCGTCGAGGGCGTCGTACACCGCGTCGGAGGAGTACACCGGCGTCGGCGGGCAGTGCAGCTGGACCAGGTCGAGCGTGTCCACGCCGAGGTTGCGGCGCGACCGGTCGTTCCACTCCCGGAAGTTTTCGGCGACGTAGTTCTCGGGCACCTGCTCGACCCGGCGCCCCATCTTGGTCGCCACGAAGACGTCGCCGCGTTCGGCGAGGAACCGGCCGACCAGCCGTTCGCTGCGGCCGTCGCCGTAGACGTCCGCGGTGTCGAAGAACGTGACCCCGGCGTCGGCGGCGCCGTGCAGCACGGCCAGCGCGTCGTTTTCGTCGACCTCGCCCCAGTCCGCCCCGAGCTGCCAGCAGCCGAGCCCGACGACGGACACCTCACGGCCGAGGCGGGTGATCTTGCGGTTCTCCATGTCGCGATCCAAGCACACGGCAACCACTTAGGATCGGCCGTCATGGCCATGACATCGGGTCCGGAGGGCCTGGGCACCCGGATGCGGCACGTCCTCGAGGTCCTCGACGGCGACGTCGCGCGGTTCCTCGCCGACATCGGCCTCGACGACTACCGGCCGCGGTACTCGCCGGTGGTGCGGGCCCTGCTGGCGCGCGGCCCGCTGGCCATCCGCGACCTCGCCGCGGAGATGCGCGTGACGCACTCGGCGGCCAGCCAGACCGTCGCGCAGATGGACCGGGCCGGTCTCGTGCGCCTCGAGCCCGGCGCCGACGCGCGGCAGCGGATCGTGTCGCTCACCGCGAAGGCACGTGACCTGCTGCCGCTGATCGAGGCGGAGTGGACGGCGACGACCGAAGCGACGGAGGCGCTGGAAGCCGAGCTGCCGTACTCGCTGCGCGCTCTGCTGGACGCGATCGCCGAAGCCCTGGAGCGCAAGCCGTTCCGGCAGCGGATCGAAGAGACCGCCGCCGCGCGGGAACTGCGCTGATCAGTCGAGGGGGAGCGAGAAGACCGCCCAGACGTACTTGCCGCCGGGGCAGCGTTCGAAGCCCCAGTCCAGCGACAGGGCCTGCACGAGGACGAGCCCGCGGCTGCGCGCTTCGGCCGGAGACGGTGCTCGCAGCTCGGGCAGCCTCCGGCCGGTGTCGTGGACCCGCAGCGTCAGCCGTCCGCCGGAGTGCTCGAGTTCGAGGCGCTGGGGCCGTTCACCGTGCTCGAAGGCGTTGGTGACCAGTTCCGAAATCGCCAGCAGGACGTCGTCGAACTGCTCCTCACGCAGACCGTGCCGGAGCAGGGCCTGCCGGACCTCGTGCCGGGCCCGTGCCGGGGCCGTGACGTCGGCCGGGAGGAGCACCCTGAGCTGGGCGACCGCCGCGGCTGTGCGCTGCGGCATCCTCGACGTCGTCATCCGGTCCCCCTCCCAGTGAGTTCGGTACCGCCCGCCAGGTACCCACGCGCGCGAGCGGCTAATCAGGTGCCGTCGGCCAGTCGGCTTCGTCCAGGCCCGTCCGCAGCTTCTTCAGCGTCGCGGCCAGCAGCCGCGACACCTGCATCTGGGACACCCCGACGCGGCGGGCGATGTCCGACTGGCTCATCCCGGAGCCGAACCGCAGCGCGACGATCTTGCGCTCCCGCTCCGGCAGGCTCTCCAGCATCGGGCGCAGCGCCTCCCGCAGCTCGGCTTGGCCCAGCTCGGCGTCAGGCGCGCCGAAGCGGGTGTGCGCCGCGTTCTCCAGCAAGTGGTCCAGCGAAGCGCCGTAGCGGCCCTGACCGGCGCGGAGTCCCTCGTAGACGTCCTCGATGGGCACCCCCAGCCGGGCGGCGATCTCACTCGGCCGCGGGGCGCGCGAAAGCTGCACGGTGAGCTCTTCGCGCACGGAGGAGATGTTCGCGTTCAGCTCCTTGAGCCGCCGCGGCACCCGCACCGACCAGCTGTTGTCGCGGAAGTGGTGCCGCAGCTCGCCGGAGATGGTGGGCACGGCGAACGCGAGGAAGTCCGTCCCGTGGGTGGGGTCGAACCGGTCGACGGCGTGGATCAGCCCGACCGTGGCGATCTGGACCAGGTCCTCCATCGCCTCGTCGCGGTTGCGGAACTTCCGGGCCAGGTTCCGCGCCAGCTCCAGGTGCGCACGCACGAGGGTGTCGCGGAGGCGTTCGCGCTCCGGCGAGTCCGCCGGCAGGGCAGCGAGTTGGGTGAACAGCGCGCCGACGTCCAGGTCGTCCCCGCTGCTCCCGGCGGGATCGGTCACGAGCCCGCCGCCTGGCTCTCCCGGACGAGGTCCACCCGGGAAAGGTAGCGGCCGTTTTCCGGGGTGATCGTGCGCTCGGCCGTCGTCGCGAGGGCGGTCAGCAGCTGCCAAGACAGGCCGGCGTCGTCCTCGTGGTCGGCGCTGTCGGCCACGACCGACACGGAGACCTCGATCCGCGGCCCGTTCCAGGAGAAGACACAGGTGAGCCGGCCGTCCGCGCTGGCGGGGAGCAGCAGTGAGCAGGCTTCGTCCACCGCCATCCGGAGATCCTCGACGGCGTCGAGGTCGAAGTCCTGGCGCATCGCGATGTCGGCCACGATGGTCCGCAGCGTGGGCACCACGTGCGGGATCGCGGCTGTCCGCACCTCGATGACCTGCGCGCCTTCCTGGACGAGCGGGGCGTTGTCCTCCACGTTTGTTCCTTTCTCCGCACTCGCGCTGCCGGGGATCGGCGGTGTCTTCCACGCCCGGTCAGCGAGATGCCCGTGGTGTGAGCAAACCAAACCCGGGTTTGATCCGCTCCACCGGCGGGCATGTAGCGGTCGACGTGCTGATCCTGGGAAAGGCAGGGACGACATGGCTGACGTGAGCCGGCTGCCCAATGTGGTTGCTGAAGAGTGGGAATGGCAGCTTCACGGCTCGTGCCGGGGTGCGGACAGCAGCCTTTTCTTCCACACGGACAACGAGCGGGGTTCGGCGCGGGAGCGGCGCGAGTCGCGGGCCAAGGCCATCTGCCAGACCTGCCCGGTCCTGGCCCAGTGCCGACAGCACGCGATGACCGTACAGGAGCCGTACGGCATCTGGGGCGGCCTCGGCGAGATCGAGCGGCGGCAGCTCTTCCTGCGCCAGCGCAGGGCGGCGCGGAAGACGATGAGTGCGCACTGAGCAGAGCGCTGAGCAGGCAGGATTTGATCGCTGGTGAGCACGAGACGCGAAAGGGCGGCGGCCGTGGCGGGCACGGCCGCTTCCTGGGTTAGGGTTGGCCCCGGAGTTGCCTTGACCGTGTCCGGCGCGGGGCCCTGCCTCGCGCTGTGGAAGGCACGGTGACACGGTTGCCGCTTGAGACAACAGGCGCGTACCCGGCGCAGGAGCAGCGCCTGACGAGGAGAAACTGCATGCCCGCAGCCGACCAGAACGCCACCCCGCCCGGGTTCGGCATCACGCTGGACACCGACGCGACGGAACCCCGGGTGGTGGTCACCGGCGAGCTCGACCTGCTGACCAGTCCGCAGCTGCAAGAGGCCCTGGCCGGGCTGATCGCGGACAAGCGCGCGCAGCGGGTCGTGGCCGATCTGTCCGGGGTGACCTTCTTCGATTCCTCCGCGCTGAACGTGGTGCTCCGCGCACAACGCCAGGCCGGGGAGCAGGAAGTCGAACTCGCGGTCGTCCCGAGTCCCGCGGTGAGCCGCGTGATCGAGCTCACCGGCGTGGCCGAACACCTGAGCGTGTCGGAGGACCCGCGCGCCTGATCCCCCGCTACGGTCCTGCGGACTGATTTCGGTTCGCGGATCCTGGGGGGCGCAAGATGATGGGGCGCACGCATGCCCTGACCGGGTGGTGTGCGGGCTTGGCGCTGGCGCCCGTCGTCGGGGCGGGTTCGGTGCACCAGGCGGTCGTCTTCGCGGCGACCACGGCGGGGTTCGCCTTGCTGCCCGACCTCGATCACCCCGGCGCGAGCGCGTCCCGCCTGCTCGGCTGGCTGACGGGCGCCCTGTCGTGGGTGCTGCGCCGCGTGTCGGCGGGGTTCTACGCGCTCACGAAGGGCCCGCGCGACGAGAACGTCTCCGGCAAGCACCGCCACCTGTCCCACACCGTCCTGTTCGCGGCCGGTCTCGGCGTGGTGACGTCGTGGGGCACCACGGAGGGCGGCCCGTGGGCGGTCGTCGGCGTGGTGATCTTCGGCCTGATGCTGGCCGAAGGCGCACTGGGCGACTGGCTCCTCCCGGTCAGCGGCGCGGCGGTGGCGTGGTGGTTCTTCACGGCCCCGCCGGACCGCACGGGCGAACTGGCGTCCATCACGGGGTGGCTCGGGATCGCGGTCGCGGCCGGGTGCCTGACGCACTGCCTGGGTGACGCGCTGACCGAAGCCGGCTGCCCGTTCCTCTTCCCGATCCCGATCGCCGGCGAGACGTGGTACGAGATCCGCCCGCCGCGGGTGCTGCGCTTCCGGACCGGCAAGAAGGTCGAAAAGCGGCTGATCTTCCCGGTGTTCGCGCTGCTCGGCGTCCTGCTGGTGCCGGGGGTGTGGGAGCACACGGTGAGCACCTTCGAGCGGCTGTTCATCCCGCCGTCGAGTCAGCAGGCGACCACGCCCTGAGCCGCTCGGCCGCGGCGGCGGTGTCGGTGTAGTCGCGCGAGTGGGTGATCAGGCCGTCGCGGATGGTCAGAACCATGACGTACGATGAGACGAACGCGGTGCCGCCTGCTTCGCCGTGCAGGTCGAACTCGGCCACCAGCACCGACGGGTCGGTGGTCTCGTGGACGACGACGTTCTCGGCCTTGACCAGGCGCCGCACTCGTTCGGCCGCGTGGAAGCGGCGGCGCAGTTCTTCGCGGCCCTTCGTCTCGCGGGGCACGCCGGGCAGCGTGAACGGCATTTCGAGGGTGACGTCCTCGGCGTAGAGGTCGGCGACGTCGTCCCAGCGGTTCTCCACCGACGCGGCGAGGAACCGGTCGAACACCGCCCGGGTGAACCGCGAAGCCGCCGACACGTCGGGGTAGTCGCGGTACGACGTGATCTCGCCGTCCGAGACGGTCACGATCCCCACCGACGACGGGAACTCGGTCCCGGGGCCGGAGACCACCAGCTCCACCACGAATCCCGAGTCGGTGAGGGTGGTGGTGACCTGCGCTTTCGTCAGGCCGACGGCTCGTGCCCGGACACCGCCGGCGTCGAGGGTGGCCACGACGGCGTCGCGGCCTTCGATCCGCTGCCCGAGGAACGGCGCCTCGTACACCGCGTCGGCGGCGAAGAGGCCGGCGAACGGGGCGGCGTCCAAAGCGGACAGCCCCGTGCGGACCTGGGCAGCGATTTCGGGCAGGGTGAGCGGCATCGGAATTCTCCTGGAAGACTGGACGTTGAATCGGAACGGTGGGCCCGCTTAGGACGATACGGAGCGAGCGTTCCGGTTGTCAACGAGGAGACGTGATGGAGAAGATGCGCGCCGACGCGCGACGCAACCGGGCCAAGGTGCTGGCCGCCGCCGAAGAGGCGTTCGCCCTCGACGGCCTGGCCGTGCCGCTCGACGACATCGCGCGGCTGGCCGGCGTCGGTGCCGGCACCGTCTACCGGCACTTCCCCAGCAAGGAAGCGCTGTTCCAAGCCGTCGTCCTCGAACGCATCCAGCAGTTCGCCGAGGAAGCCCGCGCGCTCGCCACCGCCGAGAACCCCGGCGAGGTCTTCGTCGACTACTTCGTCCGCGTCATCAAGCAGGCGTCGCTCAACCGGGCCATCTGTGACGCCCTCGCCGAGTCCGGCGGGCACGCCTTCAAGGCCGGCGCGGGCGAGGAGTTCCGCGCCGCACTGGACGAGCTGCTCACCCGCGCCCAGGCCGCCGGGGCCGTCCGCCCGGACATCGACGGCGACGACCTGCGCGCGCTCATCGCCGGCTGCCTTGCCGTGGAGCGGTACGCGCCGGGCAGCCGGCACCTGGTCCGCGTGGTCGTCGACGGCCTGCGCGGCGTCGCCGAGGTGCAAACCCGGTAACACGACGTAAGATCGACGCGAGTTAGTCCTCGTACCTGCGCTGCGCGTGGCGAGGGGGTGCCCGGATGAGTGGCCGACCTACCTGGGGCTCCGCCGCGGTCACCGGGCTGGCGGGCTTCGCCACCGGATTGCTGATCGCGGCCCTGCTCGTCGCCGGGCGAGCCGTGCCGCACACCGTCGACGACGTCACGCCGCCGACCAGGACCGTTCCGGCCGTGCCCGTGACGGTGACCGCCTCCGTGCTCCCGGCCACCGTCACCTCGATCGAGACGTCGCCGCCCACGACCACCACCAGCATCGTCGAGGTCACCGTGCCGCCGCCGACGTCGGCGTCGGCCACCAGCTCGCCGGCCTCGAGCCTGTCCGCGTCGCCGCTGACCTCCGGCTGGCGCGACTGAACGATGCAACCCGGCGGCCGCCGGTACCGTCTGTCCGGCATGCGAAGGATTCTGTGGATCGCGGTCGTCGCCACCGCCGCCGCCGCCGCCGTCACCGCCGGGTGCGCCGCGCCCGAGGTCGCCTGCCCGGCGATCGGCTCCCTGTCCGGCATCAGCCTCGGCATCCCGGCGCCCGCGGGCATTTCGCGCGCGACGCTCGAGGCGTGCTGGGGCGGGAACTGCGTCACGCGGACCGTCGATCTGGGGCCCGAAACGACCGTCGGCGCGACGACCTGTGCGGGCACCGGCCCGGACAGCGCCTGCGGTGCGGCGATGGTGCCCACCGGCGGCCTCCACGGCTTCGCCGAGATCCCGGGCCTGCCCGCCGAACCAGTCCGCGTCACCGTCCGGTTCGACGACGGCGCACCGCACACCGCCGAGGTGACGCCGGCCTTCAGCGAGCCGAACGGCCCCGCCTGCGGGAAGGCGGGGCCGCAGGCGCAGCTCGTGTTCGGTGCCGATCACGAGCTGCGGCCGCGTTAGCCGACGTCCCGCCGCCGCCAGCCGAACAGGCCGGCGACCAGCGCGACGACGGTGACGGCCAGCAGCCAGGCGAGCGGGGTGGCGGTGAACTCCTGACCGGGGAGCTTCGGCGGGTGCTGGAACGGCGAGACGTCCAGGACTGCCTGCGGCAGGTCGACGATCGGGCCGAACAGGCTGAGCAGCAGCGCCAGCGCGCCGACCGCCCACGCCGCGGCCGAAAAGCCCGGCAGCAGCCCGAAGATCGCCACCGCCAGCGCGATCACCACCCAGGCCGCGGGGAGCTGGACGAGCATCCCGGCGAGCGTGTCCGCGAGCGAGCCGCCGACGTCGCCGGTGCGCAACCCGTTGGCCAGGCCCATGAACACCCCGCCGGACAGCAGCAACACCGCCGTGCCGAAGAAGGCGAACACCAGGTGGCCGCCCGCCCAGCGCAGCCGGCCGACGCTGGTGGCCAGCACCGGCTCGAGCCGGATCGCGGTCTCCTCGCCGCGCATCCGCAGCACCGCCTGGACGCCGTACAGCGACCCGACCATGGCGAACATCCCGGCCATCGCGGCGAGGAACGCCTGCGTCAGCGCGTGGCTGCCGCCCAGCCGCGCCATGATCTGCTGCGCCTGCGGGCTCGAGCCGACCAGGCCGCCGATGCCGCTGGCGATCGAGCCGAACACCGCGCCGACCACGGCCGTGCCGATCGTCCAGCCGAGCAGCGGTCCGCGGTGCAGCCGCCAGGCGAGCGCGAGCGGCGACCGCAGGCTCGCCGCGGCGCGAGCGGGCCCCGGGCGGGGCGGCAGGATGCCGACGCCGACGTCGCGGCGGCGGAGCAGCCGGTAGCCGGCCGCGCCGGCGACGAGCGCCAGGGCCACCGGCAGCAGCAGTACCCACCAGCGTTCCCCGGCGAACGCCCGGACCTGCTGCACCCAGCCGATCGGCGACAGCCAGGACAGCCAGCGAGCGTCCACAGTGGAGTCTCCGGCGCCGCGCAGCAGGAAGGCGGCGCCCACCACGGCGGTGCCGATGCCGTTGGCCGTCCGGGAGTACTCGGCGAGCTGGACGGCGACCGCGGCGACGGCGGTGAAGACCAGCCCGGCCAGCGCCTGCGAGGCGCCGAAGGCGAGTGAACCGGCGGCGGGCAGGCCGGCGCCGATCAGGGTGACCGTCTGGATCAGCCCGGTCAGCACGCTCGCGCCACCGGCCACCAGCAGGGCCGCCGTGAGCGCCGCGTACCGGCCGACGACCGCGGACGCGAGCAGTTCCGCGCGCCCGGTGTCCTCCTCGGCGCGGGTGTGCCGGGTGACCGTGAAGACGACCATCAGGCCGGTGAGCAGGGCCAGGAACCCGCACATGCGCCAGGCGATGAACCCGCCGGCGGTGGTCAGGTCGAACGGCGGCCCGTAGAGCAGCGCGTACGACGGGTTGGCGTTCGCGCCCGCCTGCAGCGCCAGCCGGTCGGCGACCGTCGGGTAGAACTGCGTGAACGAGTTGACGGTGCTCGCCGGCACGATGCTGAGCAGCACGACCCAGATCGGCAGGATCACGCGGTCGCGGCGCAGCGCGAGCCGGGTGAGGTGCCGGGTGCCCGCCAGTTCGTGGGCGGGCGCCACCCCGGCCGGCCGGTCGAGCGTCGCGGTCATTTCGCGCTCGCTTCGGTGGTGTAGTGGCGCAGGAAGAGCTCTTCGAGCGTCGGCGGCCGGCTGACCAGGCTGCGCACGCCCACCTCGGTGAGCTGCCGCAGGGCTTCGTCGAGCGAGCGCGTTTCGACGTCGAACCGCACGCGGTTGCCCTCGACCTTGAGGTCGTGGATGTTCGCCAGGTTCGCGAGCCCGTTCGGCGGCCCGGCGAGCTCGGCGGTGATCGACGTCCGGGTCAGGTGCCGCAGCTCGGCGAGCGTCCCGGACTCCACCGTGCGGCCGTTGCGGATGATGCTGACCTTGTCGCACAGCGCCTCGACCTCGGCGAGGATGTGGCTGGAGAGCAGCACGGTCCGCCCCTGCTCGCGTTCCTCCTGGATGGCGTCCTGGAACGTCGCTTCCATCAGCGGGTCGAGGCCGGACGTCGGCTCGTCGAGGATCAGCAGGTCGACCCGGGAGGCGAGCGCGGCGACGATGGCGACCTTCTGCCGGTTGCCCTTCGAGTACGTCCGGCCCTTCTTCTTCGGGTCGAGGTCGAACCGCTCGACGAGGTCGGCGCGCCGCTGCTCGTCCAGCCCGCCGCGCAGGCGCCCGAGCAGGTCGATGACCTCGCCGCCGGAGAGGTTGGGCCAGAGGTTGACGTCGCCGGGCACGTAGGCGAGCCGGCGGTGCAGGCTCGCGGCGTCCTTCCACGGGTCGCCGCCGAGCAGCCGGACGTCCCCCGAGTCCGCGTGGAGCAGGCCGAGCAGGACCCGGACGGTGGTCGACTTCCCGGCGCCGTTCGGGCCGAGGAAGCCGTGCACCTCCCCAGCGGGCACCTGCAGGTCGAGGCCGTCGAGGGCCTTCGTCCGGCCGAACGACTTGTGCAGGTCGACGACCGAAATGGCATTTTCCATGATTCGGAAGCTACACTCGCTTCATGAAGTTGTGAAGTTAAGAAAATGTCTAGATTGAGTGATCTTGGCGAAGGGGTACGGGAGGATGAGCCGATGACGACGCCTGACACGAAGAAAGACGAGGACGCCGTCCGCCGGTACGTCGAGAACCTCGGGCTCGTGCTCTCGCAGATCGGGATGCAGCGCATGCCGGCGCGGGTGTTCGCCGCGCTGATGACCACCGACGAAGGCCGGTTGACCGCCGCCGACCTGGCCTCGCAGCTGCAGGTCAGCCCGGCCGCCGTGTCGGGCGCGGTGCGCTACCTCGAACAGATCGGCCTGGTCGCCAAGGAGCGCGAGCCCGGAGAGCGGCGTGACCACTACCGCCTCTACGACGACCTCTGGTACGCCACGTTCCTCAAGCGCGACCGCCTGATCACCATGTGGCGCGACGCGGCCGAGAACGGCATCGACGCCCTCGGCGGGGACACCCCCGCGGGCAAGCGGCTGGCCGAGATGCGCGACTTCCTGTCGTTCATGCTCGAGGAGCTCAACGGCATGTACGAGCGCTGGCACCAGCTCCGCGACGAAAAGAACGGCTAAAGCCCGGCGAGCAGGACGTCCGCGAGCCGCTCGGCGTGGTCGGCAGGCTCGGTCTCTTCGAAGGTGGCCAGGAAGGCCTGCTGGAAGCACGCGCCGAGGAGCAGGGCCGCGGCCGCTTCGACGTCGGTGTCCGCCTTGAGCCTGCCCAGTGCCCGCTCGGCGCGCAGGTAGTCGGCGACACCGTTCAGCGGCAGCCGCGGGCCGTGCCCGCGCAACTGTGCCCGGTGTGAGCGCAGCAGCTCCCGTGACGAGAACATCGAGACGGCGATCGGGAAGCTGTCGGCGTAGAACGCCAGGCCGAGCCGGGCCACGCGGACGAGGTTGTGCCGAAGCGGCGCCTGTCCGGGGTCGGCGGTCAGTTCGCCCAGCGTGGCGCCCAGCGCGGGCAGCTCCTCGGCCAGCACGCTGCGGAACAGGTCGCTCTTGTCGCGGAAGTGCTTGTAGAGCATCGCCTCCGAGTAACCGGCGGTCTGCGCGATGACCTTGGTCGTCGCGTGGGCGTAGCCCTGCTCGCGCATCACCTTCGCGGCCGCGGCGACGATCTCTTCGCGGCTTCCCATAACGGCTCCCTGAGTGCGTTCTCAGCGTGGTTAGGACCGCGGCTGGGACGTCACGGCCGTGGTCCGCGACCCCGCCCGGCTGAAGCTGCCGGCCCGCGTCGTGGTCGCCGGGCTGACGGACCACGAGAAGCTGGCGGCCGCCGTCGAAGGTCGTGACGCGGTGATCTCGGCCGTCGGCTCCCGCGACCGCGGGCCGGCCACCGTCTGCGTGGACGGGGCCCGCGCGGCGATCGAGGCCGGGGCGAAGCGCCTGCTGGTCGTCAGCGCCGGCGGAATGCACACCGAAGGAGACGGCTTCTTCACCAAAACGCTCGTGAAGCCGCTGCTCAACACCTTCCTGAAGCACGGCTGGGCGGACATGCTCGCGATGGAGGCCCTGGTGACGGCCACCGACCTGGACTGGACGATCGTCCGCCCGCCGATGCTGCTCGACGGGCCGCGCACGGGCAAGGTCGCGAGCCGGCTCGACGGGAACGTCCGCACGTTCACCATCCGGCGGGCCGACGTCGCCGCGTACCTGCTCGACGCCGTGGCGGAGCCCACGCTGATCAGGGCGAAAGTCTCGATCGCCCACGGCTGATCCGCCTTCCTCCCCGCCACCACCCTCAACGGAGGCGCTTCGCGCCGCTGTTCTAATTCGGGCATGGTGCTGCTCGCTCAAGCTGTCTACGTCAAGCGCAAGACCCCGCGGCTGCCCGGCGCGGCCGGTCCCACCGAAGGGCTCGTGCCGGGTGACGGCGAACCGTTCCGGCTGGCGGTGCTCGGTGAGTCCACGGTGGATGGCGTCGGTGCGGCGGACCACGAGGAAGCGCTCACCGGCTGCCTCGCCCGCGAGCTGGCCCGCGACGGCCGGGCGGTGCGCTGGCAGGCCGTCGGCCGCACCGGCGCCAACGCCCGGGTCGTGCGCGCCGACCTCGTCCCGCTGGTCCGGCCGGCCGACCTGGTGGTGATCGCCCTTGGCGTCAACGACACCATCGAACTCCGGACGGCCGCGGCCTATCGTCGCGACCTGCTGAACCTGGTGATCGACCTGCGCCGGCGGCTCGGCCCGGTCGACGTCCTGCTGGCCGGGGTGCCGCCGATGTCCCGCTTCCCGGCGCTGCCGCGCCCCTTGCGTGACGTCCTTTCCCTCCGCTCCGCCGCTCTCGACAAGGCAGCCGCGACCCTCGGCCGCCTCCCCGGCGTTCGGCACCTCCCGATGGACCCCACCCTGCTCGACCCGGCGGCCTTCGCGTCCGACCGGTTCCACCCGGGGCCCGCCGGATACGCGCGCTGGGCGCGCACTTTGGCACTCGCTGTGATCAGTTAGCCGCCCTGCGTCGATCTTGAAAAAACTTCGCCGGATCCGGTATCTGGCGGTGCCCCCACTGCGTCCTGTGGAGCAGCCGAGTACGGAGGAACACGACAGGGGGTGTCGCGTTCGTAAGGAACGCGGTGGCCGGGAGCCGAGGGGGCTGCCGGACACCGTCGGCCGGGTGCCCTTCGGGGGAGGGGACATCCGGCGGGGCCCGTTGGGGAGCGGGCCCTTGAGGGAGGGGAGTATCGGCCGGCGCGGGTTCACCCGCTCGCGTCGGCCGGTACCTCACGCCATCGCCATTGACCGGTAGTGCACGACCGACGAAGTAAGTGACTTGATGTATCCGAGATCCACCTGCACGCTCCTACCCCCCGAAGGACCCGCGATACTGCCATTGCCGACTGGAAGATTCTTCCGAAGAGGGGCAGATACGGTGACCGACGTGCAAACCACAGAGGTGGACCCGCCGTGGGAGGGCCTGACCGGCGCCGAACTGCACGCTGCGTGCATGCAGGCCGCGCGGGAGGGTGACCGCCGGGCGATGGCCCGCCTCGTCCAGGAACTGACCCCGCTCGTCTGGCACGTCGCCCGGGCCAACGGGCTCGACCGCGCGGTCGCCGAAGACGTCGTCCAGACCGTCTGGCTGGCGCTGTTCAGCCAGCTCGGCAAGCTCCGCGACCCCAAAGCCCTCGCCGCGTGGCTGATCACCACCACCCGCCGCGAGGCCACCCACCCGTTCGGCCGTCGCATGCAGCCGGTGCCGCTGAGCGACGAGGTCGCCGAGGCCATGCCGAGCACCCAACCGGCACCCGAAGACGAAGCCATCCGCGCCGACCGCGACCGCCGGGTCTGGCGCGCCTTCGTCCGGCTGCCCCACCGCTGTCAGGAACTGCTCCGGCTGACCGTGCTCGCGGGTCGCGCGGAATACCAGCTCGTCGCCGAGGCCCTGCGCATGCCGCGGGGCAGTGTCGGCCCGACCAGGGGTCGCTGCCTCGACCAGATGCGCGATCTCCTCGCCAGTGAAGGGGGAAGCCGATGAACGACCTCGGGACACCGGGGGGCCAAGCCTCCTTCGGTGATGACGTGCTGCTGCTGGCCGACATCGGCCGGTGCCTCGACGAACTCGACCCGCCACCGGGCGACCTGGTGCAGCGGGTCCAATTCGCGCTCGCCCTCGAAGACCTCGACGTCGAGGTCGCGCGGTGGGAGCGGCTGGACAACCTCGCCGGCGTCCGCGGCGGTGGCACCGGCACGATCACGTTCACCGTCAGCGACCTGACGGTGATGATCAACCTGACCAAGATGGGCAAGCTGCACCGGATCGACGGCTGGCTGGTGCCGGCCGGGCAGTACGGCGTCGAGGTGCGGGTCGCCGAACACGGCACGTCGTCGACGACCGCGGACGAAGGCGGCCGGTTCGTGCTCGACAACGTGCCGTGCGGGACGACGCAGATCCTCGTGCACCTCGGCGACGTGTCGTGCCGCCGGACCGTCGTGACGCCGACGGTCGTGCTTTAACCCAGGAAGTCGGCCAGGGGGACGGGTGTGAGCCCGTCCTTCTTCGCCTGCTCGACGAACGCCGTGTAGTCCTCGGCGAAGGTCTTGCGGAAGTGCATCAGCACGATGTCGCCCGGCTTGAGCTTGTCGCCGGACTGGAACTGGACGTGCCCGTCGTTGACCGCGGCCGTCCACAGCACGGCGGCGCGCATCCCGCACGCGGCCGCGGCGCGCAGCGTGTTCTGGTCGTAGTTGCCGAACGGCGGCCGGAACAGTGCCGGGCGCACGCCGAACCCGCGCTGGAAGTCGTCGGCGTCGTCGCAGATCTCCTTGCGCTGGAACTCGTACGGCTTGCCCTTGAGGTTCGGGTGGTCGACCGTGTGGTCGCCCAGCGTGGCTCCGGTGGCGTCGAGGATCTGCTTGAAGTAGGCCTCGTGGCCCTGCACGTACTTCTGGTTCAGGAACAGCACCGGGTGGGTGGCGTTCTGCTGCATCAGCTTCAGCGCGCTCGGGTCCTTGACCGCGCCGTCGTCCATGGTGAGGAAGACGTACGGCTTGTCGGTGGTGATCCGGCGGATGAGCGGGACCTGGCCGTTCGCGACCGGGGGCACCTTCTGCTGGACCGTGCCGAACGGGTAGGGCGCCGACGTCCGCGTGCCCGGGCTCACCCCGCCCGGCGCCGGGTTCGGCTGGCTCGTGCCGAACTCCCGCTGGTCCGGCTCGTGCGCCGAACACGCCGTGAGCACCAGTGCCGCCGCGGCCACCACCGCCGCCAGTCGCTTCATCCCGCGTCCCCTCTCCCCAGTGGTCGCAAAGACCACCCGAAAGAGTGACGTGGCGGGGGTGGGGGAAGTTGCTTCGGACGATCTTCTGTGGCCCGGCGCACCCAGGTCAGCGTCCGGTTTCGGCCGCCTTGACCAGCTTCGCCGAGAACAGCCGGATCACGTTCCGGAGCGTGGCAGCCACGACCGGCCCGCTGCCCGTGACCGGCTCGGTGAACGAACCGGTCCACCGCAGGTGGGTACCGCCGCCGGCCATCGGCGTGAAGAGCACTTCGGCGCGGTAGTCCTTGAGCGGACGGCCGCCGGCGAAGGTGTAGACGTGCTTCCGGCCGAGCTCGTACTCGAGGGTCTCCTCGCGGATCAGCACCGGCCACAGGCCGACCTCGCGGACGGCGCCGACGCCGTCCGGATCCCCGGTGCCCCGGCGCGCCCAGCGGGCCTGGACGATGAGTGGCCTTCCCCACTCCGCCCACCGCGGGCCGTCCGCTTCGAGCGCGAACAGCGCTTCCGGCGAGGCCGTGCTGGTGCGGTTGACCTCGAAGGAGTACTTGCGGCCCACCCGAACCTCCCGAGTTGTTGACAGAACGATAATTAATCGTCCCGCGCAGCGTAGGTCAAGATGAGGGGGTGAGCACGCCGCGTCCCGACCTCGCCGCGCCGCACTGGCTGGTCCAGCTCCTGCGCAGCAAGCCGGTCCCGGTGCCGTGGAACATGGTCGCCCGAGCCGTCTTCGCGCTGGCCGTCCCGCTCGCGGTGGCGTACGCGGCGGGGAACATCGCCGTCGGGGCGCTCATCTCGACCGGCGCCCTGCCCGCCGTGCTGTCCGAATCAGCCGGGCCGTACCGCTACCGCGCCCGCCGGCTCGGCGGCGCGAGCCTGGCGGCGACCGCCGGCTACCTCGTCGGCCTGCTCACCGGCGGCACCCCAGCGCTGTCCGTGCCCGCGGTGATCCTGGTCGCCGCGGTGTCCGCGCTGATCAGCGCGGCGGGCAGCAACGCCTCCGTCGCCGGGCTGCAGATGTTCGTGTTCTGCGTGCTCGGCACCGGGCAGCACGCGACCGGCGTCCGGGTCGAGGTCCTGTTCGGCTTCTTCTGCCTCGGTGCCGCCTGGAGCTTCCTGGTCGCCCTCGTCACCTGGACCGTCCGGGCGACCAGCTCCGAGCGCACCGCCGTCGCGCACGTCTACGTCGAGCTGGCCGCGATGCTGTCCGCGACCGACGAAGCCGTCTCCCGGGTGGCCCGCCACCGGCTGACCACGGCGATGAACACCGCCTACGACCAGCTGCTCACCGCCCGGTCCTGGCTGTCCGGCCGCGACGCCGCCTACCGGCAGCTGCTCAACCTGCTTTCCGCCACCACACCCGCCGTCGAGGCGTCGGTGGCGATGGTCAACGCGGGCCGCCGCACGCCGCAGGAGGTCATCGACCACTTCGCCGCGCTCGCGGCGTCGGTGCTGGCCAGCCAGCCGCTGCCGGAGCCGCCGCCGATGCCCGGCGACGACACCGAACCGGTGCTGACCGCGCTCTACGCGGGGCTCGTCCGGATCGGGAAGGGCGACGACCGCAAGCGCCGGGAGCCCACGCCCTGGTACCGGCGCCTGCGGACGTGGGCCGGTTCGCTCGCGTCCGGCCCGCTGACCTGGATCGCCGCACTGCGGCTGACCCTGTGCGTCGCGATCGCCGAGGTCGTCGGCCTGCTCGTGCCGCTGGAGCGGTCGTACTGGATCACCCTGACCGTCGGCATCGTGCTCAAGCCCGACTTCGGCTCGGTCTTCGGCCGCGCGGTGCTGCGCGGGATCGGCACGGTCGCCGGCGTCGGGATCGGCGCGGTGGTGCTCGTCGCGGGCGGCCGCGGCTGGATCCTGGTGGCGCTGATCGCGATCTTCGCCGGCGGGGTGGCGGTCGGGAAGGTGCGCAACTACGCCATCCTCAGCGCGTTCGTGACACCGCTGATCATCCTGCAGATGGACCTGGCGAACACCGGGAGCTGGGACGTCGTCGTGGCGCGGCTGGTCGACACCGTGCTGGGCTGCGTGATCGTGCTCGTCTTCGGTTACCTGCTGTGGCCCGGCAGCCGGCGGCCCCAGGTCGGTGGCCGGCTCGCCGACGGGCTGGACGCCGTCGCGAAGTACGTCTCGTGCGCGCTGGTGGAAGCGTCGTCGGGGGAGTCGCGGCTGGCGCGGTCACGGGCGCGGCGCGGGGCCTACCGTGCCCTGGCCGACCTGCGGACGGCGTTCCAGCAGGCCGTCGTCGAGCCGTCCGCGAACGGCCGCCAGGCGGTGGCGTGGTGGCCGGTGATCGCCGCGCAGGAGCGCGTCGCGGACGCCGTCACCGAGGTCGGCGTGACGATCGGGCGGGGCGTGCCGCCGCCGGACCCGGCCGGCATCGAGCTGCTCACGGCCGCGTTGGGGGAACTCGCGTCGGCCGTCCGGGAACAGCGGGAGCCGCGGTCGGTGCCGCTGCCGGACGCCCCGCAGCTGTCCGGCGTGGTCGACCAGCTGGAGTCGGCGTTCGACGCCGTCCGCGGTCCCGACCTGGCGGAACGCACGCCGCTGTGGCTCGTCCGGCGGTTTCTGCCCTACCACCGGCGCACCTGAGGATCGTGCTGTTCAATGCACCCATGGGAATCGACTTCGAAGCGTTGAAGGGCAAGGCCGAAGAGGCCCTGCGCGAGCACAACGACAAGATCGAGGAAGGCCTGGACAAGGCCGCCGACTTCGCGAAGTCGAAGTTCGCCGGGCACGACGGCCAGATCGACACCGGTGTCGAGAAGGCGAAGGACTTCCTCAACAAGTTCGACGACACGCGGGACAACCCGCCGGCGCGGTAGCTACTGGACTTCGCCGGTCGCGATCCCGTCGGACAGCCCGGTGATCCGGCCCCCGCGCTCGCCGAGCGCGATCAGGCCCTGCCGGGCGTCCGGCGCGGTCAAGCTGATCCGGACACCGGCCCGGTCGACGTCCAAGGTGGCCGTAAGCGCTTGCGCGCCTTCGTATCCCGCGTTGATCGTGGCCGCGAGGCCGCCGGTCGACGCCAGCGAGCCGCGGGCGGCGCCGAGCCTGCCGAGAGCCTCGTCGACGATCGGCAGCAGCGCGTCCCGGTTGCCTTCGGTCATCGCGCGGACGAGCTGCGGGTTCGAGCCCGCGACGCGCGTGCCGTCGCGGTAGGACCCGGCCGCCAGCGACATCGCCAGCGGGCCGCCCTCGGCGCCGATGGTGGCCAGGATCGCCGCCAGCAGGTGCGGCAGGTGCGAGATGCGGGCGACGGCCTCGTCGTGCGACTCCGCGGGCAGCGGGACCACGTGCGCCCCGACGTCCAGCACCAGCTTCGCCACCTCGGCCCAGGCTTCGAGGTCGGTGTCTTCCTCGACGGCGACCACCCACGCGGCGCCCCGGAACAGCAGGGCGTCGCCGGCCAGCCAGCCGGAGCTCGACGTCCCGGCCATCGGGTGCCCGCCGACGTACCGCGTGTACGGCACGCGACGGCGGACCGCGTCCAGTACCGGCGCTTTCACGCTGGTCACGTCGGTGAGCAGGCAGTGCGACGCGTGCTGGTTGACCAGGCGCAGCAGGTCCTCGACGGCCGGGAGCGGCACGGCGAGCACGACCATCGCGTCCTCGGCCGCGGCGCGGTGCAGGGCCGCTTCGACGTTCGTCGTGACGTCGAAGCCCGCTCTGCTCGCCGCGTCGGCGTCCACTTCGGAAACCGCGGCACCCCACGCCGTCCGGCCGCTCGCGGCCGCCGCGCGCAGCAGTGACCCGCCGATCAGCCCGAGCCCGATCACGCATACGTCTCGCACGGGCCCATCCTGCCAGTGCCGGGCCTGTCACGGGCTACAGCGCGGCGGCGAGCCTCGTCCCCTGATCGATCGCGCGCTTGGCGTCGAGTTCCGCGGCGACGTCGGCCCCGCCGATCAGGTGCACCGGCAGCCCGGCCGCCCGCAGCTCGTCGGCGAGGTCCCGCACCGGCTCCTGACCGGCGCAGACGACGACCGTGTCGACTTCCAGGAGCCGTGGCTCGCCGTCGACGGTGAGGTGCAGGCCGTCGTCGTCGATCCGCTCGTACGTGACGCCGGTGAGCTGTTCGACGCGCTTGGCCTTGAGCGCGGCCCGGTGCACCCAGCCGGACGTCTTGCCGAGCCCGGCCCCGATCCCGGACTTCTTGCGCTGCAGCAGGAAAACCTGCCGCGGTGACGGCTCCGGCTTCGGCTCGGTGAGGCCGCCCGTCGCCTGTTCCGGGTCCGTGACACCCCATTCGGCCATCCACGCGTCGAGATCGAGCGCGGGCGAACTCGTGTGCGTGAGGAACTCGCTCACGTCGACGCCGATGCCGCCGGCCCCGATCACCGCGACCCGCGCGCCGACCGGCTTGCCGTGCCTGACGACGTCGACGTAGGACAGCACCTTCGGGTGGTCGATCCCGGGCAGCGACAGCACGCGCGGCGCGACCCCGGTGGCCAGCACGACTTCGTCGAAGCCGGTGAGTTCGGCCGCGGCCACGCGCTTTCCGAGGTGCAGCTTCACCCCGGTCACCTCGAGCCGCCGCTGGTAGTAGCGGATGGTCTCGGCGAACTCCTCCTTGCCGGGGATCTTCCGCGCGATGCCGAACTGGCCGCCGATCTCGTCGTCGGCTTCGAACAGCTCGACGTGGTGCCCGCGTTCGGCCAGCGCGGTCGCTGCGGCCAGTCCGGCAGGCCCGGCTCCGACGACGGCGACGTGCTTCGACCGCCGAGTCGGCGCGAGCGTCAACGTCGTCTCGTGGCCGGCCCGCGGATTCACCATGCAGGACACGAGCTTGCGCTTGAAGGCGTGGTCGAGGCAGGCCTGGTTGCACGCGATGCAGGTGTTGATCTCGTCCTCGCGGCCGGTCTCGGCCTTCCGGATCCACTCGGGATCGGCGAGGAACGGCCGGGCCATCGACACGAGATCGGCGTCGCCGCTGCTCAGCGCTTCCTCGGCCACCTGCGGCATGCTGATCCGGTTCGACGTGACGACCGGGATTTGCACGTGCGGCTTGAGCTTCCCGGTCACCCAGGTGAAGGCGGCGCGCGGCACCGACGTCACGATCGTCGGCACGCGTGCCTCGTGCCAGCCGATGCCGGTGTTGATGATCGTGGCGCCGGCCGCCTCGACGTCCTTCGCGAGCGCGACGACGTCCTCCCAGCGCTGGCCGCCCGAGACGAGGTCGAGCATGGACAGCCGGTAGATGATGATGAAGTCGTCGCCGATCTTTTCCCTGGTGCGCTTGACGATCTCGACGGCGAACCGGCGCCGCTTCTCCGCCGTGCCGCCCCAGGCGTCGGTGCGCTTGTTGGTGCGCTCGGCCAGGAACTGGTTGATCAGGTAGCCCTCGGAGCCCATGATCTCGACGCCGTCGTAGCCGGCTTCGCGCGCGAGAGCGGCGCAGTCGGCGAAGGCACGGATCTGCTGACGCACGCCGTAGCCGGTCAGCGCGCGCGGCCGGAACGGGTTGATCGGCGCCTTGATGCTCGACGCCGACACGCTCAGCGGGTGGTAGGCGTACCGGCCCGCGTGCAGCACCTGCAGCGCGATCTTGCCGCCGGCCTCGTGCACCGGTGCGGTGAGCTGCCGGTGCTGCCGGGCTTCCGCGGACGTCGTCAGCTTCGACGCGAGCGGCAGCAGCCAGCCGGTGCGGTTCGGCGCGAACCCGCCGGTGACGATGAGCCCGACGCCGCCGCGGGCGCGTTCGGCGTAGTACTCGGCGAGTTCGGGGAAGTGCGAAGCCCGGTCTTCGAGGCCGGTGTGCATCGACCCCATCAGCACGCGATTGCGCAGCGTCGTGAAGCCGAGGTCCAGTGGGGCGAGCAAGTTCGGGTACGGGCTCATCAGGCGTCCTTGGGGTGGTGGAGGGCGGCGAGCACTTCGTCGAACCACTCGACCTGGCCCTCTTCGACGCGGATGCCGCCGCGCAGGACCAGGTACTGGTGCAGCTTCCGGCCGTGGAGGGCCGCGGGCGCCGGGAAGTCGCGCTTCTCGATCTGGCGGTAGACGTCGAGGCGTTCGGCGTGGGCCGACCGGTGCCGGACGATCTCCTCCGCGACCTTCGCCGGGTCGCCGAAGGTGGCACCGCGGATCTTCACGGCCAGTTCGACCGGCCCGGCGGCCGGGTCCGGCTCGGCCAGCCAGCGGACCAGTTCGGCCCGGCCGCCGTCGCTGACGGTGTAGACCTTCTTGTCCGGCCGGCCCGACTGCGCGACGACGTCGACGGCCACCCAGCCGGCCTCTTCCATCCGCTTCAGCACGCGGTAGATCTGCTGGTGGGTGGCCCTCCAGAAGAGTCCGATCGACTTCTCGAAGCGGCGCGTGAGCTCGTAGCCCGAACCGGCGCGCTCGGACAGCGAGACGAGGATCGCGTGCTCCAGTGCCATGCGCCCAGTTTCATATGCAACCAGGTGCAGTGCAACGAGGTGACCGTCACTTTCACGTGAAAGCTACGGCTCAGGTGGCACAAAACGGGTCGACGAATGGGCGGAAAAGACCAGGATGGGAGGAGTGCACCCGGTACTCGAACTGATCTCCGAACGAATGGCGGCGGGCAGTGTCCCGGGAGAACGCGCCGACGGCCGGAGTCTCGCGCTCGCCGTCGAGGGCGGCAGCAGCCGCGGTACGTATTCGAGCGGAATGGTCCTGGCACTGGACGAACTCGGCGTCACGCCGGCGTTCGACGCCGTCTACGGCTCCTCGGCCGGCGCGCTGAACGGCGCCTGGCTGCTCTGCGGCCGGTCGTCGACCGGCGTCCGCACCTGGTGGAACCCGGTCGTCATGCGCCGGATCATCAACCCGCTGCACACCCTGCGCGGCCGCGCCGTGATCGACCTCGAGTACCTCGTCCACCAGGTCTATTCGGTACTGGAACCGATGGACTTCCCGGCGATCCTGGCCAACCCGGTCACCTTCCACCCGCTGGCCACCGACGCCGACACCGGCGAGTCCACCGACCTGCACCCCTTCCTCGACGACGTCGACGCGGTCAAGGTCGCGCTCGCCGCGTCGTCGTGCATGCCGGTGCTGGCGGGGCCGCCGATCCCGATGGCAGGCCGCCGGTTCGTCGACGCCGGGGTGGCCGAGCCGATCCCGTACCGCACCGCGCTCGCCCAGGGCGCGACCGACGTCCTGGTGCTGCGCACCCGCCGCGCCGACGAGCTGCCGGTGCGGCCGCCGCGGGTGCACGACGTCGTCGTGCCGCGGTTCCTGCGCCGCCAGGCACCCGGCGCGATCCCGGCCTGGCAGGACACCTACCGGCGGGACGTCGAGGACGAAGAGGTCCTGGCGGCCGACCCGCGCATCCTGAGCATCCGCCCGCCGGCCGGGGCGCCGGACGTGGCGGTGCTGGAGCGGGACCCTTCGGTGCTGCGTCAGGCCGTCGACCTGGGGAAGAGCGCCGTCATCGACGTGCTGGAAAGCCTGCGCGAAGCGTCTTAAGGCTTGCGCGCGACGCCGCCGATCACGCGCGACTCGGACGGCGAACCGGCGAACACGGTGTGCTCGTCCGGATGCCACGCCGGGGCGTAGACCAGCCCGGGCTCCAGCATCGGCCAGCCGCCGAAGAAGCGTTCGAACTCGGCCATCGTCCGCAGGAAGCCCGGGTTCGTCGTCGTCTCGTAGTACTCGAGGAGGTCGAGCAGCGCCTGCCGCTCCTCTTCGTTCACCGGGTTCTCGTTGGTCATCTGCGACAGCACCAGCAGTGAGCCGGGAGCCAGCCGGTCGCGGTAGAACGCGAGCAGCTCGTCCGGCTTCTGCTCGTCCTTGACGAAGTGCATGACCGCGTTGATCACCAGCACGACCGGCTCACGCACGTTGATGATCGCCGAGGCCTTCACCCGTTGCCAGAGATCGTCCGCCTGCAGGAAGTCCGCGGCGATGGCGTGGTGGCGTTCCGGGTCGGCCGTGTCGGCGAGCAGCAGCGTCGAGTGGGCGAGCGCGATGGGCTCGTTGTCGATGTAGAGCACCCGCGTGTCCAGCTCGGGGCGTGCCTCGTCGGCGACCTCGTGCACGTTGCCCGCGGTCGGCAGGCCGGAGCCGACGTCGACGAACTGCCGCAGCCCGGCGCGCACGCACTCGCGGACCGCGCGGCCGAGGAACTGGCGGCTCGTCAGGCAGTACTCGCCCATGAGCGGCAGCCGGGCGCGGACCTTTTCGGCGAAGTCGCGATCGATCGCGTAGTGGGTGTTCCCGCCGATGAAGTAGTCGTAGATCCGGGCGGCCGAGGGCCGGTCGAGGCTGCTTGCGACGGCCTTCAGCGCGTCGTCGTGGTTGATCATGATCACCCCTTCGCGGCCCATGCTGCCAGGGGAACGATCACGCCGGGGACAACGCCTCCCGATAGGCGTTCACGGACTCCGTCAACCGGTCCAGCTCAGCGCGCATCCGGGCCACTCCCGTTTCGTCCAGGCTCATCGCCGCGCCGATCACGTCAGGAATGCCGCGCGCCTTCTCCCGCAACGCCGTCCCGGCGTCGCTCAGGCTGACCCGCACCGAGCGCTCGTCGTCGGCCTGCCGGTTCCGGACCACCAGTCCGGCGGTCTGCAGCCGCTTGAGCAGCGGGGAAAGCGTGCCCGAATCGAGGTTCAGCTCGGCGCCGAGTTCCTTCACCAGGCGATGGTCCTTCTCCCAGAGCGCCAGCATGACCAGGTACTGGGGGTAGGTCAGGTCGAGGTCTTCCAGGACCGCCCGGTACAGCGACGTCACCGCACGCGATGCCGAGTACAGCCCGAAGCAGAGCTGGTCGTCCAGCCGCAGCGATGCCATGGCGTCCTCCTCTTCTCGTAGCTCTCCATGGTCCTCGGCCACGGGCTGGGTGGCAACTTAAGTGCCCTGCATCTCATTGAGGTAGAGCTAGTTGTGCACAACTGAGTTGCGAGCTACCTTCATGACATCAGCTTGCGACCCAGGAGGACGACATGACCGCCAACCCGCACAACCTGGCTCTCGAACCGGCCGCGCAGGCGTTCGCGGAGGCCACCGACCAGCCGCCGTACCTGTTCCAGCTGCCGCCGGAGGAGGGACGCAAGGCCGTCGACGGCGTCCAGGACGGCGAAATCGCCATGGCCGCCGCCGAAATCGAGGTGCTCACCGTCCCGGGCGGCCCGAACGGCGACGTCGAGACGCGGATCGTCCGCCCGGCCGGGGTCGCGGGCCCGCTGCCGGTGATCGTCTACATCCACGGCGCCGGCTGGGTCTTCGGTGACTTCCACACCCACGAGCGGCTGGTGCGCGAACTGGCTGCGGGCGTCGGCGCCGCTGTCGTCTTCCCCGAATACAGCCGTTCGCCCGAGGCGCGCTACCCGGTCGCCATCGAGGAGAACTACGCGGTGGCGAAGTGGGTGGCCCAGCACGGCGCGGAGAAGGGGCTCGACACCTCGCGCATCGCGATCGCCGGCGACTCCGTCGGCGGGAACATGACCGCGGCGCTGACCATCCTGGCCAAGCAGCGCGGCGACGTCACCTTCAAGCAGCAGGTGCTCTTCTACCCGGTCACCGACGCGAACTTCGACACCGGGTCGTACCTGGAGTTCGCCGAGGGCTACTTCCTCGGCCGCGAGGGCATGAAGTGGTTCTGGGACCAGTACACGACCGACCGCGCCCAGCGCGCGGAGATCACGGCGTCGCCGCTGCGCGCGTCGCTCGACGAACTCGCCGGGCTGCCGCCGGCCCTGGTGATCACCGGCGAAGCCGACGTGCTCCGCGACGAAGGTGAGGCGTACGCGGCGAAGCTGCGTCAGGCCGGTGTGCCCGTCACCGCCGTGCGCTACCAGGGGATCATCCACGACTTCGTGATGGTCAACGCGCTCCGCGAGACCCACGCGGCCGAGGCTGCGATCACCCAGGCCGTCACGGTGCTGTCGGGCGCTTTCGCCAAATAACTGAGAAAACGCTGAGTGCACCGCACGTTGCGGCTCTATGACGGAGCTCACAGGGCCGCAACGTGCGAGGGGGCCCAAACGTGATATATGTGCGGCTCCCGCCATCCGGGCGCGCATTTCTGCCCGCTTGGAAGGACCGTTGCCATGCACCTGAGCAGCATCCGGCTCGACTCGCCGGTCAACATGATCGTCGTGGTCGTGCTGGCGTTGCTCGCGATCATCGCGGTCCCGTGGTTCTGGGACCGGTGGAAGCGCAAACGGCTGTGGCGCAGCGCCACGATCCTGCTCGCCGTCGTCCTGGTCGTGCTCAGCACCGCCATGGGGGGCAACATGATCGGCGGGTTCTTCCCGACGGTCGGCTCGCTGATCGGCACCGGCGCCTATTCGGGGCAGGGGACTGACGCCGAAGCGGCGCAAAACGGCGAGGACCTCGAAAAGCTGCGTGACACCGGGGTCGTGCACGCCCGCGAGGGCAAGGGCACCATCGTCCACATGAAGGTTTCCGGACGGCGCACGAAGCTCACCCGCGACGTCACGGTCTACCTGCCGCCGCAGTACTTCGATGCGTCGTTCAAGGATCTGCGCTTCCCGGCGATCGAGTGGATCCCCAACTACCCGTCCGGCCCCGAGGTCGTGACCGGTGGCTACCACTTGCCCGAGCAGCTCGACGCGGCGATCGCCAAGCACGTCCTGCCGCCGACGGTGGTGATCGTCCCGGACCCCTCCGGCATCCCGAAGGTCGGCCACGACACGGAATGCGTCGACGAGGTCAACGGCACCGCGAACGACACGTACCTGTCGGCGGACCTGCGTGACTGGGCGCTGCAGCGGCTCGGCGTCGCGGCGAACCGGCGGTCGTGGACGATCGCGGGCTGGTCGTCCGGCGGGTACTGCGCGATGAACTTGGTGACCCGCCACCCCCAGTGGTACGGCCAGGCGGTCAGCGTCAGCGGCTACGACAAGGCACAGATCGACGCGGAGACCGAGGACCTCTTCCACGGCCGCCAGGACATCAACGACGCCAACAACGTCCGGCTCAACGTGCGCCTGCACCCGGCGCCGGTGGAGATCCTGGCGATCTCGGGGGACAAGGAAAGCTACGAGAGCTTCGCGATCGACCAGATCCGCGCGGCGGCCCGGCCGCCGATCCAGTTCTCCTCGTGGCGGATCCCCGACGCGGGGCACAACATGAACACGTTCAAGTCGCAGCTCCCGGATGTCCTGACGTGGATCGGCGCCCACACGACGGGAACGTCCCCCGCCGTCCGGCAGCTGGAAACCACCGGCGGCGTGCTGCCGTGGCCGCTGCCGCGCTCCGGCGCGCACGGCGCACTGGCCGACACCGACCAGTAGGCCGCTCAACCGAGCAGCGTCGAGACGATGTCCGTGACCCGCTTCGACGCCGTCGCGTAGTCGACCCTGGCGGGGTGCTCGGTCAGCACCACCACGATGTAGCGGCTGTCCTCGCCGACCACGCCCGAGGTGTGCAGCGTCCGCGTCGGCCGGCAGCACGACCAGCCCTGCTTCACCGCCCACGCGCGCCCGTCGGTGGCGTCGGGAATGCCGAAGTACTGCCGGAACCCGTCGGATCCCCGCTCGGTCGCACCGCGCAGCGCGCTCATGATCGCGCTCGGCCCGTGGGCCACCAGGTACTGGTAGATCCGCACGACGTCCGCCGCGGTGATGCTCGTGTCGCCCCAGCGGCCCGGATCCGACGGCGGCCGGGTGCCGGTGAGATGCAGCTTCGCGGCCCAGCGCGTGACGATCGACGGCCCGCCGTAGTCCGCCCAGAACCGGCTCGCGAGCTCGTCGTCGCTGCGGGACAGCATCCGCTGCACGTCCGCCACGGGACCGTTCTGCTGGAGCACGGAAAGGGCGATGAGCAGCTTCACGAGCGACGCGGAGGTGTACTGGCGATCGGCGTGCACCGAGACGGTCGCCGCGCCGCGCTGCCGGTCGAACACGACGGCGCTGACCTCGCCGCCGTGCACCAGCCCGTCCAGCGTGCCGGCGTCCACCTTGACGGGCGCCGGGCCGGCCTTGGGCGCCGGCGTCGGCGTGGCCTCCGGTGCCGGTTCCCCGGTTGGCGAACCCGGCGCTGCGGTGATCGTCGTCACGGGCTCGGTGACCGCGATCGGCTCGGACGCCGCGGAAGTGGTGTGGCTCGCCGTCACCACCACCGCGCCGATCGCCCCCAGGCACAGCCCCACCAGGAAGATGCCGCTCAGCTTGCGCATGATCCGGATTGCCGGGAAGGCCGTGCGGTGTTCGCTCGAACGGGTCGACTTGTGGGATAGCTCTCGAAGAGGGCCGCATTCGGGAACGCCCGGCCGTCCTGCGGGCAAGCACCATCGTTTCGCTCACCGTGGTCGCGGGGTACCTGAGGGCGGTGACGGTCGTCACCACCCGCTGGGAAGGACTGGAGTCATGGTTCACGCGAAAGGCGCACGCATCCGGGTCCGAGGCCTGCAGCCGGCGCAGGTGCTGGCCGGACTGGCCGGGATCGCGTTCCTCGTCGTCGGCATCATCGGATTCACCAGGACCGGCTTCGGCAACTTCGCCGGCCACAACGACGCCGGGTTCTGGCGGTTCTCCGGCAACCCGCTCATGAGCCTGGTCCGCGTCGTGACCGGCGTGATCGGCTTGCTGCTGGCCTTCGGCTCGGGCCGCGCACGGACGTTCGGCTGGCTGCTGTTCATCGGCTACGGCCTGCTGTTCGTGTGGGGCCTGATGATCGACGGCCTCATTTCCACCAACCCCTTCGCCAACGCCGGCAACCCGATGGACCTCGGGCCCGCCGACACGTGGCTGCACCTCGGCGTCGCCGCGCTCGGTCTGCTGATCGCGGTCCTGCCGGCCCGCCGCACCATTCTGCTGCCCGAGGACGAGACGGCC
The DNA here is from genome assembly GCF_040638285.1 of Amycolatopsis sp. NPDC026612. Taxonomy (NCBI): domain Bacteria; kingdom Bacillati; phylum Actinomycetota; class Actinomycetes; order Pseudonocardiales; family Pseudonocardiaceae; genus Amycolatopsis; species Amycolatopsis sp. NPDC026612. The sequence goes on from NZ_JBEZYB010000001.1 coordinate 28,200, forward strand.
GACGAGCCGACGGTGGTCGAGCACCGCACCGACCGCACCGACGTCATCGACCGCACCGACCGCGTCACCGACGAACCGCGCCGCCGGTCGTTCCTGCGTCGTGACCACAAGGAGCGAGGCCCGGAGGTCACTCGTGAAGAGCGTCCGCCGGGCCTCGCCCACTAGGGAGTTCGGGGTGGTTCAGTAGGTGGTGCCGGTACCACCCGAGGAGTCGTTGGTGCTGCTCCCAGCACCGCTGTCGGCCGCCGGAGCCTGGCTGGCGGTGGCGCTGGGAGTGGTACCGACCTTGCAGCCGTTGGGCTCGATGACGAACCAGGTGCCGTTGACGCCCATGCCGTTCGCGTCACCCGGCTTCAGGTCCTTCGAGAAGGTGTAGATCGGCCAGCCACCGATGGTGACCTGCTCGCTGCCGTCCTGACGCTTGATGCTGCCGAGCAGCTTCGAGTCGATGCCCTGCAGTTCGACCTTGCCGTTGCCGGAGAGCACCGCAGGCCAGGTCTTGGCGCAGTCACCGTTGCAGGCGGACGTCTTGGCCTTCTTGGTGTCCTTGGTGAACAGGTAGACGGTCATCCCGTTCTGGTCGACGATCGCGTCGCCGAGGCCGTCGATCTTGCTGGCGCTGAGCTTGACGGCGCCGGATGCGGCCGCGGCCTGCCCGGCCTTGCCGCCCTTGGCGTTCGCCGCGTACCAGGCACCACCGACGCCCTGGCCGGTCGCGTCGCCGGGCTTGGTGTCCTTGGCGTAGCGGTAGAGCGCCCACCCGCCGACGGTGACCTGCTCGGTGCCGTCGGAGCGCGTCACCTTCCCGACGTTGTTCTTGTCGACACCTTGGACTTGAACGTCCCCGGTGGACAGCAGCGGCGGCCAGGCCTTGGCGCAGTCACCGTCGCAGTTGGACTTCGGCGGCTTCGCCGTGTCCTTGTCGAACCGGTAGAGGGTCATGCCGTTCTGGTCGGTGAGCACCTGCCCGACGTCAGCGACGTCGGCGACGACCAGTTTGGATTCGTTCGACGCCGGAGCGGCGTTGCCCACCTGGCCGTTGGCGGCTTGACCGCCACCATTGCCACCTGCCGCTGCAGGAGCGACAACCGGCTGTGCAGTCTCGACACCCGAGCAAGCGGTGAGCACTGCCAGCCCGGCTGCCGCCGCGGCGACGGAGACGGCGATGCGCGTGCGAAGCATGGAAGTTCTCCCTTGTGTCCGTTGGGTTTTCCCGCCGCTCGGTGCGGCTGTCTGATACCCACTACACGGACACTCGGCGAAGACGGTTCAAAGAATTTTCGCCGGAGTCGGAGACGGGCCGGGGCAGGGTCGACAGACCAGCCGTCGCGCGGCCGCTCTTCGCGCTATTGCCTGTGCGCCCGGCCCGGCCTCGCCCGCCTCTGCGTCGGTTCGCCTCCGGCCCAGCTCGGCGGCCCGACCCGCCCGGACGTGGTGGCGCACTGTTACTCCGAAGCGCTTGTGCCCGGCTCGCCGAGGGCGCGGTCGACCAGGGCGGCCGCCGCACCGGTGTAGCCGTCGGGGTCGAGCAGCTCGTCCAGCGCCGCCGAGGTCAGCACGTCGGTGACGGCGGGCAGCTCGGCCAGCACGTCCCGGAGCGGCCGGTCTTCGCGCACCGCCCGCCGGGACGCCTCGCCAAGCAGGTCCTTGGCCGTCGCCTTCCCGAGCAGCGGCGCGAGCACGGCAGCCAGCCGTTCGGAGACGATCAGCCCGTGCGTCGACCCCAGGTTCGCCCGCATCCGCCCGGGCTCCGCGGTGAGCCCGCGCGCCAGTTCGGCGGCGGTGCGCGCGGCGCCGCCGGTCAGCCGGAGGCACTCGCGGACCAATTGCCACTCGGCGTGCCAGACCCCGGCCGACCGCTCGTCCTCGGCGAGCATCGACTGCGTGACGCCCGCAGCCAGCACCGGCACCTGCAGCGCTGCCGACCGGATCAGCGTCGCGAGCACCGGGTTCCTTTTGTGCGGCATCGCCGAGGAACCGCCCCGCCCATCGGCGGCCGGTTCGACGACCTCGCCCAGTTCGGTCCGGCTGAGCGTCTCGACATCGACGGCCAGCTTCCCCAGCGCCCCGGCGGTGAACGCGAGCGCACCGGCGAGGTCCGCGACGGGCGTCCGCAGCGCGTGCCACGGCAGCACCGGCGCGGCCAGCCCGATCTCCTCGGCGAACGCAGCGGTCAGCCGTTCCGCGTAGGTGCCGACGTCCGCGTCCCGAGGCGTTCCCGGGTTGGCGAGGTCCGCGGCGGATGTGCTGGCATGGCCCCCGCCCCCGCCCCCGCCCCCGCCCCCGCCCGTCCCGCCCTGGCCCACTCGCCCCTGGCCGTCGTCCGCCCCACCCTGGGCCGTCCCACCCTGGGCCGCCTCAGCCCGGCCGCCACCCACCTCGCCGGCGAGGCGTGCGTACTCGACGTACGCCGCCAGCGTCCCGGCCGCTCCGCCCAGCGACACCGGCAGCCCGCCGTCCAGCACGCGCCGGATGCGGACGGCCGCGTCCAGCACCAGCTGCCGCCAGCCCGCGGCCTTGAGCCCGAACGTCGTCGGCACCGCGTGCGCCGTCAGCGTCCGCCCGGCCATGGTCGTGTCCCGGTGCGCGCGTGCCAGCCCGGCCAGCGCCTCGGCGGTGGCGTCGAGGTCGGCGGCGAGCGGCCGCAGTGTCCGGTCGGCGACCAGCATCATCGCGGTGTCGAAGATGTCCTGGCTGGTCGAGCCGCGGTGCACGTACTCGGCGGCACCGGGCGCGATCTCGCCGACAGCCGACGTCAGCGCCTTCACCAGGCCGACGACCGGGTTCGCGGTCGCCCGCGCCCCGCGCGCCAGCTCGACGACGTCGATCCGCGCACTGCGCGCGGCTTCGGTGATCGCGTCCGCGGCCTCCGGCGGCACCGTCCCGAGCCGCGCCTGCGCCCTCGCGAGCGCTGCCTCGGCGTCGAGCATCGCGCGCAACCAGGCCTCGTCTCCGGTCGACGCTTCGGCCGGCGTACCGGCTCGCACCGGGGACAGGAGCCCGCAATCGGGGTCGACGGTCATGGCGTCAGCATCGCACGCGACCGACCTCGGCGGCGGCCGCACAACCGGGGTCTGGCACGCTCACCAGCCATGACCAGCGCCCCGCCCGCCGAGGACACCGCAGGCTTCGAAACCCGGGCACTCGCCGCCGAGCGGCTGACCTTCTTCTCGGACGCCGTCGTCGCCATCGCGATCACGTTGCTCGCGCTCGAGCTGCCGCTGCCGGAGGGCGCCACCAGCGCCGAACTGCTGCGGTCACTCGGTCATCATCGGTCCGAATACATCTCCTTCCTGATCAGCTTCGTCGTGATCGGCGGACACTGGCGCGCCCACCACCGCCTGTTCACCTACGTCACCACGCTGGGCGGCGGGCTCGCCCGGCTCACGTTCGGCTGGCTCCTCATGCAGGTGATCATGCCTTTCGCCACGAAGGTGATCGCCGAGGACGGCGGCTTCGAATTCCGCTTCGTCTTCTACTCGCTCGTGCAGGTCATCGCACTGACGCTGTTCCTCCTCATGGCCGTGCAGATCCAGCGGAACCACCTCTACCGCGCGGACACCCCGCCGGAGCTCTTCGGCGCGATCTACCGCGGGATCGGCACGATGGTCACCGCTTTCGCCGTCTCGATCCCGGTCGCCTTCTTCACGCACTGGGCCTATGCGTGCTGGATCGTCATTCCGTTCGCGGGCACCCTCCTCTTCCGCTTCCGCCGCCGGACCACAGCCGCCTGAGCCGTCATTCGCCGGTCTCGCCGTCGATCCGCTCCCGGACCAGGTCGGCCTGGCCGATGTGGCGCGCGTACTCGCCGATCATCCGCAGCATCAGCCAGCGCAGGGTGAACGGTTCGCCGGTGCTGCGGCGAGTGCCGGTCTGCTCCAGCGACCCGGCCGCGACGATCTCGCGGGAGCGCGCACATTCGGCGTGCCACAACGAGAACGCCTCGTCGACATCACCCCCCAGGTCCGTGAAGTCCTGCTCCGGGTCGTCGTCGGAGTAGTAGAGGTTCGGGATGTCCTCGCCCGCGAACTGGATCCGGAACCACCAGCGTTCGCAGCCCGTGAGGTGCCGGAGCAGTCCGTGCAGGGTCAGCGTCGACGGTGGTACCGAGCGTTCCGACAGCTGTCCGGGGTCCAGACCGGCGCACTTCAGCTCGAAGGTGCGCCGGTAGTAGTCGAGGCTCTCGGTGAGAGCTTGGCGCTCGTCCGCAACCGGCGCCGGGTCGATCCTGGGGCCGGTCAAGCGGGGCGGAGCCGCCACCGGGGTGGTGTGTTCGGTCATGTGCGGAGCGTGCCACGGGGGTCCGACAATTTCGGTTCGCCGGGGTGATCGGTGACCGGGCAACCGCGGCGAAAGCCCAGTTCAGGCACGGTTTGACGAACCCGGTAACGAATCTTCGGGAGCACCGATCTGATCTTCGTCACCCCTGCTGCGCACGCCAGCCCCACCGGTCGGAGCGGCAACCCTCGGTTCGGAACCAGGAGATCACCCATATGCAGCGAACCGGACGAAGAGCCGCTGTTCTGGCGGCGCTGACGACCGCGGTCCTGTGCACGGCCCCCGCCGTCGCAACAGCGGCAGCGCCAGCGAGCACGATCGACGTCAGCGCGACCACCGTGCGCGCGGGCGTCACGTTCACGGTCACGGAGCAGCTGTCCAACCCGACGGACTTCACGGTCACGGGCGCAAAGGCGGCGCTGTACGTCAAGGAAAAGCCGATCGCCGACGTGGTGGACCTGGTGTCGTGCACCGGGGCGATCGCGCCGTGCGCGCCGTACCTCAGCAGCTTCCGCGGCGGCGTCGGCGACGTCGGCGCGGGTGAGAGCCGGACGGTGACGTTCACCTTGCGCGTCAAGGACGACGTCCAGCCCGGCGAGTTCACGCTCCAGCACCAGTTCGCCGGCGACAACTACGCGTTCGGCGTCGAGGACGGCCCGGTCGTCACGATCGCCCCGCCGGACGAGGCCGACGTCAAGGTCGCGCTGACCGCGACCCCGCGCGCCGGCCTGGTCGCCCGCGTCGACTACGTGATCAAGGTGTCGAACACCGGCCCGGCCACCGCGACCGGCGTCAGCGTGACAGCGAACCCGGGTTCGGGCCGCACGATCGCCTCGATGACCGGGTGCACCCGCTCGGGAGCGACCCTGACCTGCGCAATCGGCACCCTGGCGTCCGGTGCCTCGGCCACGGCGAAGTTCACGTCCGAGGGCGGCTTCTTCGCCTGGGGCGCGTTCACGGCCACGGCCCAGCGAGCGGCGAGCACGCCGGCCGACCCGGAGGCGGCGAACGACAAGGCGTCGAAGAAGTGCACGGCCTACACGGGCCTGTTCGTCCAGTGCTGATGGCGTGACGCACGGGGCCCGGCCGGGCCCCGTGCGTTCGTCCAAAGAGCATCACAGTGCGAAGACCGCCGAGCACGCCCGGCGACGCACCGCGTCGGCGGTCTCTTCGACGGTTTGCTCCGTCGTGTCCATGACGTGCCGTTCCAGCTCACCGAGCCTCGCGAACGCGGCATGCATCCCCGGCAGCGCCGTCACCTCGGTGAGTTTCGCCGTCTCGCGGGCGGTCCCCCGCGCGAGGGTGACGTCGAGGCTCGGCCGGAGCACGACGTGGAAGAGGTCCAGACCGTCGCGCTTCGCAGCGTCCCGGAACGGCTGCAGCGCCCACGGCCCGACGACACCATCGAGCACGACGTCGTTCTGCCGCGCGGCCTCGGGCAGGTACGGCGCCACGAACCCGGTCCGGATCCAGACGTAGAAGCTGTCGGTGTGCAGGTGCACGGTAGGCCGCGACGCCCCTTCGGCGACGATCCGCGCAACGGTCGACTTCCCCGGCACCGGGCGGCCCGGTGAGGATCAGCAGCGAACCTGGCATGGGGGCATCATGACCAGCCGACCAGTGCAGAACCAGTCTTGACCTCCGCCAAAGCCTCAGCCGGGCCCGGCGTGCAAGCGGCAGACCGGGGCCTGGCTAGACTGGGCGCGCGGGCCGTTAGCTCAATTGGTAGAGCTGCGGACTTTTAATCCGTAGGTTCTGGGTTCGAGCCCCAGGCGGCCCACTTAAAGCCCAGGTCAGAGGCTTGTGCTCGATCAAGCCAAGATCATCCGGCCGGAATACACCCGGTTTACTGGCCTGGCCCCAGGCTTGATCCGAGCGCATCCGCACCGCGACGGCTGGCCGTCCCGCGCCCCATGTACACGTCCTGAGTCATCGACGGGTGCGCGTGCCCGAGGATGTCCGCGATCTGACGAGCGGTCAGGCCGGCGTCGTCGAGCAGGGTGGCGACGGTCTTGCGGAAGGTCCGGAAGGTCACCCACTCGTAGCCGGCGCGAACAACGAACGGGCGCCAGGCGCGGTTGCGCACGTTGGACGCTTCGCGGACCGTGCCGGTGCTGCTGGGGAAGATCGGTCCAGTGAGGTTCTTCGCGGACGCCCGGCGCTGAACCAGCATCGCAACGCACCAGTCCGGCAAGGGGATGTCGCGGTCCGCGTTCAGGGTCTTGCCGCGGTTGAGGACTTTGCCGCGGCCCTTCGCGCGAATGACGTTCCCGGCCATGACCAGCAATCGGCGTTCCTCGTCGAAGTCCGGCCAGTGCGCCGCGAGCCCTTCGCCGGTCCGTTCGCCCGTGGCGAGGAACAAACGCGCCAGGTCCGGCAGGTCGTCCGCAATGGCCGATTGGTCGGTGTCCAGCTTGCTCAGCAAGTCGATCGCCTCGTCGGCGGTGAGAGCCCGGGGCTTCGCGCGTTGGTGCTTGGCCTTCTTGCTCTCCAAGCGGCCGATCTCCCGTACGGGGTTCGAGTCCAGGGCGCCCTGGCGGACGGCGAACGCTGAGAGCCCAGACAGGATGGCGCGAACCGTCTTCGCTGAGCTGATGCTGGACTCGTCGCGGACGCGCCGACACAGGCGGTCGAACGCCGGCACGCCCACCTTCGGGTTGTCAACCTCCCGCATCCGCAACTCGCCAACAGCCGGCACGACGATCGTCTCGAACCGGTTCCGGTAGGTATCGATCGTGCCCCAGCTCTTGTAGTTCTTCTCGGCATCCTTTTCGAGTTCGAGAAGCCACTTCCGTCCGACTTCGGTCAGCCTGGTCTCCGAGGTGACTTCCTGCTTGGCGTCTACCGGGGCTACCCAGTCGCGAATGGCTTCCTTTAGCCGGATCTCCGCTTTCGTGGCGGTCGAGCCGAATCGTGCGACCTCGTACGTCTTGCCGTCGAAGTCGCGGTAGAGGCACCGAGCGCGGAAGCTCCCCGGAGCCTCCTCGGTGGTGCGGATCTTGCCGTGGGTACCGATCGGCAGAGGTGGGCGGCCCATCAGGCGGTGCCCTGGGCTTCGATCCAGGCGTCGACGTCCTCGGGGCGGTAGCGGACGTACTTGCCGACACGGCGGCCGGCGGGGCCGTAGCCCTTGGTGCGCCACTTGTAGAGGGTGTTGATCGGGACTCCGAGGTGAGTGGACAGGTCCTCAATGGACATCAGGCGGGTGCTCATTGCTGTACCTCCGTGGTGAGTTTTTCCTTGCGTTGCTGGCGTTTTCCTTCGTAGATGGCTTCGGCGATCTCGCGTTCTTCGTGGTGGCGGTAGCCGTTGCCGGTGTAGGCCCAGTGGTTGACCACGAGCACGGCGTCGGGGTGGGTGCCGGCGGCTTCGAGGGTGGCCAGGTGCTGGTGGGTACGGCGGTCCCCGCGCAGGGCGGTGAAGGTGATCGAGTAGCGCTGTGACTTGGTGAGGAAGTGGCCACGGAACCCGAGCATGTGCGCCCACTTGCGCAGGAACGCCAGGTCGCCGTTGCCCCCGAGATCCCATGCAGTGGTGATCATGCGCCGGTGGTGCGGGTGGACGTCGAGCGCAGCGATGGCGAGTTCGGACCGGACGGGTCGGTCAGGGACTTCGCTGGTGGACGTGCCCTTGGTGGCGTACTTGGCGATATACCCGGCGAGGGCGCGGTCGGAGATCTCGCCGTCGTCTTCGATGGCCACGGCGTGCGCGGGGCGGATAGGACGGACGTCGACCTGTTTGCCCCAGGTGAAGGTGTGCTGGCCGATGACCTTGTCGATCATGTAGTGGCGGGTAAGGCGGGTGTGCGCGGCGGCGGCACGGACGGCGCGTTCGAGGAACCGGTTGTCGGCCCACCCGGGTGCGGGGTCGTGAGGCCCGTCGGGGCCGTCCAGGCGGATGACGGCGTGGAAGTGGATGAGGCCGCGTCGCTGGTATTCGGCGACCTTGGCGTAGGACAGCCGAGCGATGGCGGGGAAGTCTTTGGCGCGGTAGCCGGCGGCGGTGGCGATCTCCCGGCGCAGGCGGACGGTGAAGGCGTGCCACAGGTCCCCGGCGTTGCCCTGCCACAGCACCGCCCCGCGGTAGTCGTAGGTTTCCGGGTTCAGTGCGGTCCCCACGCGGGTGTCTGCCTCGTGGTGGTGCTCTCCGCAGGCGCAGGGGATGCGGCGGCCAGTCCGGGTGGTGCGGCGGGAGTGGACGGGGCCGAAGCTGGGTGCGGTGAGGGTGAGGAACAGGCGGGGCCGGTTGGCGACGGTCTCGGGGATGGTTTTGCCGCCGGTCATGCCGGCGCGGATGAGGTGGAAGGCGTCCGCGGCGTAGCGGTCGGAGCAGGCCGGGCATACCGACTCGCGGCGGTTGCCGCACGGGGCGTAGACGACGCCGGCGGTGCGGTCGAGGATCCGGCCGGTGGTGCGGTCGGTGATGGTGCGGTGGCCGGTGAGGTGAACGGGTTGGAGGCATCCGCCGGTGGCTTCGGCGCGAGCGCGGATGGCGCGGATGTCGGGGCGGGCGAGGTGGGTGGTGATGCGGGTAGCCAGTGAGGACCCGTCGTGCTCGGTGATCATGCTGGCCTCTTTCGTGCGGGCACCACGAGGCCGGGCCACCCCGGTGCAGCTCGTGGGGTGGCCCGGCGAAGGTGCGGTGTCGTGCAGGTAGCGGTCAGGCGGTGACCGGGTGGTGGTTGACGGTGGTGTTCAGCTCGTCTACCAGGGCGGTGAGCATGGCGTCGGGGAGGGCGACCCGGGCGGATAGGTCGTCGGCGGTGACCTGGCGGCCGGCCGCGTGGACGTCGGCGGTGGTGGCCGTGATGGTGTCGCGGATGCCGGCGGGGAGCTTCCCGAGCACCTTCCCTCGTGGCGGGGCTGGACGTGCCGGAGTCGCCGGCTCAGGGGCGGCGGGGGTCGGTTCCGGCGCTGTGGTGGTGACGGGTGCCGGAGTGGGTTCGAGGGTGCGGCGCATGAGGAGCTTGACGACCACGAGGAACCCGAGGGCGGGCATGGCGGCCACGAGCCAGCCGGCGGGGCTGGGTTCGGCGAGGGCAACCTGTGCGGCCATCTGGACCCCGAGGGCCGCGACGAGGACGACGAGGGGGAAGGTGATGCGGCGGGTGGTGCCGCGGTGGTGGTCGCGGGCGACTTCGAAGCCGGCGACGATGGCGAGGCATTCGATGACCACGGCGTCGGCCCAGGCGAGCCAGCCGTGTTGTCCGTGGTGGATGGCCCAGTCGTGGGTGTGGGTGAAGCCGGCGGCCCCGCCGATGCCACCGAGTGCCACGGTGATCAGCACGCGCAGGGCCGCGGTCAGCTTGTCGATGATCATGGCGGGGCATCCTTTCCGGGGTGTCAGTTGTGGCCGGTGCGGAAGCGCGTGGCGTTGCGGCGGAAGACCTCCATGTAGAACTCGAACCACTTGGCGATCTCATCGGACATGTCCGCCAGTTCTTCGTGCTGGAACCACATCTCTCCGTTGCGCTTGGCCTGTTCGCGTCGGTGCAGGTCGAAGAACTCGTTGACGAGCGGGCGGGCGTTCGTGGTGAAGGAGTTGAAGTCCAATTCGGACATAATCATTCCTTTGTGGTCAGGCCGCGATCGAGGGTGGCGGGGAAGTCGGACGAGCAGAGGGGGCCAAGAGGACACGCGGGGCGCGCGTGGCACGGCGGAGATCTCGGCCAACGGAGCGTCACGAGGACTCCACACATGCCGATCGGTGCTACTTGGTCATGGCCAGGTCATAGGCCGCGTTGGCCAACCGACACATCTCCGCTGATCCCTCCTCGCAGATGCGGACGATTTCGCTGGCCAGGTCGGAGAGTTCGAGCAAAACTTGACGGTTGCGGGTCCCGTCCGGGTTAAACACCTTCCGGGCTTGCGCGTCGACCTCGTCCTGTAAGCGGGCGAGTGCGGTCAGCTTGAGCGTGGGGGCACGCATCAGCGTGTTCCTTCCGGTGCGGTTTGGATGTAGCGGGCGTGGGCGTCCAGGGCGGCGGCGAGGTAGCGAGCGAACGCCGGCGGCATAGAGATCTCCCAGGACTGGAGACCGCGGCCGGGGATGGTGCGGGTGACGCGCAGCAGCACATTGGTGGCGGTACCGGACACCGCGGTGTTGTCCACAGTGGCCCGGCAGAACCGCACCCCGTCCAGGGAGCCGAGCGGGTAGATCCCGAGTCCGTCTTCCAGAGTGGACACTGCGGAGTGCCAGACGTCGGCACCGGGAGACGGAATCGGGGCCGGTGTGGTTGCGTGTCCCTCCATTCGATGGTTCTCCTGTTCACTGGTGGTGGTAGCGGTGAGCGAGGACGTACACGTCGGCTTCGGACTCGAAGTTTTGAAGGGTTTTGACTGCCTCGCTCGTCGCTACGTTGGCTTTCGTCATCGCGGTCCGCATCCGGGTGATGTAGTCGTCCCAGAAGGCGGGCGGGATACCGTCCGGGCAGGTGGCCCGGGTGACGTGGTGCGTGCCGAGAAGGGTCATGGCGGTGTCGAGGTGGTCCAGTGCCTCGTCGAAGAGGTCTTCCAGGGGAGTCGACATAGCCGACTATTCGTCGCGGGTGAAGTGGATGTACTGGTAGCTGTAGGCGCCGTCACCGCGGCGGATGGCCGCCCATTCGCGCCACAACGCAGTACTGAGTCCGAGGTAGACCAAGGCGATCGCGAGCGTGGCGATGAGGTGCCACAGCGGGCCGGTGAGGAACACCGCCTGCACGATGAAGGCGAGCACGGCCAGGCCGGTGATCTTGAGCCAGGTGCCGAGGAACTTGAGCGTGATCATTTGGTCTGTCCTTTGCGGAGTTCGAGGGCGAGCCGGTACAGCTCGTCCGGGGTGACGGATTCACGGGCGCTGGCGGCGAGGGCGACGTGCCGGCGGGCGGTGCGGTAGGGGATCGAGCTGTAGACGAGGAAGGAGACTCCGCACGGGCCGCGACCGGTGAGGGTGATGTGGAGCTCGCCACCGGGGGTGTGCCACCACTCGCCGGTGACGCCGGTGAGCCGGTGCGTCCAGATCAGCAGCGCCCCGAGCACACCGACCGGGTCGGCCCGGGGGATGTCCGGCTGAACGTCGACCCGGTGAAAACCGGGGTCGAGGGAGAGATGGACCGGTTCGGGGGCGGGGGTGTCGCGGACGTAGGCGACGGCGACCGCGGCGAGCTTGGCGACCCCGGTTAGCGGAACGAGCGCAGCAGTCATGATCGGGTCCTTTCGGGAGGGTTCAGGCGGGGATGGCGTAGAGGGCGGGGCCGTCCTGGTCTCCGGGGTGGCGCGGGCTGCACAGGGTGACGAGTTCGTCGATGTCCTCGTCGTCGCTGTAGCCGGCGCGGACCCGGATCGGCTGGCGGGACTTCTCCGAGGTGCGGTAGCCGATGCCTTCGCATTCGGTTTCGGGGATCTCGTCAGCCAGTCCGCCGCGTTCGCGGGCGGCTTCCCCGAGCACCATGTCGACGTAGGCCGCGGATCCGATGCGTAGGCAGAACCGGCGGGTGAACAGGTCCCGGACCGGGACGATGTCCTTGGTGGGTTCCTGGACGAACGCCATCACCGAGTAGCCCGGGGCGCGGCCCTGGGTGAGGATCTCGGCCAAGACCTTGTTGACCGCCATCAGCGTGGCGCGTCGGCCCCCGAGCGCGGTAAGCATCGCGAGTTCGTCGATCACGAGCACCTCGAACGGGGTCTCGGTCGACGGGGTGAACTTGCGCTTGCCCTCACTGCGCAGCAGTTCCTGGCGAGCTTTCATCTCGTCGCGGAACCCGTACAGCAGCCCGAGCATCGCGTCGACGTCTTCGGGGCCGTCGCCGTCGGGGTCGTACTCGGTGTCCTCGTCGGCGGAGGTGGCGTAGCGGTGGAACAGCGGCTTGCCGCGTTCGGTTTCCATGCCGCCCTTGGGGTCGATCACCCACAGTCGGACGACGCCGTCACGGATGGCCGGTCCCATTGCCCGCAGTGGGTTCCACAACAGCGATCCTTTGCCCGACCCGGTCGCGCCGGCGATCAGCCAGTGCTGTCCGAGCAGGGGTTCGGTCCACACCCGCCCGTACTCGTCGTCCCCGAGTTCGATGGCGGTCAGGTCGACCTCCTCGACGTCGCCGGGGATCTCCGCCGGCGGGACGACGCCGTCGAACGGGTTGCCGTGCACGAGGGTGATGGTCAGGACGCGGGGCTTGGTCTTCTCGATCGCGATCACGTCGGCCCCGAGCGCGGACGCCAGTTCTTCCTGTGCGTTGCGGAAGGTGGTCAGGGACTGGCCCTTGCGGATCACCACGCGCAGGACGTCGATCGACGGGGTGGGCGAGTACACCTTCGCCAGGCGCGGCACCAGGAGTTCGCCGGTGCGGCGGTGCTGGACGGTCAGGCCGCAGTGGTCCAGCGAGTCTCGCCAGGACCGGCCGATGTAGCGGGTCCAGCGGCGACGGAACGCGCGGATCCGCGGGGATGCGATCCGGGAGAAGCTATCGGGGTGAGCGCGGTACCAGCCGGCCCCGGCGGCGAGCAGCCCGCTGGCGATGCTGCCCGTGGTGATCGGTCCCAGCTCGATCAGGCTCGTGGTGACGGCGGTCGGGGTGGCCAGGACGCCGGGGTGGCGGGCCAGCCACAGCGCTACCTTCTTCTCGGGCCGGGTCTTGTGGACACCCGGGCGGGTCGTGGTGGTCTTGTTCTTGCGTGCCATGGGGGTCGTCTCCGTGATTTGGGGACGTCCCGGGCCGTGGCCCTGCGCACGCGTCTGGACGGTGGGGCCACGGCCCAACAACGTCCAGGTGCGGTGTCACTCAGCGGGTGTTACAGGTGTGTGCCGGTCAGCGGCGGGCTTTCGGCCGGCGGCGGTCGGTGTCGAACAGCGGGCGGGCGGCCTCCACTGTGGTGATCATGGTGGCGACCTTGCGGGCGGCGTCGGTGTGTTGCTTGCCGAAGCCCCCGAGTCGGTTGGGCAGGGCGAGCATGGCCTCCCGCATCTTCTTCATCGCCTTGTCCAACTCGGTGATCTTGGCGTCGATCTGGTTGGTGCTCACGGATGTCTCCTTCGGACAGCGGGGCCAGTGGGTCAGTGGTCGTCGCGGATGCGTCGACATTCCGGGCACAACGGCCCGACCGGGAACAGGTAGAACATGTCGTAGTCGCCGTATTCGGCAGTCGCGCCACACAGGGCGGTGACCTGCCCCGTCCACACCGACCGTTCCGCAGTGATGTGGGCTTCGGCGGCGTCCGACATCAGGGCCGCCAGCCCCGGGAGATCAACTCGGCCTTGCGCTTGGTGGCGGCGGTGCGCAGTTCGTCCAGCGCCATGGACGCTCCGGTGACCGCGGACTTGACCTCGGTTTTGCTCGGGACCTGCCAGCCCTCGAACCGCTCACCGGTCGTCTTGCCCTCGTTGAGGCCCTTGGCGAGTTTGCCGATCTCGTCGAAGGCCACGCGGACCTGATCGAGGGCGAACTCGAACTCGGTGTACTTGGCCCTGTTGTGGTTGTTGATCGTCTGGGAAGTCATCAGCTCACCTTTCGCCGGTTGGTAGTGGTCGGGCGGCTCGCGAGGGACCGCCACATGCGGGCCTTGTTCTTCGTCGTCTTCGGCACGAGGACCGAGTTACCAGGGCCGGAGTGCCCGTAGCAGGTGTAGGTGTGGGTGCCTCCTTTCGTCAGCCACTTCGAGTCGAGCAGTTGGTGCACCGCGTCCGCCTCAACCATGGGGGCGGTCTCGATCGTCTTGTTCGCCACCAGCCGGTAGACCCGCTCCGCGGGGCCGACCAGCACGTATCCGGTGTTCTCGGCAACCTGGAGCACCTTTTCGATCAAGTCCATGTCGTTCACCGTCGGCCGGCCAGTCTCTACGGGAACGGGCGTGGCTAGCTCGTTGCCGAACAGGTCGAGCGGTTCGGCGGTCATCACGCGCTCTGCCGGGTCCGGGTGCCGACCATGGCGGCCAAGCCGAGCAGCAGCGCGGCACCCGCGGCGAGCGGGCTGGCGAGGGCCAGGCAGCCGACGAGGGTCAGCCACAGGGGGTAAAACGTCAGCGTTGCGACATTCGACATTCGGCGTACCTCACATTTGCCATTGGTGACCGCAGACAGTGCAGGTCGCGATACGGGTGGGGGAAAGCCAGAAACTCGCGGAACACACGTGCTTGGTCTCAGGAACCCCGCTTCGGGCCGTGAGGGTCGTACGAGGAAAGGCCTTTGATCTGCGTGATGTGCATTCCGATTTCTCCTACTCGTTTGTTTCGGGCTGGTAGACGTCCTGTTGCATGAAGTCGAGCGATTTCAAAGCCCCGGCTTCGGTGAACAGTGCGCGCACCACGCTGCGAAGACGTCCGTCGACTTCCGCGAATTCGTCCGTCCTGAGGGCGTTCACCCTGGTGGCGGCTGCCCGGAGAGCGTCCACGATCGCGTCCACCTCGCGGGAGAACGCTGCGCTTACCGTGCTCGAATCCATGATTTTTCTTCCCTTCACTCGGAGAGGTGCAGCCACGGCCAGGCGCTGAGCTGGGCCGCGTAGAACTCGTCCTCGTCCATGGGTGTGCTCCGTTTCGTCGGTGACGGATATGCCCGGCGACTTCCGGCGAAATGGGGCCGGAAATCACCGTCGCGTAGCCGTGACAGGCGTGATTTGGGCATGGTTGGGCTCACTATGCATTTGTCAATGAACAGGATTGCGTGCCCGAACGGGCGGGAGTGGTTGTGCTAGTGGAGGGTGATCAGGCGACGAGCGGCTTCATGCCGGCCGCGCCCCAGGCGACGCCCGAGACGGTCTCGCCCCGCTCGTTCTTGAACGAGTACGGCGTTACCCGCGGGTCGATCAGCTCGACCCGGGTCATCTCGTCCTCCGAGAAGCCCTCGCCCGGGTCGGAGTCCAGCGTCACGCGGATCTCCTCGCCCTTCTGGCCCTTGGCCTTCACCATCAGCGCCACCGTGTACTTGGTGACGCCGTCGCGGTCGGTGACGACGGTGTCGACGCCGTTCTCCTTACGCGTCTTCATCTCGGGGTTCTCCGAGACGGTGAGGCGGTAGCCCGACAGGTTCACCGGGATGTTCTTCATGTCGATCCGATCCGTCCGCCGGGTGTATATACCCCCTAAACACCTTGGGCGAACTCTTCCGTTGGCTGTCGTTTAGTGGGGGTAAACATCAACGTACGCCCCCCTCGCCAGACCTGTCAAGGGGGTCTAAACTCTTCATGGTGGCGAGCGAAGACGAGTTCGAAAGCGTCCGGCGGGACCCCGACCCCCTGCGGCGCGGCAAGCGCGCATCTTCCCTGCTCACGGTGTACCAGCAGCGCGCGACAGAACTTGCCCGCCTGCGCAAGGCAGCCATCGAGGAAGCCCACCAACAACTCGGATTGAGCTACACCGAGATCGCCGCTTCGCTCGGGATCACCAAGGGACGGGTGACGCAGATTCGAAGTTCTGCGCCGCGACCGGAGCGCGCGTTCTTCGGGGTTGGGCCGGTCAGCATCGGTGTGCCGTACCGCTACCAGACGACAGACCGTGAGAGGCCCTTGATCGCCGCGGAGGACGCCCAGACAGGTGAGCAACTTGAACTGCTGCTCGGGAACCTCTCCCTGACGGTCAGTCGGTTTCAGATCGAACCTGACCTTGAGAAAGTGCCCGCCGGCGACGCGATCGTCGTCTGTGGCCCGAAGTCGGCGCCTATCGGTGCGGCGCTGCTCGACGCTGACCCGACCCTGAGCATGGTCGAAGCTGATGGACGCTGGTGGATCACGCACGAGGCGTCAGGGGAACGGTTTGGTTCACCAGCGGACGAGGTAGACCGCCAAGATGGGGACATCGCGTACGTCAGCCGTCACGTTATCGACGGTCGAGTCATCGTTCACATTGCCGGCATTCATGGCATCGGCTCGCTCGGTGCTACGCACTTCCTGACCGGCCACCTCGGCGAGATCTTTGCCAGTGCCGGCACGGAAGGTTGCTCGTTGATCGTTCGGGCAACCTACAAGGGGTTGACGATCACAGCCAGTGAGCTCGTAGCAGGCCCGTTCAAGTGGTGATTCAGTGAAGCTAGCGACAGCTCAACTTTCAGGCGGCCGCCGCGGCGACGATCGGATCTTTAGCAGTGACAACGCCCTGATCATGTTGGACGGGGCTTCGGCTTTCAAGCCGGTTCCTGTGCCAGCCGCGGTCTACGCGGAGACGTTAGGCAGCCATCTTCGGGAAGAACTGGCCGACCAGCCGGCCGCGGACCTCGTGAAGCTGCTCGAAGAGGCGATCGCGTGGTCGGCAAAGTCCCTAGACCTACGTGCTGGAAACGCTCCGTCCAGCACGGTCAGCATCGTCCGACAGTCTGGCGAGAGCGTCGACTTGCTCGTACTTGGCGACAACCTCATTGCGAGCCCGGCGGGCGAAGTGTGTGACACACGCCTGGATGCGCTCGGACTCGAGCCGCGAACACGCTACCGAGATCGACTCGCCGCAGGCGGAGGTTACGACGACCACCATAAGGCGCTCCTTCGGGAGCTGCAGGAGCAGCAAGCGGAGTGGAGAAATCGCGACGGTGGCTACTGGATCGCGGAGGCCGACCCTGCGGCGGCGCACCATGCCATCACGCGAAGTCTGCCGATCGGCATGGCGTCGTGGGTGATCACCGCGACCGATGGCGCATACGAGCCGCTCGAAGCAGTCGACCCGGGGGAGTGGAGCCGTTTTGCGGATTGGACCTCAGTCGAGCTTGCCGAGCTGCTGCGGCGCCTCCACCGTTGGGAGCACGAAGTTGATCCCGAGGGCCGAAGCCTTCCACGTGCCAAACGGCACGATGACAAGTCGATCGCCGTCGTCCACTTCGACGTCTGAGCGTCGCGAGTCCCGTCGCCACGGACGCCGTGTTCAGAGTTTCCTTACTTGTTCAAGGCGGCCCCTCCGGGGCCGCTGAGCACGGTGTTTGACCCGCGGGCAAGCCCCCGCCGGGGCGTGCGGGCTGGCGCCCGGTCCCCGGCGGTCGCCCGCGGAAAAGCAGCCCAGCGACCACCCGCCGGAGGGGCCGCGAACAGGTTCACTGATCAAGGGATGTCCTCGCCGGACGGGCAGGTCTCCGAGATGGCCGGCTGGGAGCGGAGCTTGCGGTCCGTGTGCGGCCAAACGGCATCTCGTCGACCTCCCCGAGGGCTATCACGTCACGTCAAGGGGGCGGACTCGCGGAATGCTGCGGTTGGGTAGTGCAAGCCCCCTTGACGTGACGTGATCGGGCTTCGCCAGGTCGACGAGATGCCGTAAGGCCCCCCACTTCTTGACAAAAAAAGGACAGGTTTCGGTCAACTTGTCTGCGCGCCCGGCTTCACCGTTTTGGCGTGTTCCCCTCGCATATCTCGTAACGTAGGGTTACGGCCTCGGCCACTGAACTGCGGCATGGAGGCAGCGTGCAAGAGCCCGAGTGGGCGTACTACACCACGCCGGGTGGCGGAGAGGTTGTTCTGGGGGAGATTGCGTCGGAGCTGGGGCACGACGTGAACCTTGCAACGAAGTTAGACGCCCTCCAGGAGCGCATACGAACCGGGAACACCCTGCCTCGCGACGTCAAGTACCTCGGCGACGGCCTGTACGAAGCCAGGCTCAGTGTTCAACACAACGAGTGGCGGCTCTTCTTCACCAAGCGTGACGGAGGTCTAGTCCTGCTGGCCTTGCACTTCGCCCAGAAGAAGGATCGGACGATACCCCGAGCGATCAAGAAGGCGCGTAAGCGTCTCGCTGACTGGGATGCCAGGATGTAACGATATGCGCGCCTGTTGCGATATCGGTCTGCGCCGATACACAATACAGGCATCGACAAGTGGAAGAGGATGACATGGCCGGCGACTTGCTCAGACTCCTCGGCATCGATCCAGACGCCCCTGAGGTCGGTGCGGCGCGCGAAGACGACGCCAACCTCGCCAACTTCATGCGCTGCCTGTATCAGCTCCGCAAGGACAACAACATCAGCCAGGCTGAGGTGGCTAAGAGCATGGGGACCACCCAGTCGGCTGTGTCCGATCTTGAGCGAACTTCGACAGATCCACATGTGACTACACTCCAGCGTTACGCGCGTGCGGTCGGTGCCTCGCTTCGCCTGATGGCCGTGGCTGCACCGAGCAACCAGGGCTGGGAAGAGACTGCGCACGTTCGCGCACGTAGTACCACCTCTCCTGTAACGGTGCATCAGGCTCGATCTGATAATCGGCGTTTACGAGTGATCAAGTGGGATCAGGGGAGCGAGACGCGCAGTGCCTGAAGATGTGGTTGACGATTTTCCTAGAATGCTGGAAGAGGTCGATCTGACGAGTGTTCGCTGTTACGAGATAAGTGCGCGTGCTCGGGACGGCTTCAAGCTCAAGGAGGTCGACGAATCCGAAGATCGCCCTGTCGATATGCGAATTCGCGTGCAGGTGAAAAGTGAAACCCTCGGTGTGCGAACAAGAACTGAATTGACCTCAAGTGAAGTTGAGGTGCGCGCTGATATTGCAGTATTTTTCAAAAAACCGGAGGGCGTTCGCTACTCGCATGAGCTGGTGAATCGTTTTGTTAAGGAAGTGGCTCTATTTGCGCTGTTTCCCTTTGCGAGAGAAGCAATTGCAGACGCCACTAGGCGTGTAGGAGTCGAGCCGCACGTGCTAGGTCTCCTGCATATGAAGGATGTCGAGTTTGCCGACGATCTTCCGGTGGAGAATGCATCGTCGGGGAGTGTTCGGGTCTGACTCCTCTTCGTCTCTGGAGGCATGTGACCATGCCTGACTGTCTGGTATCAGCGAGTTGACGACGCTAGTTCGGTGCTGACTGCGGCATCAGGTGTTGCACTTCATCGGTCCTGTCGGACGACGGATGACGGGGCGCAGGAGATTGGCTAGACTCGACGGCGGCAAGATCATCCGGCCGGTTTACTCCCGGAATTCAATGATCATAAATGGCAAAAGTCCACAGACCACGCAAATTTGCACTCGTTAAGTTTGCAGATGAAGACAGGCGACGGCCGGTGTTCCTGGAGGACGCAATTGCCTGACGGCTGAACCGTAGGTTCTGGGTTCGAGCCCCAGGCGGCCCACTTGATCAACATCCTCGCTGACCTGCGGGGATGTCCTTGCTTGTCGATCTTGCAAGCCTCGATTTGATCTTGGGTGGGCTCCCGGTAAGCCCGGGATGGGCTCGGGGGCCATAGCGGCCACGCCGAGCGAGTGTCTCAGCGGGCGGGAAACGGCTTTTGGGCAGGTCACAGCCAGGGCAGGTCGCCGGCTGACCTGTCCTTCGCCGGGTCGGTGACCGTCCTTTCGGGGGTTCTGCGGACTACCCAGGGGTGGAGTCGCTGCTTGCCGTCCTGGGTGGTCGAGCGAGTGCACGGGGCCGGCGAAGTGACATTGACCTCGGTGGACATCCCGGCACTTGGAGGCGGGCGGTGCTGGGACCGTCGCCGTCGGAGACGTTCGGTTTCCTCACCTGCGACACTGAAGCGGAAGCGCTGGGGGAGACGCGGTCGCTGGCCCAGGTCCGGCCAGGCGTCCTCGAATCCGTAGCCGAGCTGGCCGCCGCTGTGGTGGCCGACGACACGCTCGCGCCGTTACTGGCCGCCGAAGGCGACGAGCTTTGCGCCGGCGGCGCATGCTAGTTGACGACGTCGTTCCTGGTCTGGATGCGGCCCGCGGCCGCGGGCTGTGCGGCCAGGGCAGCTGCGGCATCGGCCCAGGCCGGGTCGCCTGGGTTCAGGGCACTGCGCAGGTAGGCCCAGATGAGGGCGCGGACGGCGGCGACGCGTTCGGGGTTCTCGTCGGTGGTTTCGCCGGCGTCGTACCCGGAGACCCCGCCGAGCATGTGTCCGGCACCCTGCAGGGTGAGTAGCGTCTTGTTCCGTCCCGGGCTGCGGTGGTACGCGTCCGCACGCCAATCCTGCCGGTCGCTGAACATCGGGTTGTGGTCCTCGTTGCCGACGACGACGAGGGCCTGTGTGGTCATCGTGGTGAAGCTGGTGGTCGTGAGGGCGGGGAACCGTTCGGCGGCCGTCCTCGCGAGACCGTCGCCGGTGCCGGGGCCGGCCATGATGACGCCGGCGGCGATACGGTCGTCGCGCAAATCGAGGACGGTCCCGTCGAGGGGGTCGGTGACCGCCATGCCGCACAGCATGCCGACGGTGTGACCGCCCAGCGAATGGCCCACCGCTGCGATCCGGGTCCGGTCCAGCCGTCCGGCCAGTCCGGGCACGATCGTCTCGATGTCGTCGAGGTGGTCGAGGACGAAGCGCATGTCTTCCACGCGGGAACGCCAGAACAGCGGGCCACCTGCGGTGACGTCGTCGCGCAGGCCCAGGCCGGGGAAGTCCAGGTGGGTGGGTTGCAGGACGACGAATCCGTGCGCAGCCCAGAAGTTCGCGAGGGGTCCGTACCCGTGGAACGAGGCGAGGAAGTTCGAGGCGCCGTGGCCGTGGGACAGCAGGATGACGGGCAGGCCCTCCCCGCCGACCGGTGCGGAGACCTTGATCTCCAACGGCGCGGGCCGGCCGGGAACGGTCAATGTCACGGGGGTGAAGGTGACGACCGGCTGGGCGGCGTTGACGGGCAGGCCGGCGGCTTCGGTGAAGGGGGTGTTCACGGTGACTCTCCTGGATGTGGCGTGTTGAGGAGGCGCTCGCCCGGCTCCCGCAGCCGCTGAGCCGGCTGCGGGTCGGTCATCGGGAGAGGGAGATGTTGAACTTGGGGCTGCCCAGGACCCTGACGGTCGCGAAGAACAGCGGGGCGACGTGCTCGGTGGCCAGCGCGGTGTCGACGCCGCCCAGGTCGAAGATGCCGTCGCCGGACCAGCCAAGATCGTTGAGCAGAGCCGTGACCTCGGTCTTGGCCGCGCGGTCGTCGCCACTGATGAAGACAGTCGCGTGCGGTAGCGAGGCGAGCGGGTCGACCATGATGGTGACGTTCATGGTGTTGAGCGCCTTCACGACCCGTGCTCGCGGGAATCGCGCCTGGAGCTGCCGGGCGACGCTGTCGCCGGGGTAGGCCATCGTCATCTGCGGTGTGAAGGCGGCCGAGGGGTCGAGCACGATCTTGTCGCCCAGGACCTCTTCGCCGATCTCTTCCAGAGTGCTGAGCACGGCGGTGCCGGGAATGGCGGTGATGACCACGTCGGCGGAGGCGACGGCCTCGCGCTGACCGGCTATTCCTGGCTCACCGGCGCGGGTGCGCGACCCGTAGGTCACGTGGTGACCGGCAGCCGCCAGCCGTGACCCGAGTGCAGAGCCGACCTTGCCGGTGCCGAGGATCGCGATTTTCATGTTTTTCTTTCTTTCAGGGGGTACTGGATGACGGGTCGCGTGGCCTACCAGGAGACGACGCCGGCGTCCTCGAAGAACCCGCCCGTGGGGCCGCCGTCGGGCAGGGTGGCCAGGCGGATCGCGGTCGCCGCGCCCTGCTGCGGGGTGCGGATGCCGCGGAATCCGTTGAGGTCGGTGGCGACGAAGCCCGGGCACGCGCAGTTGATGAGGATGTTCGTGCCGGCCAGTTCCTTCACGTACTGCAGGGTGACCGCGTTCAGGAACGTCTTGGACGGTGCGTAGGCGACCGCGACCGGGCCGGTGGTGGTCTCACTGCCGGGGCCGGACTGGCGGGTCAGGGACCCGACGCTGCTGGACATGTTCACGATCCGCGGCGACGGCGAGCGGCGCAGCAGCGGCAGCATCGCGTTGGTGACCCGGACGACGCCGATGACGTTGGTCTCCACGACCGTGCGGATCACGGCCGGATCGACGCTGCTCGGCTGCTGTGGGTGGCCGCCGGTGATGCCCGCGTTGTTGACCAGGGCGTCCAGACGTCCGCCGTGGTGGGCGATCAGTTCCGCGGCTGTGGAGACGCTGTGGTCGTCGGTGACGTCCAGTGGGACACCGAAGGCGTCGACGCCGCTGTCACGCAGCCGAGCCACCGCGTCGTCCCGCCGGTTCTTGTCGCGGGCACCGACACCCACGCGGTAGCCCAGCGCTCCCAGGCCGGCGGTGATCTCGTACCCGATGCCCTTGTTCGCCCCGGTGACCAGGGCGATCTTCGCTTCACTCATGTCATCGATCATGCGATCAGCGGGTCGGCAGGTCCAAGACCATCCGGGTCAGCGGCGATACCTCAGCAGTATTGATGAGTGATCTCCCGTGCGTACACTCGGGGATGTGGAGACCCGGGAGCTGCGGTACTTCGTCGCCGTCGCGGAGGAGTTGCATTTCGGCCGGGCAGCACAGCGCCTGGGCATGGCGCAGCCACCGCTGTCACGCGCGATCAGTCAACTCGAACGCCGCCTGGGCGTAGCGCTGTTGCAGCGCACCAGCCGCTCGGTGACGCTGACCGAGGCCGGCGAGGTCATGCTCCACGAAGCACGGGTGGCTTTGGACGCGGTCGAGGCCACCGAGCATCGCACTCGGCGCGCGGCCCACGCCACCGTCGACCATCCCAGCATCGTCCTGGCCACCAAAGCCGGCGCCTCCAGCGAGCTGCTGGCGAAACTGCTCGACGCCTATGCCGCCGAACCTGGGTCGATCCGCGTCGACGTGACGCTCTGCGGCCCGGGAGAGCAGACACGGCTGCTGCGCACCGGCCGCGCGGATGTGGCGATACTGCACCAGCCGTACGACGACACGGCACACTTCGACATCGAGGAGCTCCGCACCGAAGGACAGGTCGCGATCCTCCCGGCCGGGCATGTCCTGACCACCCGCGAGCACCTGACGCTCAATGACCTGGCCGACGTACCGGACCTGCCCCTACCTCGCTGGCCACGGCCCGACGGCAGCTACCCTGCCGGTCCCGGCCCCGAGGTCCAGAACCACACCCAGCTCCTGCAGCTGATCTCTCTCGGCCGGAGCTTGATGGTGTCGCCCGACTCCTGCCGCTCCCAGCTGCGCGACGACGTGGTCGCCGTACCGGTGGCCGACGCACCAACGATCACCACGGTGATCGCCTGGCCACCGCACAGCCGTTCCCGTCCGGTCGCGGACCTCGTGCGAACAGCTCTCCGACTCTGACCTGGCCGCCGCACGAGTGAAGACACACCTTGTCCGTTGACCGATCGTTTCCGGACAAGATCAAGAGTGCCGCACGAGTTGCCGGCGCTGGTGTGGGCAGACGAACATGGCCACGCGCTCGAGCTGCACGTCCCGCAATGGCAGATCGACCCGAACGGCGGACGGCGGCCGCCGCATCGGCTGGTGTTCGACCTCGACGCTGGGCCGAGACCTCGATCGACTGATGGCGCTCTGTGATTAGGGCCAGTCCTGCTCTCTGAAATTCCCCAGTCGGGTGGCTGCGTGATTCTCCGTGTGATGTGTCCTGAACGGATCGTTGTGATGGGCAGCCGCAGGAAAAGAGGTCGCCCTGACGCGGTTTGTCGGACATGATCGGTGCTGTGGGATCGTTCGTGGAACGCCTGAAGCGGGCGCAGGCTTCGTATGAGCTCGTGCGGGTTTCGCGTGTGCTGGGTGACGCGGACCCCGTCGAGGGCTATGTCGTGGACGTGGGCGAGCGATGGGTTCTGGTCGCGGTCCTGGATGCGAGTGTCGTTGTCGACGGCTTCGTGGCCGTTCCGATCGCTGATATCGCGCGAGTCAAGACGCGCAGGGGTTCCCGTGAGTTCGTTGAGCGTGCCCTGCGTCTGCACGACGAGTGGCCACCGGCGCCGCCCGCCGCAACGATCTCGCTCGACGATCTGGTCCCGCTGGTCCGGTCTGCGGCTCGGGAGTATCCGACCATCACGATTCACATCGAAGGTCGCGAACCGGATGTCTGCTTTATCGGGATTCCGGTCAAGTTCGGGCGCCGATCGCTTCGTCTCCTTGAAGTGGACCCGAACGCCGAATGGTGGGACCGCTCACGGAAATGGGCATGGTCGGACATCACTCGCGTCGATTTCGGCGGCCGTTACGAACGCACCCTGTTCGAGGTTGCCGGAACCCCGCCCAGCGACCGCTTGCCGCTCGACTGGCAGTATCCGCTTGAGAGAAACGGCATGCGTGACTGACACGTGGGGTAGCAAGCTTGGCGAGGGAATCCACTTCAGCTGGCTCGGTTGGCGCGGCGGCGTTTAGTGGTGCGCAGCCGGAACGACTCGGTGCCGGTCTCGTTCAGTGTTCATCGAGTGTGGAGGATGCGGTCTGGCATGCTGGCACGGACGTCCATCTGGGTTCACTGGTAGCCACTCGTCGGCCTGGGACGATCTTCCGGTTGTTCGGACGCCTCAGATCAAGATGTCCGGACAAGTCGGAAGCTCATGGGTTAGTCGCCGCGCGCCGCTTCGATCCGTTTGAACAAGGTCGTGGTGAGGAGTTGTGTCTGCGTTCCCCATGCTGCGGCGAACGCCCGCCATCGGTCGGGTGAATCACCGCAGATTTCGGCGACTTTCGCCGCGAGCCGCGGCCCGTACACGGGATGGCGCTCGAGTTCGCGCACGGGCATGCGCCAGGCGAGGTCGTCGGTCATATGGGCGGAGCTGAGGGCGTGAGCGACGATTGAGTCCCGCTCTCGGCCCCGATCGCGGAGCAGGTCGGCAAGCGCCGCCACGGGTCTGCCATCGCCGAGAGTTCCTCGTCCGTCGGCAGGTTTTCCGTGGCTGGCGCTGGCTTGGCTGCAGGGACTGTACGTGATTGCCGGGCGGTGAGCACCTCGGCGCACAGACGACGTGTGCGGCTGCGGGCGGGCAGTGGCTCCTCGATGTCATGGAGGTGATCGTCCGGTAGGTGTTCGAGCAGGCGACGGAGCTGCGCCGTCGATGCCGCGGGGTTTGCCACGATCGCATCGACGAGCTGGTAGTACGAGACCTGCTGTCGAGGTCGGGCGTCTACGGCGGTGGTCACCAAAGCA
This sequence comes from Amycolatopsis sp. NPDC026612, assembly GCF_040638285.1. Classification (NCBI taxonomy): domain Bacteria; kingdom Bacillati; phylum Actinomycetota; class Actinomycetes; order Pseudonocardiales; family Pseudonocardiaceae; genus Amycolatopsis; species Amycolatopsis sp. NPDC026612. The sequence continues at coordinate 53,254 of NZ_JBEZYB010000001.1, forward strand.
TCGACGCACGCGGAAGTGGTGGTCGCCTTGGCGACTGCTACGAGATCGGCCCACTCGCCCGTGTGGGCGATCCGCACCGGATCCCATCCGCCGGCGATCATGTCGGCGATCACGTCGCCCACCTCGTCTCGCGCAAGCTGCGTGAGTCGTGGAAACCGCTTCAGACAAGCGAGCACATCAGTGGCCTCCGCGGTCTTCAATTCCGGCAGGCACTGAAGTAGTTCGGTGTCGGTGAGTTCGTCGGCGGCGAGAAACGCGCGCCTGATCCGTGAACCCAGTTCGGGGTGGGACAGCAGTTCCTCGCGCCGATCGGACGGCTGCTCGGCGATCAGGTCTCTGAGCAGCATCTCCGAGGTGTGCCGATCCCGCCGGCCCGGGACTTCGGACGGGGGTTCCGGCGGCTGCGAACCGAGCACCACGTCGAGGATGGTCGCGGCGAGTTGCGTTTTCGTCTGAGCGGGCCAGTTCTTGGCATCCCACCAAAGCTTCGCGGCGTCGTCGTAGGACAGCGTGGCGACCTCGCGCATGGCTGTCTGCGAGATCTCGGGCCGCTGTAGCGCGGCTCCGAGAACGCTTGCCTTGGCGGGAAACCGGTTCAGCAGTTCGAGAGCCTGCCGCGGCAGTGCAGCAGTCGGCAGCGACGAGATCCGCGGCGTCCCACGACTCCACACCGGCCAGCAGTCTCTGCCGCGTCTCGTTGTCGAGGTCCGTTCGAGCGAGCAGCGGCTTGATCCCCCGCGAGGATATCCACTGAGCGGCTTTGTCGACGAGTTGCTGCTTTCCTTCTTCCGGCAGACCCGGCAACGCGGCCAGGCGCCCCACAGACCTTGCGACTCGGCGGAGGACCAGCCGGTACCCAAGGAAGGTTCAGGGTGCTCGTTAGCCGTCACGGCGGGAACCACCCTACGGCGTGGGAGACCGACAGCGAGTCTGGCTGCCGGCAGGTCGTCGACGACGACGAGATCCTGGCTCCACTCACCTGGCCAAGCCACGATCAGCAGGTCACTCTCTTCGGCGGCACCGAGCATCGCGCGCTTCGCGGCGTCAGTCTTGGCCTGGGTGACCAAGCCGTCCGCACCTATTCGTAACAACGTCACCGTCCCGGCCAGCCAGGGCAAGGACTCCGCCGAACTCGTCGTCCTCAGTCGCGCGTCGAAAACGATCTTTCCCCTCATCCGCACCAGCGTAGGGCGTCGACCTGCTCGCATACATCGTTTCCGCTATGAAAGCCGGTGAGCTCCCGGACCTGACGCCGTTGCATTCCTTGGCTCAAGAGGTGACTGTTCAGACCGCGGCTGTTCGAGTGAGCGGCCTCGAGGGCCAGGTTCCCGTCTGCCTCGCGGCGACGGCGGTGTCTCCTCTTCCTCGCGGGTGAGGGACGGCCGTGGTTCATTCGCGGCTGCGCGGGTACTCGTGGGCAGAAGGAGGCATCCATGACACCTCGACCGCGCGATGTGGTCGTCGTCGGCGCATCGGCCGGCGGGGTCGAAGCTCTGCGGGCCATGGTGGCCGGACTGCCGGCTGATCTGCCGGCCAGCGTGCTCGTCGTGCTGCACATGCCGGCCGGGGGCACCAGCGCACTGCCCGCCATCCTCGGCCGCGCGGGACCCTTGCCGGCGCGAGCGGCGCGGAACGGCGAACCGCTGGAACACGGGCGCGTCTACGTGGCACGGCCGGACCACCACCTGCTTGTGGCCGACGGTGCCGTGGCGCTCTCCCGCGGGCCGACCGAGAACGGGCACCGGCCCGCGATCAACGCCTTGTTCCGCTCGGCGGCGATCGCGAAGGGTGCCGCGGTGACCGGGGTGCTGCTGAGCGGCCTTCTGGACGACGGCGTGGCGGGATTGCACGCGATCGCCGGCCAGGGTGGCCGCGTGGTGGTGCAGGACCCCCGGGACGCGCTGTACCGCAGCATGCCCGAGCACGCGCTGCGGGCGCTCACCGCCGACCACGTGGCCGCCGCGGCCGACATCGGCGAGGTGCTCGCCAAAATCACCGCCGAGCAGGTCGAGACCGCCTTCGGACCGGCGCCGGCGCTGCTGCGGTGGGAGAACGAGATCGCGGGCGCGAGACCCGCCGAGACGGGAGCGGAAGCCGTGGGCGAACCGTCCGAGTTCGCGTGCCCCGACTGTCACGGCGTGCTCGCGGACATCGACGCCGGCGACCGGTACCGCTGCCGGGTCGGGCACGCCTGGACCGCCGAAGCGCTGCTCGAGGCCCAGCGTTCCGCGGTGGATCACGCGTTCTGGACCGCACTTCGCGCGCTCGAGGAGAAGGTGGCGCTGTGCAGCCGGTTGGCTTCCCGGGCCCGCGAGCGCGGCAGCCAGCGGATCGCCGAGCGGTACGACCGGCAGGCCCGGGAGGCGAAGGAAGCCGCACACGTCCTCCGGCACCAGATGGATGTCCGGACTGACGAACTCAGCTGACGGCCCCGCTTCGGCGGCAGCCAGAACTTGGAGGTCGCCGGCCGCGCGCACCTGATCCGCCCGGCTTCGACGTCCCGGTCGATCAGTCCGGGTTCCCGGAGCCCGGTTCGTGCAGCTTGCCCTGGGCGGTGGCCTTCATCCGATCCGGAAGGACCCTCGACACCCCCGCCATCGCCTTGTTGGCGACCGAACCGGCGACGACCTTCTGCTGTCCCTTCATCAACGCCTCGTAACCCTGCCGCGCGACCTCGGCGGGGTCGTCCTTCTTGCCGGAGCCGACCTTCGTGTCCTCCATGCCTGCCCGCTCGAAGAACTCGGTGTCGGTCGGTCCGGGCAGCAGGGTGGTGACCGTGACTCCGGTGTCCTCCAGTTCGATCCGCAGGGCTTCGGCGAAGGAGGTGATGAACGCTTTCGAGGCCGAATACACGGCGTTGTGGGGAACCGGCGCGGTCGAGGCGATCGACGAGGTGAACAGCACCCGCCCGTGGCGGCGTGCAGCCATGGCGGGGGTGGCCCGCTTGGCGAGGTGCACCGCGGAGGTGACGTTGAGGTTGATGGTGTTCAGCAGGGCACGCAGGTCGGTGTCCCCGGCGACGTCTCCGGCGACGCTCACCCCGGCGTTGATCGCCACCGCGTCGATGGGGCGGCCGCCGGCCTCGACGCGGGCCATCAGCTCTTCCACACCGGCGAAGGAGGCCAAGTCGGTGCGGACGGAGTCGACTTCGGCACCGCGTTCCTGAAGCTGCTTCGCCGCGCTGATCAGTTCGGCGTCTTCGGCGGCGATCACGAGGTCGAAACCGTGGTCGGCGAACTGCTTCGCCAGTTCCAGTCCGATCCCGCTCGACGCCCCGGTGACGACGGCCGCTGCGGGCTAACCCGTGTTTCCCCGGCGCGGCACCGGGTAGGCGGCAGGCGAAGGAAAGAGGCACCATGTCCGATCACGAACTCGCATCCGGTCCCTCGACGAGAACCAGGTCCGCACCCTCGTCGAGCACGAGCACGAGCACGAACACGCCCACGGCGGGCGGTTGCCGATCCTGCAGCTCCTCGAAACCCGCCTCGACCAGCTGCGTCACGGTGCCGAACCCGCGCCCGGCGATCCCCAGGCGGCACCACCCCTGAGCGGCACGCCGGGCGGCTCGCCGGTCGGCGAATCGACCGCGGCCCCGAGGTCAACACCGCTGCGGCACGGCGTTGCCGAGCAGACCCCGGCTCGGCTCACCCGGTCAGCGACCGGTCCGGAACGCCGCGCGCCGGCCGAAACCGACTCCGATGAGCGCGACGGCGGCGAGGATGGTCATCACTGCAGGCAGGCTCTTCGCGCCGACGCCGTCGACGATGATCGCCCCTACCGCACCGGCTGCGAAGATCGCCAGGTTGAAGGCGGTGGTGACCATGGAGATGGCCGCGTCGGCGTGCTCACCGGTGGCTGCTCCCGCGGCGGTCTGCAGCTGTGTCGCCGAGCCGCCGAAGGCGAGTCCCCACAGGATGATGGCGAGGATCGCGAGCGGCGTGGATCCGTGGGCGGCGAGGAGAATCACGCCGGCGACGATGAACAGGCCCAGGCTGGCCAGGGTGAGTCGGCGGAGCATGCGGTCGACCAGCGTGCCGGTGATCCAGACACCGCCGATCGCGGCGACGCCGAAGATGACCAGCGCGACGTCGGGTGTCAGGTCGAGGTGTTCCTGCCGCAGGTAGGGGGCGATGTAGGTGTAGAGGAGGTTGTGCGCGAGCAGCCAGCCGAAGACGACGGCGAGGATGGTCGCCAGACCGGGGATGCGCAGCACCTTGCGGAGCGGGATACGCGTGTGCGCGTGCTGGCCCGGAGCGTCGGGGACGACGATCAGCGCGCCGGCGAGGATGGCCGCGGTGAACAGGGCCGTCCCGGCGAACGCCCAGCGCCACCCGACCGTCGTGCCGAGCCAGGTGCCCAGCGGAGTTCCGGCGGCGAGCGCGAGCGGGATGCCGGTCATGGCGATGGCCAGGGCGCGGCCGGCGCGCTCCGGAGCGGTGATGCGGATGGCGTATCCGGCGAGCATGCCCCACAGCAGACCGGAAAACGCGCCCGCGACGAAGCGGACGGCGAGAGCGACGGGCAGGTCGGGGGCGAGTGCGGTGGCCGTGTTCGCGAGGAGGAATCCGAGCAGCCCGAGGCACAGCAGCGGCTTGCGCCGCGCCCCGCGGGTCAGCATGACCGCGGGAATCGCCCCGAGGACCGCGCCGACCGCGTAGGCACTGACGAGCTGTCCGGCCGAGCCGTCGGAGACGCGGAGTCCGCCGGCGATCTGCGGGAGCAGCCCGGCCGGCATCGTTTCGGTCACGATGCCGATGAAAGTGGTGCAGGCCATCACGATCAGCGCCGGCAGCGGAAACCGCGGGGCCGGCCGACCGGAAGCGGGCGTGCTGCCGGTCGCGGCCGGTGCCTGGGTGGTGTCGGACATTTTCGGCTCCTTGGGGTACTTGCCGCGCCAGGCGGCCGGCGCGGCAAGTACGGTGAGATTGCTCTGGGTGGTCGAGTGATCGGGACGGTCCGGCGCCAGGGGCGGGCGCGCGCTCAGCCGGAAGTGCTGACGCCGAGGCTGAAGTCGAAGTTTCCCGCGCCGTGACGGCCCAGGCCCATCATCACCAGGCCCATTCCCTCCAGCCAGCGCGCCATTTCCAACGGGCCGGTGTCCAGCGGACGCAGCCCGAGGCTCTTGATGAACGCCGACACACTCGCCTTGGCCTGGGCGTCGTCGCCGGCGATGAGCACGTCCAGCGGGCCGCCCTTGGCCAGCATGTGACCGAAGACGGTGTTGAACGCCTTGACGACGTGCGCGCCGGCCGGAGCGACCTTGGCGATCTCCTGCGCGATGGAAGTGCCGGCCGGGGTGGTCAGCCCGGTGGCGTCGGCGTCGAAAGCGTTGGCGATGTCGACGATGACCTTGCCCGCCAGCGCATCCCTGTACCGGGCGACGACCGGCGCGGCGTCGGCGTGCGGCACGGCGAGGATGACGAGGTCGCCGGCCGGTGCGGTGCCGAACGTCCCGATCGTGGCGTCGCCGAGCGCTTGGGCGACGCTCGCGGCCTTGGCCGCGTCGCGGCCGATGACCTCGACGGCATTGCCGCCGCCGACCGCCCGGGCGCCGATGGTGCGGGCCATGTTTCCCAGGCCGATGATGCTGATGCTGCTCATGAGTTGGTTCTTTCTTCCAGTCGCGATGAATGTGGTGGTCAGGCCCAGCGCGCTCCGCCGTCGACGTGGAGGGTTTCGCCGGTGATGAACGGGTTGATCAGCAGCGCGCGGGCGGCGGCCGAGACGTCGGAGGGCTCCCCGACACGGCGTGCCGGCGCGGTGGCCGCGACGCGCTGGAACAGCAGGTCCCTGTCGGGGACAGCGGTGTTCCAGGCGCTGGTGGCGATCACGCCCGGCGAGATCGCGTTGACGCGAGTGGGCGCCAGCTCGACCGCGAGAGCGGACACGAGCGCGCTCACGCTGCCGTTGGTCGCCGCCATCACGACACCTCCCGGCGCCGGCCGCCACGCGCCCAGCCCGGAAAAGAACAGCAGCGAACCCTCCTCGGCGATCACCGGCGCGAAGTGCTTGGCCAGCAGGATCGGGCCGAAAACCTTGGCGTCGAAGGCCGCGAGCACCGCGCGGCGCTCAGCGGAGACGACCGGCCCGTTCGCTCGCTCCGTGGCGACGCTGACGAGGTGGTCCAGGCCACCTGCGGCCCTGGCCTCGTCCGCGGCCGCCTGGATCGACTCCTCGTCCGACAGGTCGAGGGCCATGGGCCGGACGTCGTCCCCGACGGCCTTCGCCGCGACAGCCGTTTTCTCGAAGTCCCGGCCCGCGAGCGTGACCCGCACCCCTTCCCGCAGAAGATCGGTGGCCAACGCGGCAGCTATGTCCGAGCTGCCCCCCACGATCAGAACGCGCTTGTTCTCCAGTGCATACGTCATCGATTGCTCCTCGAAGTCACGCAGGACAGGCAGCACGCCCGTGCCCTGACCGCCTGTGCAACTACCGGCGAGGAGCCAACCTTCCCGTCTCAGTATCGATAGATATGAGGACAGGGATAGATTTTTCTCATATCACCTCTTCGCTGAGTTGAACCCGCACGTCGCGGGGGACGCGCACGCCGTACCTGCGCATGCTGGTGATGAACCGCGCCGCGAGCGGGTCGAGTGTGGCGGGGGTGACCGCCACCAGTTGCCGGACCCAGCGTGGTGAGAACGATCGGACCGCGCCCGGGAAGCCGGCGCTGATTGCGCTCACCGGGCATACCGCGACGCCCAGGCCGGCGGCCGCGAGTTGCGGGGCCGCGGCGGTCACGGATGTCCGCATCACGGGCTCCGGGCGGACGCCGGCCTTGGTGAGGGACCGGTCGAGCCACGTGCTGAGGCCGTTGTCCGGGGCGAAGTGCACGAGGCGCACGCCGTCGAGATCCGGTACGCGCACGACCGGCTGCCGGGCGAAGACGTGGTCCCTCGGTGCGGCCAGCACGATCTCCTCGTCAGCGACCGCGGTGGTCGTGAACCGCTCGGGTACGGGTGCGGGCATCAGCACGACGTCGGCTTCGTCGGCGTCGACGAAGCCGTGGAGCTCTTCTGCCGACACGGATTCACGCAAGGTGATCGCCACCTCGGGGTGACGCTGGTGCCACTCGCGCATGACCGGGGCGAGCACGGACACCAGGCTCTGCGCGCAGGCCAGCCGCAGCGCTCCGCCGGTCGCTTCGCCGACGGCGCGGGCCGACCGGACCGCGGAGGCGGCCGCCTCGATCGCTCGCCTGGCGTCCGCGACCGCGGCCCGCCCGGCGGGAGTGAGCTTGACTCCCCGAGGTTCGCGGCGAAGCAGGGGTGTTCCGGCCTCGCGTTCCAGCGCGGCGAGCTGGTGGGAGACCGCGGGCTGCGATGAATGCAGCAGCCGTGCGGCCTGGGTGACCGAGCCGGAGTCCGCGACCGCGACGAGGCATTCCAGCGCCCGAAGAGAAGCCATCCACGGATCTTATCGCACGCCGTCAAAGTATGAATCTTTTGGAGGGAATGGTTCGCGGCCCGGGCTGCTTCACCCAGTGAAGGCTGGTTCCGACGAAGGAGAGTTTCATGGCACAGACGTTCGTCACGGGTGGTTCAGGGTTCATCGGCCAGGCGCTGGTGCGCCGGCTTCTCAGCGAGGGACATGCAGTCCGCGTCCTGGTCCGCAGCGAGGACTCGGCCGCGAAGGTGTCGGCGCTGGGCGCGGAACCCGTGCGCGGCGAGCTCACCGACCCGGCCACGTGGCAGGACGAGGTGACGGGCAGCGAGGTGGTGTTCCACCTCGCTGCCGAGACCGACATCTCCGCCGATCGTGCGCGTCAAGAGCTGGTGACGGTTCGCGGCACCCAGGCAGCGGTGGAGACGGCCCGCTACGCGAAGGTTCCCCGGTTCGTCCATTGTGGAACCGAAGCTGTGCTCCTGGCCGGGGACCCGCTCGTGGAAGCCGACGAGACCGCGCCGCTGCGGCCGGATTCGGAGGCCGTTTACTGCGCGGTCAAGGCCGACGCCGAGAAGATCGTGCTCGACGCGAACGGACCGGGCTTCGCCACGGTGTCGATCCGCCCGAGGATGGTCTGGGGTCCCGGCAGCATCCTGATCGACATGCTGATCGAGATGGTGAAGGCGGGGCAGTTCGCCTGGATCGAAGGCGGCCGGCACACGACTGAGATCACCTTCGTCGACAACTGCGTCGAGGGCCTCGTACTCGGCTGGCAGCGTGGCCGGCCGGGCCAGGCCTACTTCGTCACCGACCAGCACCGCGTCACCTTCCGCGATTTCTGGGAGACCGTCTTCGAGATCTACGGCGTCGACAAGCCGACCACCGAGCTGGACGCCGAGACTGCCGCCCGTACGGTCCCCGTACCCGCTCGATGGTTCCTCGGGCAGACGTGCACCCTGCGGACCGACAAGGCCGTGACCGAACTCGGGTACCAGCCCGTTGTCTCGCACGCCGCCGCGCTGGACGCCCTCCGGAACTCGCGACCGTGACGCAACTGCCGGTGCGTCAGGCGACGTCGACGACCGCACGCATGTCCTGCCGGCGGTTGAACGCGCCGACCACCCGCGTGACGGTGGACGACCGCCCAGCCGGAGCACGCAGTTCAGCTGCTCGGCGATCGTTTCGGGTGCCGGCACCGCGCGCAACGTCAGTGCTGTGCGGACAGCGGGGTCCAGCGCCGGGTGGCAGCACATGAAGATCAGCCCGAGCTGGTCCCGGGGTGCCAACCTCAACCCGGCCCGGCTGCCTCGGTTCGTCCCGGCCGGAGACGGCGGCCCGGTCGGTGATTTGCGGTAGCGGCAGGAGGCCCTGCTGCAGCAGGGCCGGCGCGGTGCCTGTCACTTGTCGGCGTTGACGAGCATCCGCTGGAGCAGGGCGGTGACCTGCGCCGTCAGTTCGGGGACGCTGGAGCCGCGGCTGGCCGACGCGCCGGCCAGCGGCCCGTCGATCGACAGCACCGCCAGGCCGACAGCCACCGACCACAGCATGGTCACCAGCGGAACCGGGTCGCCGGCCGGGGCGGCGCCTTCGCGCTGGGCCGCGATCACCGTGTCGGTGACCAGCTTCATCCCCTCCTGCGCGTGGGTCGCGGCCGTGTGTCCCTTCGTCGTCTCGGACAACTCCGGGCGGTACATGAGCCGGGCGTACGCGGTGTGCTCACGGGAGAACCTCACGTAAGCCTCGATCATGGCCCCCAGGGCTTCCACCGGGGTGCCGGCGCTCTCGTGCGCCGCCCGCATCTCGGTCACCAGTCGTTCGAAGCCGCGTGCCGTGATGGTGGTGAGCAGCTCAGCCCGGTCGGCGAAGTGATGGTAGGGGGCTCCAGGGCTCACGCCGGCTTCTCTCGCGACGCGGCGAAGGCTGACCGCGCCGATGCCCTCACTCTCGATCAGCGCGACGCAGGCTCGGATCAACTCTTCTCGCAGGGCACCGTGGTGGTAGGTGCTCCTGGTCTCGCTGGCTGGCACCCCTTGAGTCTAGACGGGCTAATCTATACAGTGATTAGAATCAGAACGCCGATTAGATTGTCGTCGGCGTACCGCCGAGAAGAGGTTGCATGACCACTGTCAAACCCACCGGCCGCGTGCACCCCGCGGGAAATTCACCGCCGCGCTACGGCTGGACCGTCGCCGGCCGCGTCCTCGTCGCGATCGCGGCGCTGGTGGTCGTCGTCCAGCCCGTCCTCGGCATCACGACACCCGTCGTCATGTTCTTCGCGATACCCCTCGCCGTCGTCCTGGCCCGTCGGCGCTACGGCTGGCGAATGACGGGACTGTTCTTCGCCGTCACCTTCGTCGTCGCGAACGCCTTCGAGAACTTGAGCATCTCCACCGGCTTTCCGTTCGGCGGCTATCACTATCCCGGCGGCGGCCCGCGGATCGGCGACTTCCCGATCCAGGTCGCAGTGGCCTATTGCTCACTCGCGATGGTCTGCTGGCTGACCACGGCCGCGTTGTTCGACAACGCCGACCGGAGCCTGGGTGATCGCGGCAACCGGGCCCGCCGCGTCGACATCGTCGTTTTGCCCGTGGTCGCCGCCGCCCTGATGACCATGTTCGATCTCGGCGCCGATTCGGTCAGCGCCACCATCCAGAAGAACTGGATCTGGGATCGCGGCGGCGCCGTCTTCGGCGTGCCTTGGACCAACTACCTCGGATGGTGGTTCGTCACTTACGTCTTCTTCCAGATCTTCGCTCTGGTGCTGGCCGGCCGCCGCCGGTCGGTCGATCCCTCCCTCGACAACAGGCAGAGTGAGCCCGTCGCGTTGGCCGTCGCCATCTATTTCCTGCTCGCAGCCACCACGATGGTTCTTTTCTTCACTCAGGCCGGCCGTACGGTGACCGACGCCGCCGGACACACCTGGAGCACTGACGACATCTACGGAACCATGTTCACTTTCAACCTTTTCGGTCCGGTCGTCATCGTCGTCATCGCCGTAACGCGAATCATCCGTTCCGCCCTCGTCGGCCCTACTCAAGGATATTGAATGCGAATCGAAGAACACGGCCTGCGTGCGGCCGGTGGCGAAGCGGTGGCGAGCCGCTCGTCGTTCCTGGAAGGCGGGATACCCGTCAGCCGGCCCTCCGCCGTGACGACCTTCCAGCCCCTCACCATGGCCGTCCCCGGGCGGCCGGTCGCCCTTCAGGTCAAGGTTTCCGCGCCGGCCACCGGCAAGGAACTGCCGGTCATCCTGCTGTCACACGGACACGGCTCCTCGAACCACCTTTCCTCACTCCACGGCTATGCGCCGCTGGCGGACTTCTTCGCCGCGCACGGCTTCGTCGTCATCCAGCCCACCCACCTGGACTCGACGACGCTGGGCCTGCGCGACGAGAACGACCCGGAGGCGTCTCTGCACTGGCGGTCCCGGGTCCAGGACATGACGCACCTCCTCGGCCACCTCGACGAAATCCAGACGACTGTGCCGGGCCTGCGCGGGCGTCCGGACAGCAGCCGGATCGCCGTCGTCGGGCACTCCATGGGCGGCACCACCGCGACCATGCTCCTGGGCCAGGGCGTGACCGACCCGGTGGATGGACCGCTGGATCTCGCCGACGACCGGATCAAGGCCGGCATCGCCATGGCACCCGCCGGCAACGGCGCCGACCTCACGCCGCCCGCGAAGGCGCAGTCGCCCGCGATGCGGACGCTGACCTTCGGCACCATGACCAAGCCGGCCCTGATCGTGTACGGCGACAACGACTTCAACCCGGCCTTCTCCGCGTGCCGAGACTGGCGGTCCGACGCCTACTTCCAGAGCCCCGGCCCGAAAAGCCTGCTGACCCTGTTCGGCGCACAGCATTCGCTCGGTGGTGTCGCGGGCTACGACGCGAAGGAAACCAAGGACGAGAACCCGCAGCGAGTCGCCCTGCTCCGGGCGATGTCGTGGGCCTACCTGCGCAGTCAGCTCTACCCCGGCGACCCGGCTTGGGCTCGCGCGGTCGACGCCCTGAACCGGACGGCCCAGCCGCTGGGCAAGGTGGAGTCCAAGTGATGGTCAGGCAGACCGGCGCGGACCTGGTCCTCCGTGGACCCGGTGGCCCCTGTCCGGCTCGCCACGAGCCCGGCCGTCCGCTCGGTTTCCACCAGGCCGCGGTGCACCACCGTGACGCCGACACGGCCGGATCGCCATCGGCAAGGTCATTCTGGTGGGGTGGTTTGTTCCCCGTCCCACACCCAACCGGGGGAAGCTCATCGACGCCCTCAACACCGAACTCGCCGCCTGGCAACGCACCATCGACACCGAACGGCGCCAGGTCCGCTGGCAGTTCTTCACCGACGAAGCACGCGTCAAACTCCGCCACTTAAATCCTCCTCAAGAGAGCAACCCGCCGCCCGTCCTCGAACGTAGTCTTCGCACACGGACGATGGAGGCGGAGTCATGACCGACACCTGGAACATTTCCGGCCCGGTTTTCGCAGGTCTCTGCCTGAGCCTCCTGGTCCTGCCGGCGCTGTCTGCAGCGGTGCGCCTCCGGCTGCTGCGGCGCGGCCGCGCGGGCGGTGTCCCCGAGACGGCAGAAGAGCTCGCGTTGCTGACCGGTGGCCGCCCGCGCGTTGGCGAGGTCGTCGTCGCGCGGCTGCTGGAGCAGCAGATCGTCCGGCTCGACAGCACCGGACGGCTCTCACGCGTCCAGGGCACAGCGTCCGACGACCTGGGCCGGGCGGCCCTGGGCAGGATCGGCAAGCACGGCGCCTCGGTCGATTGGATCCGCAACGCGGTCGGGGACCAGCCGGCGGTGGCGGAGCAGCAGGCCGGGCTGATCGCCCGGGGCCTGCTCACTGATCCCCGGAAAGTGCGCTCGAGCTGGGTGTCCACCGCGGTGGCGGCCTGGCTGCTGGTCGTACTCGGCGTCGTCCGGATGGTCGCCGGGTCGAGCACCGGGCATCCGGTGGGGTACCTGCTCGGGCTGGTGGCGGTCGGCACGGTCGCGGCGATCGCCAGCACGGTCAAGGCGCGCAGCGAACCGCGGGTCACGGCCACCGCCGCCGGCCGGGTGGCCGCCGACGAGGCGCGCCGGGCAGGGACGTTCGTGGCCGGCCCGTCGGGCTTGGTCGCCTCGGGCGGCCTCGCCGGGCATCCCGACAAGGACGTCCGGTTGGCTGTCGCGCGCGCCACGCGGCGCTCGACTGCACGCACTTCCAGCCATGGCGGCCGCTTCGCGGGTGCCGCCGGCGGTGGGTTCGCCGGCTTCTACGGCGGCAGCTCCTGCGGCGGGGGTGGCGGTTCCTGTGGAGGTGGCGGCGGCGGAGGTGGCGGGGGCTGCGGCGGTTGAAACGCCGACGCGAGCGCCTGCGTCTCATGCCACCCGCCGGTCCGGGCTGCCGCTGCTGCCTGTCCACCGCCTCGTTGCTCGGCCGGCCTTCACACCGCGGCGAGCCGGCGGAACCGGCTGCCGTGGAAGACCAGGGGCGGGGTTTCGGCCGTGTGCAGGCCGTGGATGCGCAGCAGGGCGATCAGGTGGTCGCCAGCGAGGACTTCTTCGTGCAGCGAGCACTCCAGCCAGGCGCTCGAACCGCTGATGAACACGCTGCTGTGGGGCCCGGGCTCCCACTCGACGTCGCGAAAGCGGTCACCTTGGCGCGCCGACAGCCGAAGGCAGGCTTCGTCCTGGCCCTCGGCGAGGACGCTCAAGCCGAGCCGGCGCCGGTCCCGCAGCCTTGGCCACGTCGACGACGTGCGCTGGATGCAGATCGACACCAGCGGCGGAGCCAGCGAGACCGACGTGAAGGAGCTGGCGGCCATCCCGTGGGGGACACCGTCGATGAGGGCGCACACGGCGGTGACCCCGGAGGGGAAGCAGCCGAAGGCTTCGCGCAACCGGCTTTCGGACGTCACGGGCTGCAACTCGATCATCGGTTTCCTCTCTCGATCGGTGGCCGCCAGGCCCGTACTTCCGGGACCGGGCCGGTGAATCGCTCGATCTCGACCAGGGCGTGCTGTCCGGCGCAGCCTTGCGACAGGCGGGACGACGGGATGTCGGCGGTCAGGACGTTCGGGTTGCCGTGGGCGCACAGCAGGCCGGTGGGGTGGTCGTCGACCGGGTCGAACCAGGCGCCGGTCGCGAGCTGGACGACACCCCGGCCGGACGGCGTCGTCCAGGACGGCGCCCGCGAGGCAGGCGCCGCGGGTGTTGAACACCCGGACGACGTCGCCGGGCGAGATGCCGCGGTGCGCCGCGTCGGCCGGGTTGAGCCGGATCGGTTCGCGGCCGGCCACCTTGCCCGCCTGGCTGACCTCGCCCGCGTCGAGTTGCTGTGCAGGCGGGTGTGCGGCTGGTTCGCGATCAGCCACAGCGGCCCCGACTCGGTCGGCGGCAGCCAGACCGGGTGGCCGGGGCAGTCCGGGTAGCCGAACCCGGCGACGGTCGCCGACGTGATTTCGATGCGGCCGCTCGGGGTGGGCAGGGGATGCGCGTCCGGGTCGGCGCGGAAGTCCGCGAACAGCGTGTGGTGCTCACGGCCGGGCGGGAGCCGCAGCTCGCCCGCGGCCCAGAACTCCGCGAACGACGGCGTGTCGCGCCAGCCGTCGTAGAGGTGTTCCAGCCACTGCCGGGTCGTGCGGCCTTCGGTGAATTCCGCAGAAACGCGGAGCCGCTCCGCCAGCGCGGCGAAAATCGCGTAGTCGTCACGCGCTTCGCCGGCGGGCGCGGCGATCCGGTGCATCGCGATCACGTGGGTGTCGCGACGGCCGGAGCCGATGTCCTCGCGTTCCAACGCGGTCGTGGCGGGCAGCACGATGTCGGCGTGCCGGGCGGTGGCCGTCCAGTGTGGCTCGTGGACGATCACCGTGTCGGGGCGGGTGAACGCGCGGCGGAGGCGGTTGAGGTCCTGGTGGTGGTGGAACGGGTTGCCGCCCACCCAGTAGACGAGCCGCGTGTCCGGGTAGCGGCGAGCTTCGCCGTTGTAATCGTAGGTCTCGCCGGGGTGCAGCAGCAGGTCGGCGATCCGCGCGACCGGGATGTACTCCTCGACCGGGTTCACGCCCTGCGGAAGGTACGGGATCCGCAGCTCCGGCCCGGTGCCGCCGACGTCGCCCATCGAGCCGTAGCCGTGGCCGAACCCGCCGCCCGGCAGGCCGATCTGTCCCAGCATCGCGGCCAGGGCGATGCCTGCCCACACCGGCTGTTCGCCGTGTTCGGCGTGCTGCAGGGACCACGTCACCGTGACCAGGGTTCGTTTCGCGGCCATTTCGCGGGCCAGCGCGACGATGTTCGCGGCCGGGATGCCGGTGATGCCGCCGGGGTTGAGGTGATGTTCGGCGAACCTTCAGCGGTGGTAACCGAATGCTTCGGTCCGCCGGGTGAGGTCGACGGTGTTGCGCACGGCTTCGGCGACGTCGGACCCCGAACTGATCGGGACGAGGCCCAGCACCGACAAGGGGACGTCAGCCACGAGAATTCTCCTGTTCGGCAGCGGTTCAGACCAGGGCTACCCGCGCTGATCCCTCGAAGCGGTAGCCGACGCCGCGGACCGTGGTGATCGGATCCAGGTGTGGCTCGAGCTTGGCGCGGAGCTTGCGGACGTGGACGTCGACCGTCCGATCGCCGCCGTGCTGCCGCGGCCAGAGCGCGGATTTCAGCGCGGCGCGGGTGAAGACCCGGTCCGGGTGCGCGCGCAGGAAACGCAGCAGATCGAACTCCAGCCGGGTCAGCGTGAGCAGGTTGCCCAGCAGGACCGCGCGCCGGGAATCGGTTTCGATGCGAAGGAGCGGGTCGGAGACCAGTCTGAGGTGCGGCCCCGGCTTCGCGGTGGCGGCCGGTCCGGCCGCCGCGGGCCGAGGATGGACGGTCGTGACGTCGACGCTCGCCAGGCCGTCCAACGCGGTGGACAGCCGGGCGGCGACGAGGGCCGCATCGCCGGCTCGGCCGGCGAGGTCGATCCGGATGTCCATGCGGAACACCTCGGAGGTCGTGCGTCGTTCGGGCTGGGTCGTCATGAGCGCGATTGTGGTCCGTGACCGTCTCGGCGTGAAGGATGCCCGGCGGGTGGAACGACTTGACGGCACGGGGCCCGCTGTCGGCACGATGATCGTGTTCTGCGAAGCAGACGGATCCGCACCGACGAGCGCTTCGCCCAGGCTTTGTGTCAAGGGCACGTCCTCGCGGTACCAATCATTGAGACGCCGGTTCGCACAGTGGGACGGTCTCAAGCGCATGACTAGCGTCGGGTCCGAAGACGCAACCATTTCCGGCTGGAGGCCGTCCGGTGTCCCGACTTTCCTTTGCCCGCAACGCCGCGGCCCTGCTCGCTCTGCCCGTGCTGCTGACCGCCTGCTCCGCCGCGGGCACCGAACAGGCCGCCGATGCCGGCCCGCCGAAGCCCGGCGGCACGCTGAGACTGGGCATCTCGTCCGCGCCCGACTGCCTCGACCCGCAGCAGGTCGCCACGAACGCGTCGATCAACGTCGGCCGCCAGCTGGTCGACTCGCTGACCGACCAGGACTCGAAGACCGGCGAGATCAAGCCGTGGCTGGCCGAGAAGTGGTACGTGAGCGCCGATTCGACGGCGTTCACCTTCCACCTGCGTCCCGGCGCGACGTTTTCCGACGGCAGCCCGGTCGACGCCGCCGCCGTGAAGACGAGTTTCGACGGCATCAAGGCCCTCGGCACGAAGGCCCAGCTCGGCTACGGTTACCTGGCCGCGTACAAGGCCTCGGCGGTCGTCGACCCGCAGACCGTCCGCCTCGAGTTCTCCGCGCCCAGTGCGCAGTTCTTGCAGGCCAGCTCGACGGTCTCGCTCGGCGTCCTGGCTCCGGCGGCGTATCGGAAGACGCCGGAACAGCGCTGCCAGGGCAACGGCCTGATCGGTTCCGGGCCGTTCGTGTTCGAAAGCCTGAAGCAGAACCAGGAAATCGTGCTGGCCAAGCGAAAGGGCTACGCGTGGGGCTCGTCGCTGTTCAAGCACAGCGGCGAGGCCTACCTCGACAAGATCGACTACAAGATCGTGCCCGAGCCCGGCGTCCGCACCGGCAGCCTCGCCTCCGGCCAGCTCGACGCGGCCACCGACATCCAGCCGGTCGACGAGCCGCAGTTCACCGCCAACGGCTTCACCGAGAACATCCGGCCCAACCCCGGCGTCGTGTTCAACCTGCACGCCAACACCACCCGCGGCGTGCTCACCGACGAGAAGGTGCGCCAGGCCGTGCTCAAGGGCGTCGACCGCGCCGAGGTCGTGAACACCGTGCTGACGCCCAGCTACAAGGCGGCCACGAGCATCCTCGGCTCGGCGACACCGTTGGTCAGCGACCTCTCGCAGCAGCTGGCGTACGACCAGAAGGGCGCGGCCGCGCTGCTCGACGGCGACGGCTGGGCGCCCGGACCGGACGGGATCCGCGTCAAGGACGGGCAGAAGCTGAGCGCGTCGGTGGTGTTCTCGCCGGTGTTCAACCAGAACCGCAGCGTCCTGGAACTGATCCAGCAGCAGCTCCGCAAGATCGGCTTCGACCTGAAGATCGAGCAGCACACCACGGCCGAGACCACGCAGATCCAGCTGTCCGGCGACTACGACTTCCTCTGGTACAACGTGACCCGCGCCGACCCGGACATCCTGCGCGGCCAGTTCTCCACCAAGGCCGGCAACCGCAGCAAGCTCACACCGGGCAACCCCCTGGATGTTGCGCTCGACGCCCAGTCGTCCACTGTGGACATCGCGAAGCGCAAGCCGTCCGCCGACGAGGCGCAGAAGCTGATCATCGAACACGCCTACGCCATCCCGGTGTTCGAGCTGACCCAGGTCGTCGCGCTGAGCTCGAAGGCGCACGCCGTCGACTTCGAAGCGTCATCACGGCTGCAGCTCTTCGACGCGTGGCTGTCGTGAGGCGCTACCTGCTCCGCCGTTTCGGGCAGGCGGTGTTCGTGCTGTGGGCGGCGTTCACGCTGTCGTTCCTGATCCTCTACCTGCTGCCGGGGGACGCCGTTTCGGCGAAGCTCGCCAGCGGCGAGGCCGGTTCGTCGGCGACGCCCGAGCAGCTCGCCGCCGCCCGCGCCGAGTACGGCCTCGACTCGCCCCTGCCCGTGCAGTACCTGAAACGGCTGGTCTCGGCCCTGCACGGCGACTTCGGCCGCAGCGTCGCGACCGGCGACGACGCGTCGCACATGGTCGTGACGGCACTGCCGCCGACGCTCGCGGTGACCGGTCTGGCCCTGGTGTTCGCCGTCCTGTTCGGCGGTGGGTCGGCGTTCCTCGGGACGTTCACGCGGTTCCGCTGGCTGCGGCAGGCGCTGCTGTCGCTGCCGTCGCTGGCGATCTCGCTGCCGCCGTTCTGGGTCGGGCTGCTGCTGATCCAGTTCTTCTCGTTCCGGCTGCGGCTGCTGCCCGCCCTCGGCACCCAGGGCTTCGAGACGATCATCCTGCCCGCCGTCACGCTGGCCCTGCCGACCGGCGCGATCATCGGGCAGGTGCTGGCGAAGAGCCTCGCCACCCAGCAGGAGGAGCCGTACGCGGAGATCGCCGCGACGAAGGGCGCGAGCCGCTGGCGCGTCCACTTCGGACACCTGCTGCGCAACGCGGCGGTGCCGGCGCTGACAGTCGCCGGCGTGGTCGCGGGCAACCTCGTCGCGGGTTCGGTGATCACCGAAACGGTGTTCTCGCGCGACGGCGTCGGCCGGATCACCGCGGCCGCCGTCACCGCGCAGGACGTCCCGGTGGTGCAGGCGGTGATCGTGCTGGCCGCGCTGGTGTTCGTGGCGCTCAACCTCCTCGTCGACCTGCTGTACCCGCTGCTCGACCCGCGCATCGCCCGGACGCCGGAGGTGGCCCGTGGTTGACCTCGCCGAAGCCCCCGCGCGGCACTTTCACGTGAAAGTGCCGCCCGGGCTCCTGCTGGCTGTCGCCGTGCTGGCGTTCGTGCTGCTCGCGGCGTTCGTGCCGGCCCTGCTGACCGGGCACGACCCGATCACCGGCGTCCCGGCCGAACGGCTGCACGGGCCGTCGCTGCACCACCTGTTCGGCACCGACGAAACCGGCCGGGACGTCTACGCGCGCGTGATCCACGGTGCGTCGCTCTCGCTGCGGGCCACCGCGATCGCCGTGCTCGTGGCGCTCCTCGCCGGCTCGGCGCTCGGCCTGCTCGCCGGGTTCCGCGGAGGCTGGGCCGACACCGCGATCATGCGGGTCGTCGACGTCTTCCTGGCCATCCCGCCGATCCTCTTGTCGCTGGCCCTGGTCACGGCGCTCGGCTTCGGCACGACGAACGTCGCGATCGCCGTCGGCATCGCGAACCTGGCGTCCTTCGCGCGGGTAATGCGCGCAGAGGTGCTTCGCGTGCGCAACGGTGTGTTCGTCGAGGCGGCACGGGCCTCCGGAGTGCGCTGGTCGGGCGTGCTGCTGCGGCACGTCCTGCCGAACGCGGCGGGCCCGGTGCTCGCGCTGGCGACGCTCACCCTCGGCACCGCCGTGCTCGAGGTGTCCGCGCTGAGCTTCCTCGGCTTCGGCGCGACACCGCCGACGCCGGAGTGGGGCTCGCTCGTCGCGGGCGGGCGCAGCTTCCTGGCCACCGCGTGGTGGATGACGACGTTCCCGGGCCTGACGGTGGCGGCGGTGGTCCTCGCCGCGAACCGGCTGTCCCGCGCGCTGGACGGAGGAGACCGATGACCCTGCTGCGCATCACGGATCTGGCCGTGTCGTACCAGGCGGTGCCGGCCGTGCGGGACGTCGGGTTCGACGTCGGCGAGGGAGAAGTGGTCGCCGTCGTCGGCGAATCGGGCTCGGGCAAGTCGACGACCGCGCACGCGGCGATCGGGCTGCTCCCGCGCGGCGGCCGGGTCGACGGCGGCGCGATCACCTTCGACGGCCGGGACCTGCTTCGCCTCTCGGACAAGCAGTGGCGCGGAGTGCGCGGGCGCGAGATCGCGCTGGTCCCGCAGGATCCGGCGGTCTCGCTGAACCCGGTGCACCGGATCGGCGACCAGGTCGCGGAGGTGCTGCGGATCCACGGACTCGCAGAGCGGCGCACCGCGTCCCTGCAGGCGATCGAACTGCTCGAACGCGCCGGCGTGCCGTCGCCGGAACTGCGGGCCCGGCAGTACCCGCACCAGCTGTCCGGTGGCCTGCGGCAGCGCGTGCTCATCGCGGCCGCGCTGGCCGGACGGCCGAAGCTGATCATCGCGGACGAGCCGACCAGCGCTCTGGACGTCACCGTGCAGCGGCGGATCCTCGACCACCTGACGTCGCTGGCCGCGGATTCCGGCACGGCGATCCTGCTGATCACGCACGACCTCGGCGTCGCGGCCGATCGGGCGTCGCGGATCGTGGTGCTCTCGCAGGGTTCTGTGGTCGAGGAAGGCTCGTCAGTGGTCAGCGCGCCCACGCATCCGTACACGCGGCAGCTGCTCGCGGCGGCGCCGAGCATGTCGAGTGCGTTGCGTCCGGCAGCGCCGCCCGCCGAGCCGCTGGTTTCGGTGCGAGACCTGGCGAAGACGTTCGACGGCGGGATCCGCGCGGTGGACGGCGTCTCGTTCGACATCCCGCGCGGGCAGACCCTGGCCCTGGTCGGCGAGTCCGGCTCGGGCAAGTCGACGACCGCGCGGATGGTCCTGCGGCTCGAAACGCCCTCGGCCGGCACGGTCGAGTTCGACGGCCGGGACATCACCGCACTGCCGGGCGGCGACCTGCGCCGGCTGCGGCGGCGGATGCAGATCGTCTACCAGAACCCGTACGCGTCGCTCAACCCGAAGTTCTCCATCGAGGACGTCGTCGCGGAACCGCTGCGGGCGTTCGGGGTGCCGGATCGCCGTGCCCGCGTTTCCGAGCTGCTGGAACAGGTGGCCTTGCCGTCGTCGGTGGCGCGCCGGAAGCCGGCGGAACTGTCCGGCGGCCAGCGGCAACGGGTGGCGATCGCCCGGGCCCTTGCGCTGAAGCCGGACCTGGTGGTGTGCGACGAACCGGTGTCGGCGCTGGACGTCTCGGTGCAGGCCCAGATCCTGCGGCTGCTGGCAGACCTGCAGTCCTCGATGGGCTTGTCGTACCTGTTCATCTCGCACGACCTGGCCGTGGTCCGCCAGCTCGCGGACCACGTCGGGGTCATGCGCGAAGGCACGCTGGTGGAGCTGGGCCCGGCGGCCCAGGTGCTGGCGGAACCGGAGTCGGAGTACACGAAGGAGCTGCTGGCGGCGATTCCCGGGAGCCGGATGCGGAACGGGCTGAGCACCACGGGACGGTGAAAAACAGGCGTCGCCGGCGGCCGGTGGGACGAGGTCGAAGTCCCTCCGGCCGCCGGGCCGGGCTTACGTGTACCAGGTCGGCTGCGGGTGCTCGCCGTTCAGGGCGTAGGCCCCGACTTCCCGCCGCTTGTAGGGCAACGGGTCGTGCAGCGAGTGCGTCCGCAGGTTCCGCCAGAACCGGTCCAGCCCGTACTTCGACGCGCTCGCCCGCGCACCGGTCAGTTCGAAGATCCGGGTGCCGATCTCCAGGCCGGTGTCGACGATCCGCTGCTTGGCAGCCGCGATCAGCACCGCGACCTCGCCGCGCGCCTCGGGCGTCAGGTCTTCCCGCGGTGCGTGCAGGATCGGCGAGATCGCCGCGCCGGCCTTGTCGACCAGGGCCTCGGCCGCCCACAGCTTGGCCTGCAGGTCGCCGTACCCTTCGAGGACGTACCACTCCTCGGTCGCGGACTGCTTGTCGTCCCCGCCGTAGGGCCAGGGCCGCGTCCGCTCCCGCGTGTACGCCAGCGCGGATTCCAACGCACCCTGCGCGATGCCGAGGTAGAAGTTGGTGAACACGAGCTGGATGGCCGGTACGTTCAGCGTGTTGTAGACCAACGGCCGGAATTCCCGGTCCACGTATCCCGCGGCGTCCGACCAGGGCACGCGGACGTCCGAAATGGTGACGCTGCCCGATTCCGTGAGCCGTTGCCCGAGGTTGTCCCAGTCGTCGTGGAACACGATTCCCGGTTGGTTCGACGGCACGATCGCGAAGATGTGCTCGTCGGTCCCTTCGAGCACGCCCTCCAGCACGGTCAGGTCGGACACCTTGCCGCCGGTGGAAAACGACTTGTGCCCGTTGAAGACCAGTTCGTCGCCGTCCTGGCCGATCTTCAGGTCCGAGTCGCGCGGGTTGACCGCGCCGCCGAAGAAGAAGTTGTTGCGGGTGTACAGCTCCTCGACCGCGGTGATCTGCGCGTCGGTCGCGACCAGCCGCGCCGCCCACGCCCACAGGTAGTGGTAGCCCAGCAGCTGGCCGATCGAGCCGTCCGCCTTCGCGACCTCCCGGATCACCCGGTAGGCGGTCTCCCAGGTCTGCCCGCCGCCGCCGTGCTCGACCGGGCCGAGCAGGGTGACCAGGCCGTTGTCCTTGAGCAGCTGGACCTCGGCGTAGGGTGTCTTGCCCTCGCGGTCGCGCTCGACGGCGTCGATCGCCAGTTGTGCGGCGACCTCGCGGGCACGGGCGAGCCAGTCGGTTTCGGTGGTGGTCACGAGAAGCTCCCAACGGGTTCGGGGGTGGCGGCGCTGGTGTCGAGCTCCTTCTCGAGCTCGCGGATGATCGGCAGGACGTGGCGGCCGAAGTACACGACGTCCTCGTGGTAGTGCAGGAATCCGAGCAGGAGCAGGTTCGCGCCGCGTCGCTTGTACTCGACGGCCCGCCGGGCGATCTGCTCGGGTGTGCCGATCAGGCCGGTGCGGAACCCGTCGTTGTACTGGACCAGGTCGGCGAAGTCCGAGTCCGCCCACATGCCTTTCTTGTCCGAAGTGGACTTCCCGGCCTGTTTCACGGCGGACCGGAACCCTTCGACGGCCTGGACGTCGGCCTTTTCCACGATCTCCCGGAGCACGGCCTTGGCCTCGGCCTCGGTGTCGCGGGCGATGACGAAGCCGTTGATGCCGAACCGGACCGCGTGGTCGTTTTCGGCCGCGTAGCCGCGGACCTCTTCGACCTGCTCGCTGAACCCGTCGAAGTCCTTGCCGTTGCTGAAGTACCAGTCCGACACCCGGCCGGCCAGCTTGCGGGCCGCGGTGGAATTGCCACCCTGGAACACTTCCGGATGCGGCCGGTCCGGGCCGGCGACGGGTTTCGGCTTGATGTCGAAGTCGTGGATCCGGTAGAAATCGCCCCTGAACTCGGCCGATTCGTTCGTCCACAGTTCCTTGAGGACGCGGATGAACTCCTCGGAGCGCCGGTAGCGCTCGTCGTGCTCCAGCCACGGCTCGCCGAGGCCGGTGAACTCACCCTTGAACCAGCCGCTGACCACGTTCACCGCGGCCCGACCGCCGGACAGGACGTCCGCGCTGGCGATGAACTTGGCCAGCACTCCCGGCTGCCACAACCCGGGGTGGACGGCCGCGATCACCTTCAGCCGCTGGGTGGCCAGCAGCAGCGCGAGGCTGAACCCGGTGGACTCGTGCTGGTAGGAGGCGCCGTAGCTGGCGGTGTAGCGGACCTGGGTCAGCGCGTATTCGAACCCGTTGTTCTCCGCGAGCACGGCGAGCTCGCGGTTGTAGTCGTAACCCCAGTCGGTGCGCTGTTCGATAGTGCTCGTGACGAGCCCGCCACTGACATTCGGTACCCAATAGGCGAATTTCAGGGGCTGTTGAGGATCGGGTGGGGGAAAGCTGGGCATGAGGACTCCACCAAACGGTTTGAGGATTTGTGTATCGACGGCCGCTCGCCAACCTGCTCCGAGTAAAGCGCTGGACAGGTCCGACGGGCAACGCGGTCCACGGCGTGGGAATGGTCACCCGCAATGGGCAGTGGAGATCGAGAACGGTTTCTCTGTTCCGCCCGTCCACTCGAGTGGCGTGGTCACCAGGGCGCCGGCAGTCGCTGCGTACCGCTCCGGAACCGTCCACATCGGAGTGCGGGATTCAGCGGGCGAAGGGGTGGCGCGCTTGGGTTTCGCGAGCGAGGCCGTCGAGCGCCGCCGGTGGCCGATCGGGCGGGCGAGGTCGGCGGGCGCCGCGGTAGGCGACGATTCGGGTCGAGCGCACCGACGCCGGCCCGGGAATCAGGCCGCGGTGTTCGGCCGCATCGCCGCGGGCCGCCAGATCATCGTCACCTGGGTGCCGTGCGCACCGGTGTCGACCGTCAGCTGGTCGGTGACCTCGTCGATCAGGAGGAGGCCGCGGCCACCCGACGTCGGTGAGGCCGGCGCGCGGTCCGGTTTCGCGGGGATCCCGCGCCCGGTGTCGGTCACGGTGACCTTGACCGTGTCACCGGCCCAGTCGGCGTACAACCGTGCCCAGCCGGGCCGGTCGGGGTAGGCGTGCGCGATGTCGTACCGGCTGGCGGGGTCCAGCGGTAGCTGCTCGAGCCAGCTGGCCGGCTTGCGGCGCAGAACGGCCGCTTCACCAGGCAACGCCGGCGCGAGTTCTTCGAAACTCGACCGGATGGACGGGTCGATCGGCGCGCCGGCACCGGCCGTGGCGGGTTCAGCCGCCTCGGTGTCGCTGCTCTCCATGTCCGGCTCGGGAGTACGTCGGTGCACGATCAGCCCTATCCCGCGTCCGCAAGCGCCCCGCGGCCCGCGAGCGTCGTTCATCGACGGAAGTACCCGGGGCCTTCGGTTCTCACCCGTGACCGGACACGAGCGCCTCGGCGCGGATGCCATCCGGCCCTAACGGGTGACGTCGTCGACGAGTGCCTGGGCGACCTCGCGCAGTTTCGTGTTGGTGACCTGCGAACGCTGCCGCAGCATGTCGAACGCCTCGTCCGCGGAGCAGCGGTGTTGCGCCATGAGGATGCCCTTGGCCTGGTCGATGACGGGCCGCGTGCGCAACGCCTCGCGCAGCTGGTCGGCTTCCAGCGCGGCGCTCCGGTACCGGAGCGCCCACACCAGGGCCGCATGAGGAGCCTTGGCCTCGCGGCGCGGCGTGACGTCGAGCCTTTCGAGGGTCGTGCGGTGTTCGTCCTGCGGCGGGGTCAATCTCCTCACCTCCCGGGGACGGGACATCTCACCGATGAGCTGCCCAGGACCACGGCCTGGCAAACGTTCCTGCCCCGCTCGGCCCTCGACCAGGGACTCGCGTTCCGCTCCGTGGACGTGCTGGCCTCGCACTGGCCGCGCCGCTGCGGCCGCGGGGCCGATCGTCAAGCCGGTGCCACCGGAGCTGTTCGAGGTCCACGGCACCAACGCGGAGACCCGCTGGGAGGCGATGCGCGGCCAGGGGTACCGCGACCTGCTGGCCCTGCCGTCCGAGACGATCACCGCGTTCATCGAATGTGCCGGCAACGGCCGGAGCTTCTTCACCGGCCAGCAGGGGCAGCCGGTGAGCGGGACCGCGTGGCGCGCTGGCGCGGGGTCCGGCTCGCGATGGTGCTGGCGAAGGCCGGGCTGACCCGCGACGCGGTGGACGTGCTGCCGGAGGGCCTCGACCCGGACTACGTGGCGGCCGGGGTGAACCTCGGCAAGGTGCGGTGGCCGCTGCTGCCGGACCACGGTTTCCCGGTGCGGCTCGTGGTGCCGTCGTGGGCCGGGATCTCGTCGATCAAGTGGCTGGGCCGGATCGAGGTGTCGGCGAGGCCGCTGGTGTCGCCGTGGAACACCCGGTTCTACCGGCTGCTGGGCCCGGACTACTCGGCCGAGGGCACCCTCGTCACCGAGCAGGTGGTGAAGAGCGCCACGGTGAGCCCCGCATGACCCGGCCGGGTTCGTGCCCCCGGCCCGTGGTCGAGCTGACGTCCGCATCCGGGACCATCCGCCGGGGCACGGCTGGTGGCTTTCGACGCACATCGGCACGCGGCCCTGGCCGCGTGCCGAGTCGGTCGATCAGTCGGTCGATCGTGGGGATCAGTCGATGGTGTTGAGCTCGGTGTCGGGCCGCCGGGATCGGTTGAGGCGCTGGGCTTCGTGCAGCTGGTCTTCGAGGGTGATGATGCGGCAGGCGGCGTCGACGGCGGTGCCGTGATCGACCAGTTCCCGCACCCGGGCGGCCAGGCGCAGCTGGTGCCGGGTGTAGCGGCGGTGCCCGCCGGCGGAGCGTTGCGGGGTGATCAGGCCGGCTTCGTCGAGGCTGCGCAGGAAGCCTTGGGTGGTGCCGAGCATGTCGGCGGCCCGGCCCATGGTGTAGGCGGGGTAGTGCTCGTCGTCGAACTTGTCGGCCCCGCTCGGCGTGGCCGGTCTTGCCTGGTCAGGAATCATTCCACCTCCACATCAGAAAGGACCCCGGGCGCCGTCCACGGCACCCGGGGTCCTCAAGGGTTGGGATTTACACCATTGTCAACCGGCGCGACCGCCGGCGTCCTGCACCCGCGTCCGGCCGAAAGCCGGATCCTGCGGGGATCGCTCATTCGTGACCGAGCACCACCTCCGAACTCGATGGGACTGCGGTACCCGCGCGGCACTACCTGGCCGCCGCGGGCGATCCAATGATGGTTCCCGTCCCTTCCTTCCGGTGTTTTCCACTTACTCGGTACTGCTACTTCACTTGCCGCGCACGTCACCGCCGAGACCCCTTCCACTGATCGGTCCCAGCACGCTGACGCCGCTGGTCACTGCCCGGAGCCCTTTCACCGATCGGCTCCGGCCACCTGACCGGTCCTGCAACTGCACATGACAAACAACTGCACTGAACAAATACACATACTGCTGATCTTCACGGGCACACGCGCTCCGCCCGCGTCCTGCACTGCCGCTTCAGGGCCGGCACTACCTGATCAAACCTTCTTCACAACTCGGGCCCTGAAGTACTGCTCCCGGTCACCAGCCGAAACCTTGTTCCGTGATCGGCTCCGCGCTGCCTGACCGTCTTGTCTCACCTCGCGGGTAGTTACGTCCTCTCCCGCGCTTGCTTGACGTTGTCTCTCTCGCTACGAGGAGAACACTACACACATCCAACGCCGGATGTCTACTCCGGCGCGGGTAGATTTTCTGGAGCGAGCCAGACGGCGGGGAAAGGGGCACATGACCATGAGTGACGAGGTCATGCGGGATCCGCTCGGTGAGCGGTACGGCCTGGCCGGTGTCCGCGACCTGGACGAGTTCGCCGAAGCCCTCGCCAGGCTGCTGGAGCGGGGACGGCGAGAGCGGTGCGTGGCGTTGCTGTCGGAGGCCGAGGCCTACGCGGCGGCGGAACTGCTCGGGCAGTTCGCGCAGCTGGATCCACTGGGAGCGGTGAACCGGCTGGCCGCATCGTTGGCCGGCCGCCTCTACAGCCGACTCGGCGCATGACCACGCGGTCGAAGTTCCCGGGAGCGTGCCGTACTTGGCTCAGGCGCTGGAGGTGTCCGTCCGCCTCGGCGCCGGCTGCGCGCGTGACGATCGGGAAGACGTCGGCCAGGCGGTGATTTCCAGCAGGCGGCGGATCGCCGGAGACGGTGAGTGGTGAACGGTGTTCCCACCACAGCGGAGAACGCAGCGGTTCGCTGGAATTGGACTGTGGCATCGGAACCTCCGATTCCGTCGGCGTGCTGAAGGAATTCGAGGCGGCTCGTGCCTGAACCGGATGACCGACGCTGAGGTTATTGCACATCCCGTGATGGTGCGGCCGCGGGCGGTCCGGAGGTCGGCTCCGCCCAGGGCGGTGTTGACCAGGACGGCGCCGTCGAGCCGGGCGTCGGAGAGGTCGCATTCGCTGAGGTCGGCCTCGCGCACGGTGGTCCGGTTCATCCGGGCGCCGCGCAGGTCGGCGTCGCGCAGCACGCTGCCGGTGAGCTCGCCGCCGGCAAGATCGGCGTTGCGGAGGTCGAACCCCGTCAAGTCGGCGCGCGGGAGGGCGACGCCGTGCAGGTCGAGCACATCGCGCTGACCGCGTGGTGGCTTTCCCCGGTCGCGTAGCGTCGCCAGCGCCGCGACCACGTCGTCGGGGATGGCGTCGGTGATGGGGTGCGCGCGCAGGTAGCCGGTGACGGTCCGTAGCACGCGATCGCGATCCCGGGGTGAGTCGTGCAGGATGCGTCGGGTTCCAACGGGCGTCATGACAGCAGCGCGGGCCGGAATACTTGCCGAAAGGAATCCTGGTCGGAGGTGGTGGCCGTGTCCGCCGGTGGGTGAGCTGTTTGCTGCCCGATCATCGCGATGGCAGGAAGAGGCACGGGTTCCTCCGTGCGGCTCGGACGATCTCGCGGTGTCGGTCCGGTGGTTCCGGGCTTCGGGTGGTGGGTTGCGTGGCGAGGTCGTTGCGGAGAACGTCAGCGGGCGGATCTGCCGGTTGGGCAGGAAGCCGGGACTGCAGCCGTTGGGGTTGGACGGGCAGCCGCTTGGTGTGGATCAGTGGGTCACGTTGGAGTTGCGTGTTCCGCCTTTCGCGATCTTGGTGTCGGGTCAGTTGGCGTCGGCGTCGATCAGCTGGTCGGGGTGGAGCGGGAGGTCTGCCTCGGGGCGGATTGTCGTGTCGTGGGAGGGTGGCTCGGCGACGGTCGATGCTGCCGGGCCAATCGAGCCCGGGCCGCCGGAACGCGGAACGGCATCGCCGGTCGAACCGTCGCGCGTGGTCGGCTCGGATTGGTGGACAGCCGGCGTCGAGGCGGAACAGTGGATCGAGCCGGCGGTCGCGGAGGAAGCCGGCGATCTGAACGGCTGATCAGACGGCATCCCGGGATCGTTCACCCATGACGCGCCGTCGAGCGGTGAGGGGTGCGGTCCAGTCGGCCGCCTGTAGCCGTCGCTCACTGGGACCCCGCGTTGCGGTCGAGCTGTCCGCGTCGGGCGATGGCATTTGAACAGGCGTCCACCGAGCCGGGACGAGGTAGCCACGGATGTGGCGGCGGTAGCCCGCCTGAGCCGAGTCGGGTGTCCAGTCGGGGCTGCGGCCGTGGGACGGTCGGTGATCATTGCCGGTGACGTATCGCTACCGCCCGGATGGCTGAACGGTCCATGGCAAACTGTCAGAAGAATCGTGAAAACCGTTGGTCCATTACTTTCGTTTCCTCCATCGGTCCGCCGGGTGCTGGAAGGCCTCCGTGTCTGACGCTGCCTAATGCTTCCTGTTGGCTCGCCAATCAGATTTCCCTGCCTGTCGCAAGAATCAGGTGACCGTTCGGGACGGCCATGTCGCCACGCCGGTTCGGTGTGGGATTGCCGACCCTGCCGCGGATGACGGACAAAAATTTCAGGGAACTGGACAAAAACGCGTCAAATCACTCCTGTGGAGCCTGTCATGCATTATCTGAGTGGAGGTATGTGCTTCGTCCAATCGTGTCACGCGGTTGGGGCATAGGGCCGATGCCGAAGTGTTGCTCTGCGACGTAACACCAGCATGCGGGCGCGCGACATTCGAAACATTACGAGCGCCGAAGGATTCGACCGTAGAAGGGTTGGCCATGTTCGCACCACTCTTGATCGGCTATTCACGTGGTGGGAGGGCATGCCATTCGGTTTCCTGTCGAGGCGGGAAGTGGCGTAGGGCGGCGTTCCTCGGTTTGGTCTGGTTGTTGATCGCTCTGCAGTTGCCGATGTCTGGAAGCGCTTACGGACAGGAGGCGCCGTCCAAGCTGCCTCCGTTGCAGGTAGTCGTGCTCGTGGACGAGTCGGGCAGTCTGAGCGAGTCCGATGTCGTGCGGGAAAAGGAAGCGGCCCGGACGATCGTCTTCAGTGCGCTGGCACCGGGCTCGGTGGTTTCCGTCGTGGGCTTCGGCAGTTCCAATGGACCCGGGCAAAGCGCGGTGCAGGTCGTTTGCCCGCCGACGCCGCTCGACAACGCACAGAGTCGTGATTCGCTCGCGAAGTGCGTCGGTGATCTCCATCGGCGGTCACCACAGGAGGGCGACGGGACTGACCACGTCGCGGCGCTGCAGCAGGCGCTCACCTTCGTCGGCGCCGCACAGCCCGAGAAGAAGGTCGTTTTTCTCCTGACGGACGGAAAACTCGACGTGTCCGACAGTCCGGCCTGGGGTGACACCCCTGCGCGACGCAACGGTGCGGCCACGGCGAAGGTCGGTGAGGTCCTGGCCGACCTCGATCGCGCGAGCGCTCAGGTGTGGCCGCTCGGGTTCGGCGCGGTCAACGACGCGTTGCGCGGCTTTGCGAAGGGCAAAAGCTGTACGCCGGGCGCGGCGGACCCGCACGAGCAGGTCGCCCGCACAGCCACCGAGCTGGCTTCGGCCGTGGTGGAGGCGTTCAGCTCCGCCAGCTGCGTCAAGTACGGCCCCCTCCAGACCGGCAACGTCCCTACGGGCGGCTCGACCGAACTCACCGTCGACATCCCCGCGGTCGCCAGCTACGCCGCCATCCTCGTGTACAAAAGGGATCCGCGGGTGCAGGTGGAGTACATCGCCCCGGGTGCGAGCAGGCCCGCGCCGGCCGCGGGCGGAGCGAACTTCGAATTCGCCGGGCAGAGCACCGAAACGGAGTCACTGCGCATCAGCGACCCCGAGCCGGGGAAGTGGACCATCCGGCTGTCCTCGGCCGACGTTCCCGCGCAGGACGTGGCCGCCACGGTCGCCTACCAGGCGGAGGTCAAGGCGTACCTGACGGTCAGTCCGCCCCAGCCCGCGGCCGGACAAACGGTGGACGTGGACATGCAGGTGTGGGCGCGCGGTCGCGCGGTGGTCGACACGCCGACCCTGCAGTCTCTGACGTTCACCACGACAATGAGCGGGAACGCGGGTTTCCGCGAACAGCAGGTCACCTTGGCCGATCCCGAACACGACGGCAGTTTCAGCGCCCAGCTGCGGGTTCCCGGCGACGCGTCCGGCGACCTCACCTTCACCGGCCAGGTCACCGGTATCGGCATCGGCGGCGATACGCGGGTGCTTTCGACCAAGGTCCAACGCGGCGCCGTGGCCATCCAGGCGCAGATCCTCTTCGACAACAACCGAACCACGGTGACCCCGGGCGGAACGGTTTCCGGCACCGTGTCCGTGACGAACAATTCCGGTCGGGTGGCCCCGTTGCGGCTGGAGGTCGGCGACCCGGCGCCCGGTACGACGTTGACCGTGGACCCGGCGGTGGTACAGGCGTTGCCCGGCGTCACCAAGGTGCCGTTCACCCTCCGGTTCGGCGAGAGCACGACGTTGGGGGCCAACGCCGCGACGCTGCGGCTGGTCGCGGACACGAGTCCGCCGGCCGCGATCGCCGAGCGGCTGTTCACCACCGTCGTCGCTGCCGAGCCGGGCATCGTGGAGAAACTTTTCTGGCTGTGGGCCGCGCTCGCGGTGCTGGTCGTCGCAGCTCTGGTTTACCTGCTCACCAGAATCCGGACGCGGCGGGACAAAACGAGCGTACGCGGCCTGAAGGTGCAGCTGGCGCAGAACGGCGTTGTCAGCTCCGAACTGGAACCCGCGAAGCGGCTCAAGACCTTCGCCTTCGTCCTGCACGACGAGTTCACCGGCCCGAAGCTCCAGGTGGCGGCCGCGAGCGAGCCGGACGCGTACCAGGTCCGCCGGGCCGGGCCTGACTTCAGCCTGACCCCGCCTGGGCGGCAGCCGGTGATCCTGAACCCCGGGCAGCGGCACGACCTCGGCCGGGACCGGGAGCTCGTGCTCCTCGACGAACGGATCGCCACCAGTGTGCCGGTGCCCGACGTCTCGTACAGCCCCTTCGACGGGATCGCCCACAGCGATCCAGCGCCGTCGAGTTCCTACGTCGACTCGTTCGGCGACTCCCCGCTGACACCGGCGCCGGACCCGGCGCCAGGCGCGCAGCGCACCGATCCCCACCAGGGGGATCCGTTCGCCGACACTCCGTTCG
The DNA here is from genome assembly GCF_040638285.1 of Amycolatopsis sp. NPDC026612. Classification (NCBI taxonomy): domain Bacteria; kingdom Bacillati; phylum Actinomycetota; class Actinomycetes; order Pseudonocardiales; family Pseudonocardiaceae; genus Amycolatopsis; species Amycolatopsis sp. NPDC026612. The sequence goes on from NZ_JBEZYB010000001.1 coordinate 84,259, forward strand.
GCGCTGGTCCGGCCGGCAGTTCGCGCGGCGGCCCGGCGTCCGACGGCGCCTACGCAGACCCCAACAACCCGTTCGGATGACCGGCAGGACAAGCGTCTCGACGGATACCGAGCATTGACCTGGCGAGGAGCGCAGGGAATCATGCTACATCTTCGAAGATCCCCGATCGGTGCCTCGATCGGGTCCAGCAACGGCGATGACCGCAAGACCGGCACCGCCGAATCCCGGCAGCAGAGCCTCCGCCGGTGTGCGCTCGCGTTCGCCTTTGGTGTACCGATCCTCGAAATAGTGCCGGTCATCGTCGGGTTCCGTCTGTCGGTGATCCTCTGGCTGCTGGTCATCCCCGGCTTCATCGGGATGTGGGCGGTCAACCGGGTGACCGTCGGTCGATTGACCGGAACCCGGCCGGCGCCGATGGTGCTGGCGTTCCGGGTCGTGATCGCCCTCGGCGGAAGCCTCGTTGTCGCTCTTGCCGCGACACTGTGGACGTTCGACGCCGCGATAGAAGCCGAGCGTGCCCCGTCCGGCTCCGCTGGTCCGAGCGCCGACGTCCGGACCCTCGAAATCGACAGGCAGCAGAGTCTCGACGTCCTGGCACAGCGGCTGCCGATGGAGGCCGATGATCCCGAAGTGGTTCGTCTCGGCCGGGCGCTGGTCGACACGAGCGCGAAACTCGATGAGGCCAAGCGCGAGGCGATCTGCGAACTGGATGGCACTTGCGGGACCGGGGTCAGTGGTAAGGGCTTTGCCTACTACGAGAAAGTCGGCTACCGAGATCAGCTCCAGCGTGCAGTGGACGCTCTTCCCCAGCAGCTCGCGGGCGCCAGACGGGCGGTGGCCGATCAGGCCGCCCGGCTCGGCGAGAACCAGCAGAAGGCCAGGGGCAGGGTCGCCGACATCGACAAGCAGCTGGCGGCACTGCGGGCGCCTTCGGCCCCGCGGCCGAACCGGTTGACGGCGTTCTTGAGGGTGGCGGACGAAAAGCCGATCCTGGTGGCCTTGTCGTCGATCGGGTTCTCCGTGCTTCTCTTCACGGCCGACTGCTTGGCCTTCCTCTTCGTCGTGCACCGGATCTGCCGCCGGCCTGACGACCTGCGGATGCCCGACCGGGACTCCGTCAAGGCGCAGCACGAACAGGACGAGATTCGCTCCCAGGGCGCAGTGGCCTACGAGAGCCTTCCCCCGGGAATCCGGGACGGTATGACCGGCGGTAGCTCGTGACGGCGGCGAGGAAGGTGGAGGACCCCGGCGGGCCGGAACGGGGGCAGACCCTGGCCCAGAAGTTGAAGGCAGCGGAGCAAGCCGTGATCAACCTGGGTGAGCGCATCCGCCGGGACTGGAATGCGCCCAAGAACGAGCGGGTTCAGAGCGCCTGCGGGGACGCCAAGCTGGTCGTGGAGTTCGTCGCCCGCTACTTCCATTCGGCGGAGGTGAGTGCCGTCATGAGAACGGCCCTGCGGCAGGACAATGACTTCGTCGAGGCGTTCGAGATGATCCACGGGACGGTCGACGAGTTCGGTGGCTGCCTGGCTGCCATCGGGCAGGCCGGTCACGAAACCAACCTGGTCGAGACGCTCGAGAAGCTGGCGGACGACCTCCGGCAGTGGCTCGAAGAGGCGGTCAGCGCCTTCGTGGCCGTGGTCGATTCCCGAGCGGTGGGACAGCAGCGCCTCGCCACCGACCGTTCGAACGCACTGCGGGTGGCCACGGACGTCCGGAGCGAGCTGAGTGCCCGGAGGTTCGTCCACCAGGCCGAGCGGGCACTGGGTGAGACGCGGCGCGTCCGTGATCAGACGATGGAACTCGCCGGCGAATTCAGCGCCGGCAAGTCATCGCTCCACTACGATTCCTACGCCCGATCGGAGTTCAAGACGGCGAACCGGCTGCGGTCGGCCGTGGTCGCGCTACTGCTCGGGACAGCACTGGCCGTCGTCGCACTGAACATCTGGCTGGAAGAACTGTCGCTCGGTGCCGAGCTGCTCCGGCTGTCGGTGACCATCCCGATCGCAGTGCTGGCCGGCTACCTGGTGCGCGAATCGTCGAAACACCGCGCGACCGCGATCTGGGCGCGTGAACTCGCCATCGCGATGCACACCATCACCACTTACATCCAGCCGCTCGACGAGGCAGGCGTGGAACTGCGGCGGGTGCTCGGCCTGCGGGCTTTCGGCTCCGGCGCCGACCGCGTCGCGGCCTCCGGAGATCTCGGTCTGTACGACGACTTGGCGGACGCGGTGTCCAAGGCCGAGGGGATCCTCCACCGCGTCAACGAGCTCTTGGAAAGGCGGTCGAAACCATGAGAACCCGGCCCGCGCCGCGTTACGCGGACACGCAAATCACCCTACTTCGCCAAATTCGCAGGCCCGCGACCGTGAGGACGATGCCGCAATGAGAATCTATCAGCCGATGCTGTTCATCGGACTCGGTGGGACCGGCTGCAAGGTCGGTGCCGAGCTCGAAAAGCGCCTCCGGGAAGAATTGTGCGGGCCGGACGGCACGCGCCTGCTGCCGGAGATGCACGACCCGAACTTCCGTCCCTACCAGTTGCCTTCGTGCCTGCAGTTCGTCTACGCGGATCTCAGCTTGAACGAGCTGCAGCGGGTTCGGCGCGAGGTCGTGCCCGGCCGCGAGCACGACCAGGCGGCGCAGAAGACGATGCACCTGATCACCGAACTCGTGCCCACGCAGCTGGCGAACTCCGCCGACGTCGCGCAGAGCCTCCGGATCAACACCGACGAGCAGACCATCGGCTGGCTGCCGTCCAAGGAGAGCGACCCGCGGATCGGGCCGCTGGTCCGCGGTGCCGGCCAGCTGCCGACGGTCGGGCGCGGGGTGCTGTTCGAGACGATCCGGCGCAACCCCGACAACGCGGTGCTCGGGATCAAGCAGGCGCTGGCGGCCATCAACGAGTCGGGCGGCGACCTGTTCACCGTCAGCGGCAAGCGCACCCAGCGGGTGGACCCGGTAATCGTGTTCGTGGTGTTTTCCGTTGCCGGCGGCACCGGCAGCGGGATCTTCTACGACTACCTGCACCTGATCGGCGACCTGATGCAGCGGGGCGGCAAGCAGGCCGAGATCTACCCGCTGGTTCTCATGCCTTCGGCGTTCGACGACGGGCAGGGCGGCGGCCGGCCGGCGGACCTCAACGCGGGTTCCGCGCTCGTCGACCTGTTCCGGCTGATCGACGACCAGAACGCCCACGGCTCCGACGACGAACTGGACGCGAGTGGCACCCGGGGCTCGGTCTCCGTCCGCTACCCGCTGCTGGAAGTCGTGCAGCTGGAGGCGAACACCGTCCAGACGGCGTTCTTGTTCGGCCGCCCGGTCGGCGGCGTGCGCCGCGACGACCTCAACCGGTCGATGGTTTCCCTGATGACGTCGTTGATCGGGGCCGGGCCGTCCGACCAGGCCGCTGACGACGATGACGAGGGCAGCGCCAGCCAAGCCCACCCGTCGTTCGCCGACGGGTTCATCAACAGCAAGGTGGACCGGCACGCCACCGCGGAGACGGGGGTCGGGCGGCGCGGAGTGACGACGAGCGCGGTCGCCGCGCTCACCACGCCCTTGCTGGAGCTGACCGAAGCGGTCAGCTCACACTTGCTGGCCAACGCCGTCAACGAGCTGCTCGTCCCGCTGGGTGCGGCCGAGACCAACAAGGCGCACATCCGGCGGTTCATCACCGCATCCGGCTTGGACAAGATCCTCGACGCCGCTCCCGCGCGCATCCCGCCGCACGGAAGCCCGACCGGCTACGGGCCGGTGCTCGCCGCGCTCACCGAACGCGCGAACGCGATGAGCGCCAACATCGCGCGCGACCTCCAGGCGCTCGGCGGCCCGGTGGCGACGCTGGCCCAGAACTTCGACCCCTCGGCGGCGGCCGAAGTGCTGCTGCGCGACCTCGACCTGTTCCGGTTGCAGCGTGCCGTCTTCGGTCACCGGGACCTCACCGACCCGGTGGACAAGAGCGGATTCCGGTCCCTGCTCGAGGGGTGGCGTTCCCCGCCGCCCGCGCCGGCGAACCTGAACGCCGCCGCCCCGCCGCTGCCGCAGAACCTGCCGCGCAAACTGACGCAGCGGCTGCGGATCACTTCGGAGCCCGCGCAGGCCGTGATCCGGCAGCAGGACGTCTGGTACGCCTGGCAGACCCGGCGGATCTGGAACGCCGCCTGGAACGACAGCCATCGGATCTGGACGCGGCCGTGGCAGGCGTTCACCGCGGAGTTCGCCGCCGTCCACGAGCGATTTCTCACACACGCCCGCAGCGAACCGCAGTCGTTCGACCAGCGGGCCAAGGACCTCTACAAGGCGCGGGTGGGCGTGGCCTACCTGTTGCCGCCGGAAGACCACGGGCTCGAGGGCTTTTACCAAGCCGTTCTGACGCGGCTGAAGGAGGAGTACGCCCAGCACCTCGGGGCCAACTCGCACGAGGGCCACGTGCTCAACCTCCTTCTGGGCCAGGACGGCTGGGCCACCGCGTACGCCAAGGGGCGCCAGGACCCGGAGGCCGCCGTCGCGCACGTCCGCCAGCGGATCAAGGAGGCGGTGACCGAGCACGTGCGGCCGGGCGACCGGACCCGCCCCGCGCTGGTGCCCCGGATGGAAGACCTGCTCGCCAACGCCGTGCAGCGGCGGGACAACTCCGTGGGCGACAACGATCTCACCCGCTTCCGGCAGAAGCTCGCGGAATTGGTACCCGGCGGGTTCGCCCCGGATGGCCGCGCACCGCTCAAGGCGTTGTTCACCTATCCGGCGGGGCAGCAGAACAAGGACATCGAACGATTCCTGCGCAACGAGGTCTCACTGCCGGTCGACCTGATCGGTGAGCCGGAGTTCCGGGCCGTGCAGGCCGACGCCATCGTCGTCGTGCTGAACCGCAGTTCGATGGGGGTCACCGAAGTGCCCGAGCTACGCCGGGTCGTCAAGCTCTGGGCCGAGGCTCAGCGCCGTCCGCACCCGCAGGACAGCCTCGCCTGGCGCCGGCGGCTGAGCCAGGACGCCGGTTACCTGCTCATCGGCGAAGAGGATCGCGGGCACGTGCTGCACCGGCTGCTGTGCGCCGCGTGGGAAGGCAAGGTCACCGTCACCGGCGACGCGACCAGCCCGACGGCAATCACGGTGGAGATCGGCAGCCGCGAGTCCGTCTCGATGAAGCTGGAGCTGACTCCGCTCGGGTCGCTTTCGTCGTGGGCCAGCGTGCTCCAGGCCTACGAGAACTGGATCATCACCGACGACAACCCGATCCGCCGCAGTCTCGCCGCACGGCTGATGTCCTCGGTCCCGGAGAACGCCGACCGGTCGCCCGCGCCACCGGCGCCGGAGTTCGCCACGATCGTCGACCTCGCGGAAAGCGAACTGCTCAAGGTCAAGGAGGCCGAGCAACACCGGGTGCTGAGCCGGGATCCGCAACTCGCCGTGATCCGGCAGTTCTGGGCGCAGGTGTTGCCCGCGGCCCTCCGGGAGAACGTCGGAGTCACCACCAAGAGCCTGCTCGACCTGCGGGAGCAGGTCGACGTTGCGCACGGGCTTGGTGGGTGACGGCGGGTATGGAGACCTCGAAGATCGTCTTGCTGGACCTGCGCGGATCGCCGGGCGACCAGCCCGCTGAGATCTCCGGCGGAGTGGTGGTGCTGGACGACGCCGGTTCGCTGATCAAGCACGCCGACCTCTACATGTCGCTGGTGGCCGAGGAAATGGTGACCGGCATCGTCTGCGTGGCCGTCGGTGAGTCGACAACGGACAGTCCCCCGGATGGCGCGGTGCTCGCGGTGCCGCCCGTGCTGCGGTACACCACCGTCCTGTGGGTGGGGGACGAGCGCGGAGTGGACTGGGCGCCGGAGCACTCGGCCCCGCGCCCGGCGGACGGTGAGCCGGACGCCCTCGATGCGCTCGTCGCCGCGTTGCGGGTGCCGGAGGTGTTCGACCGGGTCGTCGCGCTGACCGGGGACCGGCCCGGCCTCGTGACCGGCCCGGGCATCCGGCTGGTGTCCGTCGCCGTGGATCCGGGGGAACTGGCCGAGATCAGGGCCGCCGCCGTCCGTTCTCTCTGCAAAGCAGGCCAGCCGGCTTCGCAAGCGTTGGACGCGGCCGTGCGCCAAGTGGACGCGGTGCACGAGCCGGAGGGTGCGGTGCTGTCCGGGCCGGTCGCCGCGGCGGCGGCCGAGGCGACCCGGCGGCTGAACGAAATTGACGACCTGGCCAGGCTGCTGGGGACGTGGAAGGGAGTGCTGGGGGCACGGCGGCCCACCGAAAGGCTGGGTGAGCGGGTGACGGGGGCCGGGCAGGCCGCCGAAACGTACCGTCTCCACCTGGTCGAACTGCTCGACCGCATGGACAGCCACCTGGAGATCGGCCGGCCGGCCATCGACAGCGTGGTGGAGATGGGCGTTCAGCGTCCTCGGGAAGCCAGGGGAGCAGAGGTCGCTTCCGGGATCAAGAGCCTTGTCGAAGCGCGACTCGACGGAGGCACTCCGCTCTCCGTGCTGGCCCAGGAGCTGCGGTCGGCCGCCGCGGCCAGTAGTCCGCAAGGCTGCGCGGCGGCGCTCGACGAGGTCCGCAGGCGGGGCCCGCTGGCCCTGACCCCGCCTGCTTTCCGCCGGTGGCCGCTGGGCTTGCTGACGTTGCCGCTGATGTTCCTCGGCTGTGCGCTGCTTGCTCTGCTGCTCGGCCCGGGAGTATCCGGCTGGCTCGGTGGCGGAACGCTCGCCGCGGGCTGGTTCGGCGTGGGCTGGCTGCTGATGAGCCGCCGGCCCGGGCTGCAGGCCGAGACCGCTCCCGCCACGGCGCGGGTTCCCGCGTTGCTGATGTACGGCGGGCCCAGTTTCCTCGGCGCGATAGGTGGCGCGGTTCTTGCGGGACGCCGGCCTGGCCTCCTTCCGGTTTCCCCCCTGATCGCCGACATCCTCAGCGTGGTCGTGGTGCTGGGCGGCGTGGGCGTGGCTGCGCTCAGCTGGCGTTCGGCGGCCCACCGATGGGCCGCCGAACTGCCGCTCCAAGGCTTGCGGCGAACCCTCGCGGACCTGACGAGGCTGGCCGAAGAGGCGACCGCGCGGGAATGGCAGCCGATGTGCCGGCGCCGGGCGATCGCGTCGTCCGCCGGCCAGGTCGGCGCCGCGCTCGACGAGATCGTCGCTGGTCTCGAGGAAGTCGGCGATCGGCTCTTTCTCGCACCGGCCAGCGGGTCCGCGGGCAGTCCGCCGTCCCGGCCGGTCCCACCGGAGTTGTACGGAGTGGTGCGCGGTGACCTGGCCGACCTGTGCCGCAGTGCGCTGTCGCCGGTGTGGTCCGCGACGGGCGGTACCCGGGTCACCCCGGCAGGGGTGTTCGCCCGGCGGCTGAAGCAGTTGCTGGACGAGTACGGCGCGCACGTGCGGAGCAATGGCCTGATGACCACCCCCGCGTTCGGCCTCGACCCCGGCCCGCGGGACGCGCTGACCGCCCGAGTCTGGTCCGAGACACCGGAGTCGCTGACGGCGTTGCGCACCGGAGCCGACGGCGAGATGACGCAACTGTGCCGTAGTGGTCAGCTCCGCTACCTCAGCACTGCGACGGAACCGGTTTTGATCCGGTTCGCGCCTTCACGGCTGCGTCGGATTCTCGACGAGGGCGGCACTCACCAGCGGCTCGCCGCGGATCCGGGGGTCACCTGGACCCACGGCAGCGAGCTGGTCGGCGCGGTCCGGCTGCTGCCGCTGCGCGCGGAGTCGGTCCGGCAGGTGCTGGGTGGTGGGTTCTAGGTGACCGAACGGACCGATGTCGTGTTGTGCCGCGATGTCCACGGCAGACTGCGTGAGATCCACCTGGCCGACCGGGGCGCGTTCGTCACGCCGGGTTCCGCTCTCCAGCAGCGCCTGGTGGTGGCGAACGATCAGCGGCTCATCCGCAAGTTCGTTTCCCGCGCCGATGGCGCGCGCAATCCCCACCTGTACGAACTGCTGGACAACGAGGTCCGCGCCGGCACCCGGCTCGGGCAGGTCTACGCCGGCTTGTACCCGGCGGACCTTTCGCGCCTGGTCGCCTACAACCTGGACGCCGAAGAACCGTTCGTCCTGCTGCGGGACTACACCGGTCTGCCGGCCGCGGACCTGATCAAGCAGTTCGACGACGCCGAACGCCGTCAGTTCCAGGTCGGCCTGCTTCGTGCGCTGCAGCTCACGGCCGTGGCCGGGGTCGTGCACGGTGCGGTGAGCCCGACCACGGTGCGCTGGGCAGACGGGCGGCTGCAACTGGTCGACTTCGAGTTCGCCGAACGGGTCGGTGAACCCCGCCGCACCGGAGGCGGCTTGCGGTTCCGTTCGCCGGAACAGGCCGCGGGGCTGGGGGAAGTCGACGTCCGGGACGACCTCTGGGCGGCCAGCCTGCTCATCCGCACGCTCTACACGGGAGCGGAGGCCAACGGCTCGCCTCCGGACCGCCGCCGCGATCCGGAGCGGCTGCGGAGCCTGCTCGACGGGATCTTCGACAACCCGCTGGAGCAGCGGCCGACTCCGGCCGATCTGCTCGTACGGCTCCACGCCGGTCAGGAGCTTCCGCCGTCGGTCGATCCCGAGGTGGGCCTGGCCGCGGGCCGCCGGCTGTTCGAAGAGATCAACAGAGACAAGCGTGGCACGGTTTCGGCCGGGACGGTCGCCGACGGCGGGACGACCCCGGGCAGTGGATCGAAGCGGGTGCTCGCCTTAATGGCGATGGTGGCCGTGCTGGCCGCCGTGCTGATCATCGGAATGGTGGTACTGGTATGACCGAATCAGCTGGCCGGCGCGTGCGGTGCCCGATTTGCGCCGACGAATACCCATGGCCGGACGACCCGGTCATTTCACTGTTCGACGAGGAGAACGACGCGTACCAGCTGGTCGACGTCTCGACCGCGACCCCCGAGAAACAAGCGGATCTGGCACGCCGGGGTTACCGGGAGTGCCCCAACCCGTCGGGCGACACCCCGCAGCACTACCTGCCCGCCACCTACGTCGACTACCTCGCCCCCCTGGTGATCGGTCTGGTCGGTGCGCCGGCTTCGGGGAAAACACACCTGTTGACGGCGATGATCCGACAGGCCTACATGGGCGGGCTCCGGGCACACCGGATCACGACGGCGGCGCTGGACTTCCGGCGGCACGCCGATTTCCGGAGCCGCTACATCGACAGGTTCGAGAAGGGGGACGCACTGCCGGGAACCGAGACGGGTGTGGTCGAAGCAGCCGACATCCTGCTGCTGCGCGGCCCCGGTGGTGAGCGTCCGGTGACGTTCTTCGACGTCGCGGGAGAGGATCTGCAGAGCACCGCGGCCCTCAACCGCTCCTCTCGGTTCCTGGTCGGGGCCAACGCGGTGATCTTCGTCTACGCGCCGGAAGACCCGCTGGAGACGAAGGAAGCCGCGGCACCGACCGAGAACCGGTCGTTCGACCTGGCCGTCGAGCGGCTGCAGGGCCGGCCGGCCGGAACCGACCGGCTGCCAGTCACGGTCGCGGTGACCAAATCAGACCGGCTGCGGTACGTCGCTCCGGCGGATCGTTGGTTGCGCCGGGGAGACGAGCACATGGTCGACGCGACCCGTATCCGAGCAGAGAGCCGGGATGTGTTCAGCTATCTGCACCACATCGGCGCGGGCGCCTCGTTGGGCCCGTTCGAAACGTTCAAACGGTGCACGTTGCACTTCGTCTCGGCCAGCGGCGGTGATGCCATCCCGGTCGGCGGACGGGGCAACCTTGACAAACACTTCGCGCGCGGTGTCCGTCCGATCCGGGTCCTGGAGCCGCTCGTCTCGATCCTCGCGATGACCGGCATGATCACCGGCCCCGAAGCTTCGAAGGTGGGACTGCCGTGACCGAGGCTCGATCCGGCAACGCGGTGCAGCAGGCGTTCTTCGGCTGGTCGCACGACGACAACGGACTGACCGTGCTGGCGCACTCCTTTCTGCAGAGGGAAGACGCACAGCGCTACCACCGGCGTCTGGAACCACACCTCCGGCTGCGGCCGGTGGGGGACAACGCCGTCCCCGCCATGGCCCTGTCGTACTTCGACTTCGGTGACGGGACCGCAGCCGTACTGCGGCGAGTGCACACCGGCCATTCGATCGGGCGCAACGACTCACACGCGTTCATCGGCCCATCGGAAGTGCTCAACGTGAGAACCGCCCTCAGCCTCGGCGAATCTCCACTGTGGAAGGACAAAGTCTCGCCCGGGTACCAGATGCCAGGGTTGTCCGCGAATCTTTTCACCGGTGGCGACGCGGCAATCGAAGAACTGTTCCACCGGTCCGTCCAACTTGAAACCGAACTGGTCGTCGTGCTCTCGCGCCTGCTGGACCAGCCCACCGCGCCGTTGAGTGTCATCGGCCTCCGGGACCGCGACCGGCTCCCGATGGTGTGGGCGCTCGCCGCAGCTGCGGATCTCTACCTGCGTGACGAGCTCCGGTTGGCACGGCTGTGGTCCTTCTCGACCTACGAGGACCGTCATGACGCTTCGGTCGACCGGCTGCCCGAGATCGTCTTCCTGCCGGAGAAACCGTCGAGTATCGCTCCCGTCCACCGAACCATCGTCGACTTGGGGAAGGAACCCACGGCCAGCGCGAACGAGGCCGTGGCCGCCCAGCTGATCGAGGCCTACTTCACCGGTACCCCGTACACCGCGGTGGTGCAGGCCCGGCAGGTGGCCGTCTCGGCATCCGACCTGGTGCCGCACGACGACGAGCCTCCGGCAAACGGGCGTGCAGTTCTCGCGGCGGACGAGCCCGTCCCCGCTGAGGGGCACCAGCAACTCGAGGAGGTGCGCCGGCATCGAAGCCGCAGTGAGGATGCGATGCCGTCCGGCAGCGGTCCCATCGCAGCCCTGCTGAGGGTCAAAACGGTGGCGGAATTCGACGCCGAACTGGGCAGGCTGGAAATCGCAGCTCAGTTGCGGCACTATCGCGAACAGCTGCGGGCCGGGATCGACGTCGGCGTTGTGGACGCGATCGCGAACTTCGCAGAGTTCACCGCCGGTCGTGAACTCCTCCTGCGGCTTCTCAAAGTGCTTTACGGAGTGGAATTCGAAGATATGGCCGAACCCGCGGTGCGGAAGCAAGCCATCAAGTTCATCAGGAACGGGCGTTCCGACCGGCTGGCCATGATTCTGGGCGGAACTGCGAGGCGGAACGAATCGGAACCTGTTCGCTCGGCCGCGTTCGAACGTTTGGCTGCGATGGGGAATCCGGTCACGCCGACCTTGATGCACCGCACGGAGCGCGCGATGAGGCTGGCGCACCGGAGACGTTACCTTTCCGCGGCTGTCGTCGTGGCAGCGATCGCCCTGCTGGGATTCGCGTTCTTGCTGGGGTACCTGGCCGGGCAGCCGCAGCCGGCGCAGGCCGTGCCCGCCGCCTCGCAGCCGGTGGCACCGCCTGAGACCACTTCGGCTTCAGGAACGTCCGGCACCCTGCCGGGGTTGCCCGCGTTGCCCGTCACGGGCACGGTGAACAGCACTCCGGACGCGGGCCATCATTTGTTCAGCTTCGTCAAGGTCGGGATTCGCTACTACCCGCAGGCCAAGTGTTCGAGCCTGGGTAACGGCGGCTGGCGCTGCGAGTGGCGCTCAGCGCCGCAGGCGAGGTCCGGCGAACAGGCGGAGTTGGTGGCGGTGGCGGTGCCGCAGACGCAGTCGTCGCGGTTGGCGGAGCAGGTGGGGAACAACGAGGCGGCGATACGTGGGGAGGATTGGGGGCCCGATTTGCCGCTGGCTCCCTGAACACCGGCTCCGGAGGGCGATGCCATCCCGAAGCTGGAGCTGGCGCACCGGAAGGATCACCGGTCCAGGGCCACGGCCTTCGACTGCGTGGACTCGGTGTTGCGCCGGGTTTTGGCCCAGCCGTTGCGGCCGCGGGCGAGGCGGAACAGGGCTCGCCAGACGGTGACGTAGAAGGTGTAGATGTAGCAGGCGTAACCGAGGCCGTAGACGATGCCGCGGAGTGGGCCGGAGCGGGGTTCGCAGTGTTTGCGGTAGACGGGGCCCCAGACGAGGAACGGCAGCAGGCCGGCGACACCGTACAGCAGCAGGTACTTCCAGGCGCCGCCGGTGTACCAGGCCCACACCGCTGAAGGATCGGTGATGGCCTGGACCGCGAGCAGGACGAACGGGATGGGGTAGACCACGCTGCCGAGCAGTTGCATCCACGGCTGTGCGAGGTAGTAGAGCATCTCGGCGGCGCCGAAGGTGGACAGGTGCGGGGAAGTCCAGATCCGGCGGGCGTACCGGGCGCACTGCATGGTCCCCTGGCTCCAGCGGGTGCGCTGGGCGAGGAACCGGCGCATGCTGTACAAGCCTTCCTGGTCGACGTGCGTGTCGACGGAGAAGCCGGTCTTCCACCCCGCGGTGAGCAAGTGGACGCCGAGTTCGAAGTCCTCGAGCAACGAACCCCGCCACGGTTGCCGTTCGGGGCCGGCGATGGAATCGAGGGCGGAGAGCCGGGTGAATTGGCCGTTGCCGCCCATCGCGATCGTTCCGGTGTGTCCGCGGGACATCTGGATCGCGGCGATCGCGGTGCGGAACTCGAGGTCCTGCATGCGCACGAGGGCGCCGCCGAACAGCCGGCGCAGCTTGGTGCCGCCCGGGGGCGCCACACCCCGGTTGCTCATCCGGACGTCGATCTGCACGGCGCCGACGGCCGGGTCGCCGAAGAGGTGGGCAGCCGTGCAGACGTACAGGCAGTTGCCTGCCGGCCTGCCGTCCGCGTCGACCACCACGACGATCGTGTTCTCGGCGTTGCCGTGGGGCTCGATCCGCGCTCGCAGGGCCCGGTAGGCGGCGTTGAGCGCGTCGCTCTTCCCGGTGCGGGCGTGGGGCCGCCGTCGTTGCACGACGTGCAAGTGGTCATCGCGCCGGTGGGGCGGCCCTTGCATCCGGAGCGCGACCTCCAGCGTCCGGTCATCGGAATGGTCGTCGATCACCCAGACATGGGCGGCCCGGAACCGGGTCCGCAAGTAACGGATGGTGTTGGCGATGACGATTTCCTCGTCCCGGCACGGTACGAAGAAATGCCACTCGAACTGGGAAGGATCGCCTGGCCAGGTGGGCCGGTGCCGGAGGTACGGCACGATGATCGCGCAGACGTAGAGGACGAACGCCGCGCTCATGACAATCGCGAACGCCTGTGCGCAGCTCAGCAGGAATGACAGGCTCAATGCGTCGCTCCGGTGGTGAGGAACCGAGCCCGCATGAAGACGCCGACAACCATCGGCGGTCCTTTCCCGGGGCAGTGTCAGGGGTGTTGCCCGAACAGTAATGCGCTCGCTCTTCGGCGCATTCAGCGGGGTTGATCACTCGTTCAGGGGACCGTTGTTCGTGGCAGCGGCCGTCCGCCTCGCGGAAAAAACCCGAGGTCTTCGGTCTGGATGGGTCCTAAACGTCCACGTTCGGGTGTTGTCGGGGCGCGCCGTTTGCGGTATTTCGAGCCCTGCGGATACTGTCTCGCTCGAATCATTCGGGTTCCTGCTGCGGACGTGCGTCGAAGAAAAGTCGACACGCGTCGGTGCGGTCGCGAAAAAACGGAGAGAAGAACGTGTATCGACCTGGAGTAGGTGGCGTCGTCGCGGGTACTGGCGTCCTCGCATCGACCGGTGCGAACTTGACGTGGTGGATTGTCTTCGGTGTTGTCAGTCTCGTTGTGGGCGTGATCCTCGTTCGGTTCGCCCGTCACCGCCCGCAGGGTGACCCCAGCTGACCCCACCTCCCGGCCCCGGTGCCCATCGGGTGAACGGGTTCGATCGGGAAATCCAAGCGAGGAATTCGTTGACTGACGTTCTGCTGCTCGTCGGCACCCGGCCGGAAGCGGTCAAGATGGCGCCGGTCGCCGTGCGGCTCACCGAGGCCGGGCACCGGCCGGTGATCGTCCACAGCGGACAGCATCGCGACATGGTCGAGCAGACGCTGGTGCCGTTCGGTCTCCGGCCGGACGAGCGGCTGCCGGTCGACCGCGGTGCGGGCAGCCAGGCGGAGCTGGTTTCCCAGCTGCTGCCGGCTCTCGACCACGTCCTGGCGCGGCGGAATCCGGCCGTGGTCGTGGTGCAGGGCGACACGACCACCGCCCTCGCCGGTGCGCTGGCCGCCTTCTGGCGGCGTATCCCGATCGCGCACCTGGAGGCCGGGCTGCGCACGGGAGATCTCGCCGCGCCGTTCCCGGAAGAGGCCAACCGGCAGATGATCGCCCGGATCGCCGCGCTGCACCTCGCGCCGACCGCTGCGGCCGCCGCGGCACTGCGCCGGGAGTCGGTACCGTCGGCGGAGATCGTCCTCACCGGCAACACGGTGGTGGACGCGGTCCGGCAGATCGCCGCCGCGGACCTGCCGGCCGCCGACCCGCGGCTCGCCGCGCTGGAACGAGAACTCGACGCCACCGGGGCCCGGCTGGTGCTGATGACGGCCCACCGCAGGGAGTCCTGGGGGGCGCCGCTCGCGGAAGCACTCGAAGCGGTGTCGACGCTGGTCGACTCCTACCCGGACGTGCGGCTGCTGCTTCCGCTGCACCCCAATCCCGCGGTGCGCGACCAGATCGCCGCCGCGCTCGGCCGGCATCCGCGGGTGGTGCTCACCGACCCGCTCGGCTACCCGGACCTCATCCGTGCGCTGCGCCGGGCCGACCTGGTGCTGACCGATTCCGGTGGCATCCAGGAGGAAGCGCCCAGCTTCGGTGCTCCGGTGCTGGTCCTGCGCGAGGTCACCGAGCGGATGGAAGCCGTGGACGCCGGGTGCGCGTGGCTGGTCGGCACCGACCGCACCCGGCTGCTGACCGAGGCGTCGCGGCTGCTGGACGAAGGACTGCGGGTGCCTGCCGAGCGGAATCCGTTCGGCGACGGCCGAGCCGCGGAACGCGTGTGCGCGGCCCTCAACCTGCTGATGCACCGCGAGGCCGGTGCCGACGCCGCTCTCACACCTGCTTCCTGACCAACCCCGATCCCGGCAGGAGCCGGGAAATTCGAATGAGGAGAAAAGAAGTCATGCATCCTTGGGCCAAACGCGGTCTCCAGTCCGCGCTGCTGGCCGGCGGGCTGATGATGCTGGGTACCGGCATCGCCTCCGCCGACGAACAGGTCAACCCCGACCTGGCGCCGTCCCCTGTGGACGGTGGGGTGAGCGTGCCGATCCAGATCCGCAAGATCGAGCTCGGTACTCCCGCCGGTCAGACGCCGGTGCCCCTCGACATGGACACCGAGGTCACCACCGGGACCGTGCTCGGCGACGCGACCAAGCCGGCGAGCGGCCTGCTGCTGGGCAACGTCGTCAAGCCCGATGTGTCGGCTCCGGTCCAGGTCACGGGCTGGGCGGTCGGCGCGGCCGGCGACTCGCACGTGGTGAACGACTCGCAGCAGGTTCACCAGCAGGGTGGCCCGATCACCACCACGGGTGAGGGACGTCCGGCAGGCGGCAACGTGGTCACCGCGCCGGTGACGGCTCCGATCGGGGTCAACAACCTGGCGTTCGGCACGCTGTCCAACGCCACGGTGGACGGCTTCGCGAACCAGAACAGCACTGTCGGCGGTCCCGTCACCACCGATGGCGACAACGGCGTCGTCTCCGGCACGATCGCGGCGGTCCAGGGCGGCCTGCCGATCGGGGTCAACAACACCGCAGCCGGCTGGGGTGGCACCGGAACGGTCAACACGACCACCGACCAGACCGCGAGCTCGCCGGGTTCCCTCGCCTCCAGCGGGAACGACGGCGTGGCATCCGGCACCATCGCCGGCGTTCCGGTGGCGGCGGCTCCCCAGGTCGACGGCACCGCGGCCGGCTGGGGTGGCAAGGGCACCGCGAACACCGGCAACACGGTTCTCGCGCAGGCCGGCGTCACCCAGTCCGACACGCGGGTCGGCGACGACAGCCCGCCCTACGCGACGACGAGCGGTCTGTCCTCGGTCGTCGGCGGCACCGCGCTCACCCCCGAGGTCGGTGCGCCGGTCGCGGTCAACTGCACCTCGGGCGCCTGGGGTGGGTCGACCACCACGGACTGCGTGAACGACCTCAACGCCAACACCGGCGGCGGCACGATCACCAACGGCGACAAGTCACTGGTCGGTGGCACCGCCGCCGAGGCTCCGGTGGCCCTCCCGGTCGCGGTGCTCGGCACCGCGGCTGCGTGGGGTGGCCTGTCCTCCGCGACCTCCGAGAACAACGTCGGCTCGGTCACGGGCGGCGAGATCTTCACCGGTGGTGACAACGCGGTCGGTGGCGGCAGCGTCGTCCACCCGCAGGTCGCCGGCCCGGTCGAGGTCGACTGCACCTCCGGCCCGTGGGGCGGCATCACCAGCACCGTCTGCGCCAACGACTTCACCGCGCACGCGGGTGGCGGGGACTCGACCAGCGGCGACAACGCGCTCGTCAGCGGCACCGTCGCCGACGCGCCGGTCGCCATGCCGGTGGCCGGCAACCACAACTCGGCTGCCTGGGGCGGTCTGTCCGACGCCACCGGCGCCAGCGCCATCGAGTCGGCGGCCGGCGGTGACGTCTACACCAGCGGCGCCGGCTCGGTCGTCGGCGGGACCATCGCGCACCCGCAGGTGGCGGAGCCCGTCACGGCGTCCTGCAACACCGGCGCCTGGGGTGGCATCACCTCCACCGCCTGCACGCACGAGAACACCGCGGACGCCGGTGGCGGCCAGGAGACCAACGGCAACGGCTCCATCGTCGGCGGCACCGTCGCCGACGTGCCCGCCACGCTCCCGGCCCAGGTCTGCGGCACCGCGGGCGACTGGGGCGGCATCTCCACCGCCGAGTGCAACACCGTCCTCACCTCCGAGGTCGGTGGCGACACCTACGACCACGGTGACGGCTCGGTGGGCGGTGGCAACATCGTCGGCCCGTCGCTGGCCGGGGACGCCGACGTCATCTGCAACGCCGGTGCGTGGGGCGGCATCCCGACCTCGTCGTGCACCAACGACGAAACGGTCGCCGCGGGCGGGTTCCAGGGCACGTCCGGCAACGACTCGGTCGCTGCCGGCAACATCGTCGACGCGCCGCTGGCGACGCCGGTCGAGGTGCTCAACGGTGCCTACGCGTGGGGCGGCATCCCGACCTCGACGATGACCGAGACCAAGGACATCACCTCGGGTGGGGCCAACAACACCGACGACGACGGCGGTGTGGTCTCCAGCAACATCGTCTCCGCGCCGGAAGCCATCGGCGCCCAGGTGATGAACATCGCCGGGGCGTGGGGCGGCAACCCGACCAGCCACGGCGACTTCGTCACCGACGTGACCGCGGGCGGCGCGAACTCCGCCACGGGCAAGGGCGGCGCCGTCGCCGGCAACATCATCAGCCAGCCGAGCTCGCTGCCGGTGCAGGTCAACACGATCGGCGCCACGTGGGGCGGTCAGGCCGAAGCCATCGGCACCAACCTCACCAAGTTCACCTCCGGTGGCCCGAACTACGGCGACGGTGACCAGGGTGCGGTGACCGGCGACGTCGTCGAGGCCCCGATCGGTGGCGCCGGCCAGGTCAGCAGCTGGGCTGCTTCCTGGATCGGCGGCGCGGTCGCCGACGCCGACAACGACGTGACCTCGCACGCCGGTGGCCCGACGTTCACCTCCGGCGTGGGTGGCGCCATCGCGGGTGACGCGGTCGCGGCTCCGATCCAGCCGCTGGTCCAGGCGACCGGTCAGTCGGTCTCGCTGATGGCCAACACGGCCAACCACACCGAGAACACCTACGACATCGCCTCGGGTGGCCCGATCACGACCGACGGCACCGGCGGCGCGCTCGCCGGTGACATCGTCTCGGCCGACGCGCAGGCGATGCCGCAGGTCTACGGCCTGGGCATCTCCGCGCTCGGGTCCGCGACCAACGGCGTCACCAACGACCTGAAGGCCACCGACGGCGGCGACGAGACCACGGCCGGCAGCGGGGCGCTCAACGGCGCTCTGCTCGACGTCCCGGTCGCGGCCGACCCCGAGGTGTTCCGCTGGGGCGTCGGTGCGCTCTCGACCGTGAACAACCACGTCGACAGCACGGTGGACAGCCACGTCAGCGGCACGCCGACGGCGTCGCCGGCGCTGCAGATCCCGGTCGGCCTGGTGCCGCAGGTGAAGAACGTGACGATCCCGGTCCTGGCGGAGGTCCTCAACACGGGCACCGACACGACCGACGTCATGGTCGGGCGGACCGAGGCTGCGCAGATCCCGGTGGAGCTCGACCTCAGTGGTCTGCTCGGCGGGGTGGCGCCGCTGGCTCGTGACGACGCATCGGCCCGGTCCGACGCTCCGGCGCCGGCTCTCGGCGCGGACGGTCTCGGAACCGCGTTCGAGCTGCTCGGTCACGGCTCGGCCGACGCGCTCGGCAAGAGCACCGGAATGGTCGGCTCGGCCTCGGGCCAGACGGTCGGCGGCCTGCCTGGCACCCTCGCGGGTGCCACTGGCCACCAGTCGCGCAGCGACAGCCCGGTGCCGGCGCTGCCGACTGTGCCCGTGATGTCGGGGCTGCCCGTGAGCAGCGGAATGCTGCCGCTCGCGCAGCTGACGCACGTCTCGCTGCCCACCATGGCCGGCTCGCAGCTGCCGGTGCCGCGTTCCGGCAACCCGGTGCCGGTCGTGTCGGGACTGGGCGGGAGCAGCCTGCTGTCGATGGTCAAGCAGCCGAACCTCTCCCTGCCGGCGGCGTCGAGCCTGCCGGTGCCGGCGAAGTAGCCTGCTGAACGAAATCGGGGCCCTGGAGCGAACCGCTCCAGGGCCCCTTTCGCATGAGTACGGCTACTTGAGGAACGGCAGGTTCCAGAAGTTGTCGAGAATGATGTCGAGATCGGTCTTGCTGTTGTGCGAAACGCTTTCCTTGGCCGCGGCATCGATGGCCTGCCGCACCTGCTTGCCGGTCCATTCCGGGCTGGTGGCCCAGTCCGGGGAGACGTAGTAGTTCAGCCAGTACCCGTTGTCGAACAGGGGCCCGCCTGCGGACCAGAACCCGTGGCTGGTCACGTAGTCGTGCACGCGGGTAGCGGCTCCGTTCTGCCAGATGCCTTCCACGCCGGGGGTGGACGCGCCGAAGATGACCATCTTCAGCCCGGCCTTGTCGAGGTAGCCGTCGGTCACCTGATTCCTGGCCACCGTGGCGTCGGCCAGCCCGCCCATGTCGATCACCCTGGTGGGAAGCCGGTAGGGGAGCACCCCGGCGTCGACGATCGCGATCGACCCGGGCGGCATCTTGCCGAAGTCGAGCGTGGAGAGGACACCGCCGAGGGCTTCGTGCGCGTACTGCAGGCGGTACCGATAGGCGGTCCAGTTGATCGCTTCGGTGGTCTGGCAGTAGCCGAGGCCGACCGCCAGGGCCGCCGCGGCGACGGCGAGGGCCCCTCGGTCGCGCCACACCAGGCCGACGATGACGCAGCTGAGCACCGCCATCGCGCAGAACAGCAGCACGATGCCCACCCCGGCGGCGGAGGGATCCCACGCGATCATCGTGGCAATGGCCACGCCGATACCGAACAGGCCACTGCGTTCGCTCCCTTGCTCGCCACCGGTCTCGTCCGGCTGCTTGGTCCCGAACCGCAGCGGACGGGACAGCGCGACGAGCACGACGGGGAACAGCACCTGCCAGGCGAACCGGTGCACGGGATCCATCACGAGGTGCGACTGCTTGTAGACGCCGATCACGAGCACGGCGGAAGTCAACGCCAGCACCAGGGGTACCGCGTCGCGCAGCCGGCTCGCCCGCTCCTGGGTGGGTTGCGTGTACCGGACCAGGACGAGCGCGGCCAACCCGACGAGGGCCGCGACACCGAGCACCGGGGAGAAGGCCTGGAGGAACGCCACTGCCCTGCTGGCCAGCTCGGCGTTCGAGTCGGTCTTTTGGTAGAAGGTGTTCGGGAAGAAGGCGTGGAAGTAGGTCGAGCGGGCCACCCAGTACACGGCCCAGCCTCCCAGGACGGCTGCCGCCCCTTTCACCGCCGCGCGCTTCGGGGCGATCAGCAGCGCCCAGCCGATGGCCACCCCGGCGAAGACGATGCCTTCGGGCCGGGTCGACGCGAGCGCACCGGCGACGAGGAAGCCGGTGGTGCCCAGCTCGCCCTTCCGGTACAGGATCCCGAAAAGCCAGGCGATCAGCAGCGCGAAGGAGACCGTCTCCAGGCCCATGTAGAGGAGCAGCAGGAACACCGGGCTGGCCACCGTCACCGCCAGGAGCAGGAATTCCTGACGGCGCGGCAAGTGCATGCGCCGCACGACGACGACGTAGGCCGCCAGGATGCCCAGCGAGATCACCTTGAAGAAGACCTCGACCGGGATACCGAGGAGTGCGGGAACAATGGCGAGCGCTGCGTATAGGGCGTTCGTGTAACCCTCCACCAGCGGGCCTTCGGCGTTGAAGTTCCACACCCCGGATTCGACCAGGGTGCGGCCGTAGCGCCAGGTGATGAACGCGTCGTCGACGGTCGCCCGGATGAATACCGCGCTCATCGCGAAAACCACGAGCCCGAGCACGAGGTAGGCGATGCTCCACGGCTCACCCCGCCGTACGCGAGCCCCGAAGTCACGTAGCTCCGCCCGTAGCCCTCGCGTGGAACGCGAGGTCCACTCAGCGGCCGATCGCCACGCTGGGCCGCGTTTTCCCGACCGGGTGGTTTCGGCGGTTCCGCCGGCCGCCCGCGGCGATGCTTCGCCGGATATCGTCACGTTGTTCTCCTGCAGTCTGAAACCGGGTTGGATGCGGGGTGGACGGTACGTGAATCCGGTCGGCGATATCTTGTGAACCAGGTGGCGTGGAGTCACCTGTTCGGTGGAATCTTTTTCCGCGATGTTTGACTGGCTACCCCGGGATTTGCGACCACGTTTGTGCGGCACTGGCGGGATAGGACGGGAAGACTGCTGAGCGGTGACCGATGAGGCTCCAGTGGGTGTCACCCGAGACGGTGCCAAAGCGCCTGAATCCGTTCCGCCGCACCGGTTCCGGGGCACCCGGACGGCACGAGCAAAACGGAAACCGGCACTAGAACAGGAGAATCGCCATGCGACGCATCACAGCCACGATCGGCGCCCTGGTGTTGACGACCGGAGTCCTCCTCGGGGCGACCGGAACAGCGTCCGCCCAGGAGGAATCCACGCCGGGGAGGAGTTGTGTGGGCAGCTCGCTCGCGATGTTCGCCACCACGGCCCTCTGCGTCGTCGACCGGGAGATCCCCGTCCTCGTCACCCCGGGCGCCTGACCGTCCGCCCGGCCGGGTTGGCCGGGTTCGCCGGCGTCACGGCCGTGGCCGCTGCTTGACCCGCGCCGCGAGCAGGTCGACCACTTCGGCGATACGAGCGGCGCGGAGATCCGGACGGCGGGTGGTCGCGTCGATCCAGCGGAGGTAGGCCTTGCGGTAGAACTGCGCCAGCGTGTCGAAGAACGCAGCCGCGGCCGGGTTGCCGGCCAGGGCCGCGGCGATGTCGTCGGCGAGGTCTTCGCGTTGGGGACCTTCCGGGGCCAGTTCGACGGTCACCTCGGCGCCGATCGTGACGCCGGTGTCGCGCAGCCACATCGGCGTGACGGTCAACAGCCATCCGCTGCCGGTCGGCGACAGCCTCCCGCGGACCCGCCGACCCTCGATCGTGCCGCCGACGGGATGATCGGCCTTGGTGCCCCACGTCTCGTCGGGGTCGAACGGCACGGTGATGACCGCGCTGTTTCGCGGACCGGCGGCCACGACGGCGCGGAACTGCTGCGGGCTCACGACCGTGATCGTGGCATGGTTGCCGTGGTCGTGGAAGGGCGCCTCCGCCTGGCGCCTGACCGCGAAAAGCCGGCAGCCGGGTGAATTCCCGGCTGCCGGCTTTTCGGTTTCCCCGGATCAGGGGTGGTAGATCTCCTTGACCGTGCTGATCTGGTCGTCGCCGTTCACGCTGATCTGCGCGAGGATCGAGGTGCCGTTCTTCAGCTGCTGGACCAGCTGGTCCTGGCTGCACGGCCCGTTGCCGTAGCCCTGCTTGTCGACGGTGATCGATTCACCGGGGCACAGGCTGACCGCGCTGAGCACGGTGCCGCCCTTCTGCAGGGGAAGCCGGTAGGTCTTGCCGTCGACCGGCACGTAGTGGCCGCCGTCCGGACCGCCGTCCTGGCGGGTGATCAGCTGGAAGCGCACCATCTGCACCCCGGCGTCGTACCCGGTGAACTGCACCGACTGGGTGGTGTTCGGGAACTTGCGGACCTGCTGCGCAGGCGTCTTGCCGGCGCCGCCCGCGGGCCTGGTCTCCAGTTGCAGGGAGCTGTTGGGCACGCCGCAGACGACCGAGCCCTGGCTGCCTGCGGAGTCCGCCTGACGGGCGCAGGTCCACTTCCCCTGGACGTCGAGAACCCGCTCACCAGGGCCTTCGGCCTGCGGCAGCTTCTCGTAGTACTCGGTGATCACGTTGAACGCCTCGGTGCAGCCTGGTGTGGTGCCGTCGGTGGCGGCCACCGCGATCAGGTCCATCTTCGGCCGCCCGGGTGCGCCGACCTGGCCGCCGTACTGGCTGCAGTTGACGTCGCCGTTCGACCCGGCACCGGAATCCGCAGCGCCGGACCCTCCGGTGGCCGCAGCCCCCTGACCGCCGCCTTCCGGCACCTGCTCCACGGCTGCCGGCTCCGCCGCGTTCCTCACCGGAGAACTGTTGCCGGCGATACTGTTCCCACTGCACGCGGAAAGCAGAGCGGTGACGGCGAACGCCCCCGCAATCACAGCCGTTTTGATTGTTTTCTTCGCGGTGAATTCCATCTCGGCGCCCCTCTCGCAGCTTTTTGAAGCTTTGTCCGGAAGACGTCGGAAATGAGCTCGGGTTGTTCGTGTGTGCCGACGGACCGCAGTGCTGCACGAAAGTCCGAGCTTCCCTGTCCCCGCGGGCAGAACTCGGCCGGCTTCGCAACCTCTCGACACCGACGACGACGCTCGCGAGCTGCGCGGCGCTCCGGCCCACCTGGGCGTTCGCCGGAGAAGCTACGGCCAGGTGCGGAGCCGTCACGGCGAGTTCCACGTTGCCCGCTGCGGCATATCTACGTCAGCGACCCGCGCGTAGCGCATTTCACCGAGAATTCAACTCCGCTGGCCGAGTGGGCGATCTTCGAAGATCAAAAGGGCAGGCTTGCGTTTCGGCCGTTGCCCGCAGGTCTTCCGGTGGCCGAGACTCGGACCGCTGTCGCTGTTATCCGACAAGGAGAGCCCATGCTCCGCAAGTTTGCCGTGGCCGCCGTACTGGCCGGCGCCGCCCTCGCCGTCACGGCACCCGCCGGCTTCGCCGCCACCGGTCCCGGGTCCGGTGCCGGTCCGGGCACGACCGCCCCGGCGCCCGGGAACCCGCCGAAGGCCACCACCCCCTACTACTACGCCTGGTACACCAGCCAGAGCGCCGCTCAGAAGGTGTGCAACGACAAGCTCGGCCAGGGGCAGTGGCGGACGTGCGCCGTTCAGGCCAAGTCCGGCCTCTACTACGTGTGGTTCAACCTCTGACGAACGCCTACGGGCAGGTCGTGGCGCTGTCGGTCGGCAGCGTCGCGACCTGGGTCGTGCTGCCCCGGTCGTCATGCCGGAGAGCGTGCCACCGGGTGTCGGGGCCGGCCGGTGGCGTTCTGCTGTCGTTAAGGTGGCGGACATGGACGCGACCAGGTGGCTCATCGTTGTCCGGCACGCCAAGTCGGACTGGTCGGACGGCCTTCCCGACCACGAACGCCCCCTCGCGCCCCGTGGCCTGCGTGACGCGCCCGGGCTCGGCCGGTGGCTCGTCGAGGAGGGGCGCATCCCGGAGCTGGTCGTCTGCTCCACCGCCCGGCGCACCAGGGAAACCTGGCTGCGCGTCAGCGCAGAACTACCCGCGCCGCCGCCCGTCGAGTACGACGACGACCTCTACGGCGCCGACGTCCCCGAGCTGCTGAACGCCGCCCGCCGGACGCCGCCCGAAGTCACCACGCTCGCGCTTGTCGGGCACGAGCCCGGCGTCAGCGACGTGACCCTGCACCTCGCCGGCCACGGGGAAGACACCTTGCCGGTCCAGACCAAGTTTCCGACCGGCGCCGCGGCCGTGCTCGCCACCTCGGACTCGTGGGACGCACTCCGCACCGCCCGGCTCGTCGCCTTCTTCCGGCCTCGAGACGTCACCGCCTGAGATCTCGCTGTTCGGCCAACTAGGTCTGGACCAGGCATTGCCTCGGCACAGTTCACATGCGTACCCTCCATTCACTCAGAGGTATGACGTTCATATTTGTGAATGGAGCGGACATGGTCTTCCGCCACACCGTCGTGGCCGCGCTCGCCGCCTTCGGCCTCGCCGCCGCGTCGTTCGCCGCACCGGCCGACGCCGCGACGCGACCCACCGGCTGCACCGTCCCCGTCATCGGGCCGGTGTGCGCGCCCCAAACCGCGGTTCTCGACGGCAAGCAGCTGCTTCGCACCAAGCTCGCCGCTCTCGTCGGCGAAAAGACGTCTCGCGCAGCGCTGAGCAACCTTCTTGCCGCCGCGAGAACCGATCTCACGACCGGGCCGTGGAGCGTCACCGCGAAGAAACAGGTCCCGCCCAGCGGCGACAAACACGACTACCTCAGCCTCGCGCCCTACTGGTGGCCGACCACGCAGCCGACCGCCGAAAACCCGTGGGGCTGCCCGTTCGTGCAGCGTGACGGCCAGCGCAACCCGATCGTCGACGAGATCACCGACCACGCCTACCGCGGCGAGGCGTTCGCCGCGATCTACCGGCTCGCGCTCGCCTGGTACTACACCGGGGACGCGCGGTACGCCCAGCGCGCGGCCCTCGACCTGCGCACGTGGTTCCTCGACGCGGCCACGAAGATGAACCCGAACATGAACTTCGCCCAGGGCATCCCGTGCAAGGTGGACGGCCGCGGCATCGGCATCATCGAGTTCTCCTACACGCTGAGCCAGGTCGTCGACGCCACCGCCATCCTGGCCACCGGCGCTCCCGGCTGGACGAAGACCGACCAGGCCGACATGACGGGTTGGTACACGCAGTTCCTGGACTGGCTGCGCACCAGCAAGAACGGCACGGACGAAGCGAAGGCCCAGAACAACCACGGCAGCTTCTACGACATGCTCGTCGCTGCGCTCGCCCTCGGCACGGGGCAGCGGGACCTGGCCGCGGCCATCGCGCGGGACGCCGGGCCGCAGCGGATCGCGCCGCAGATCCAGGCCGGTGGCCTGCAACCCCAGGAGACGAGCCGGACGCGCAGCTGGCACTACTCGGCGTTCAACCTGGTCGCCCTGACCCGGCTGGCGCAGATCGGCCAGCACGTCGGCGTCGACCTGTGGCACTACACCGCGCCCAGCGGTGCGACGCTGTTCTCCGCGATCGACTTCCTGATCCCGGGCGCCACGCAGGGGCCGTCCGCCTGGCCGTACCCCGAGCTGGACTTCCGGCAGTACGCGGCCCTCGACGTCCTGCACGCAGCGGCCGACGCGGGCGACAAAGCGGCGCGGACGGCCTTGCCGCGAGTGCCGGTGGAGCCGGGCGGAGATCTCTACCCGGTGCGGCCCGGCGCCGAACAGCTCGACGACATTTCGACGTCCTGACGGCAAAGGGCCCGGCCACGCGGCCGGGCCCTTTCCGGGAGCACCGGGAATCAGACCCCGGCCACCTGGGAAATCCAGCTGCGATAACGCGTGATGTTCGTGTATGCGGTGTTGTTCGACCGGTCGCTGGTCGACGCCACGCCGACCTGGCGGCCGGAAGCGAACATCGGACCGCCGGAGTCGCCGCCGGCGGTGATGCCGTTGACGCGGTTCGCGCACACCGCGACGCCGCCGGTGTGGTCGCTGCAGCCGATCGAGTTCACCCGCACCGTCGCGACCTTCAGGTATCGCGACTGGCAGTTGATCTCGGAGCCGCACTGGCTGGTCGCGCCCCAGCCGTAGACCGAGACGTTCTGGCCGACCGAGACGTCACCGACGCTGCCGAGTGGCGAGTAGGTGGCGTTCACCGAGGTGGTGAGCCGGACGATCGCCAGGTCGGCGGAGCCCGGGTAGCGCGTGATGGTGGAGCCGGTGGCCGTCGTCCCGCCGCTCGACTGGTCCAGGCTGCCGATGCGGAACGTGTAGGTGCCGGAGCTGCTGACGCAGTGCTTGGCGGTGAGGATGTACTGCGGCGCGATGATCGTCGCGGTGCAGTTCTGCTGGCCGTTGACGAACAGCCGGGCCGCCCAGGGGCCGCTCGTGGCGGTGCTGCCGCCGATGATCGACGGCTGGGCTTGCGGGGTGCTGTCGGCGGCCGCCGGACCGCCGAGGCCGACGACGGCCAGTGCGGTGCTCGCGGCGAGCAGGACGAAGTTGCCGAATTTCACGGCGAATGTCCGGAACCGACGAAAGTCGCCGGTCGAATCCGTATTCAATCCCGGAGGTGGACTACGTGCAGTTCCCGTACTGTTCCGCGCTCAACCCGGGGCTCGGGGAGTCCGGCGGTCAGACGGCGATCTTCGCCGGAGCCGTCTTCCGCAGCCAGTACAGTCCGACGACCGGCAGCACGAGCGGGATGAACAGGTAGCCCTCGCCGTAGACCGACCAGACGGTCGGGTGCCGGAAGGCGGCGGCGTCGACGAGGCTCAGCGTGCCGATCGTCAGGACACCCAGCAGTTCGATCGAGCAGGCCGTGAGGGCCACGCGCCACCAGCCGTCGCCCCGGCGGGCCAGCGCGATCGTCGCGACGATGTAGACGGCCGCGGCGAACGCCGACAGCAGGTAGGCGAGCGGGGCTTCGTGGAACTTCGTGCCGATCTGGACGCCGGCTCGCGACGTCGCGGCCAGCGCGAAGATCGCGTACACGGCGACGAGCACCCGTCCGGGGCCGCTGGCCGTCCTACGCTGTTGCTCCACTCCACACCTCGTTCAGTCGCAGCACCATCACCGGGATGGCCAGGCAGGCGATGCCGAGCACCGCGGTGCTCGACCGGCTCCGCTCGGCCAATGCCCAGACGGCGCCGACGGGCAGCACGACCAGGCAGCCGATCAGGTAGGCCAGGTAGGTCGCCAAGCTGCCCGGCCGGTCACCGCCGGCGAGCAGCACGATCCCGATCACCAGCTGCGCGACCAGCAGCAGTTCGAGGACCGCGAGCGCGACCAGGAGCGGGTTGTCCGGAAGCCGGTTTCGAGCCGACTGGACGAAGCTCCAGAGCGCTACGAGCGTGGCAGCCACGGCGACCGTCACGGCGAATCCGAAGACCACCCGTTCCTCCTTCCGGTCCGCCGGTCGTCAACTTACTCCGGGGTACCGGCGGCCCTGCCGGCCGAGGTGCCGCGTGCGTGGCGCGGGCCACTACGGGGTCCGGTGCCGATGGCGCGTCCTACGTGAACAGTGTCTATCGAGAAAATTGATCACGAGTCAGCTTGATGGCATTCTGCCAATTCGACGAAACATTTCAGCCGGATCCGTCGGTGGACCTGCGAGAATGCTGAAAAGATCTTCGTGTTACACCACTATGGTGTGGTAACTCGGCCGCGGAAAATCACCCTGGGTTCGACTACCGACTGGTAAGTGTCCTTTTTGCCTACCTCGGATAGCCCAGTTGAACCGCCGGGTTGGCGGATTGGCGCAGGGCCGTTCGGCATGGGGGAATATTCATCTTCCCAGGGCCGTGGTGTCCGGGGCATCGCACGGAGGGGTATCTCGGATGGACCTGCGCTACGAAGCGTTTTGCTTCGCCGATCCGCTGTTCTACGACGAACAGCAGGAAAACGGCACGCCGGTCGACGATTTTACGGCGGCGTTTCCCACGCCGGACAGCGGCTGGACCACCACCGACCGCGGGCCTTGGCGCACGGTGCACCCCGAGGGTCGTGTTCTCCCCGGCCAGGGCTGGCAGATCCACGTTTCGGCGGGTCTGGACAACGCGGATCGCGTGCTCGCGCAGGTGCGCGAGTGCTGTGTCGAGCACCGGGTCTCCTCCAAGCACCTCCGCTCGGCGGTGACCCTGCTCACGCGAAATTCGAAATACGCGTCCGGCTTCGACGGTGTCGAGCTGGCCACGATTTACCCGGTCGACCACAACGAACTCGAGCAGGTGCTCGCGGACCTGTCGGTGCGGCTCGAGGGCGAACACGGCCCCGGCATTCCCGGTGGCTTGCGGTACGGCGACGGACCCCTCTACGTGCGTTATGGCGGATTCGCCGAACAGTGGGTCGAACACGAGGGCAATCGCGTCTCGGCGATCCGTAAGCCGGACGGCAGGCTGGTGCCGGACAAGCGGGAACCGACGTTCTCTGTGCCCGGCTGGGTGAGAATCCCGCCCTGTATGCAAGGGATCATCTCCGCGCGTCAACGAGGTGCGCCGACCCAGTTTCCCTACCGGACGGCGAGCACCCTGCAGGTCTCGAACGGCGGTGCCAGCTACGTCGCCGCCCTCAGGGCGGGCGGCGATCAGGTCGTCGTCAAGGAGGCCCGCCCGCACGCCGGTCTCGACGAGGCACGGGTCGACGCCGTCGAACGACTGCGTCGCGAGCACGAGGTGCTCGACCGGCTCGCCGGCGTCCCGGGTGTGCCGCGGGTCTTCGAGCGGTTCACCGTCGAGGACCGACACTACCTGGCCCGGGAGTACGTGCCGGGCATCTCGCTGGCCACCTGGCTGACCCGCAACTATCCGCTGACCAGGCACAGCACGACAGCCGTCGACCTCGACACCTACGCTCGGCGCGCGCTGGCCATCATCGCGGGAGTGGAAAAGGCGATCGATGGGGTCCACGCTCGCGGCATCGTCGTAGGCGATCTTCACCCGCGGAACATCCTCATCGACGAAGACCACGAAGACGACGACGGCCGGATTTCCCTGGTCGACTTCGAGACAGCGTTCGACGCCGAGTCCGGCGACCGCCCGGCACCGGGCACGCCCGGCTTCCGTGCTCCGGCCGACCGCACCGGCTTCGAGATCGACCAGTACGCGGTCGCGACGCTCCGGCTGTGGTTGTTCCTGCCGCTCTCCCCGCTGACAGAGCTCGCACCGGCGAACCTGCGCCGGATGGCTGACTTCGTCGAGCGTCGGTTCGCGCTGCCCGAGGGGTACACCGACGCCGCAGTCGCGGTGCTGTTCCCCCGTGAAGGCCCCGCGGCGCCGGAGCAGGAGCAGGCACCGGTCCACACCGCGCTCGACGAGGAGAAACCGGACTGGTCGCTGGTCCGCAAACAGGTCGCCGAAGCCATCCTGGCCAGCGCTAGTCCCGCGCGTCACGATCGGCTGTTCCCGGGCGACATCGAGCAGTTCAGTGTCGGCGGTGCCTGCTTCGGCGTCGGTGCCGCGGGCGTGCTGCACGCTCTCGACGTCGCCGGTGCCGGCCGCTTCCCCGAGTACGAACGCTGGCTGATCGAATCGGTCCGTCGCGACCCGCCGACCCGACCAGGCTTCTACGACGGCAGCTCCGGCGTCGCCTACGTGCTGGAGAACTTCGGGCACCACGACGAGGCGGCCAAGCTGCTGGCGTCGGCCGCGCGGCACGTCGAGCAGACGACCGACCATTCCCTGGAGAGCGGCCTGGCCGGCATCGGGCTGACCATGCTGCACTTCGCGACGGTCCGCCAGGACAACGAGTTCGGCCGCCAGGCGCTGACCGCGGCCGTCCGGCTGGCCGAGGCACTGGAGACCGCGGCGCCGCCGGGGAACTCCGCCCGCGCCGGCCTGCTGTTCGGCTGGTCCGGACCCGCGCTCCTGTTCGTCCGGCTCTTCGAGCGCACCGGCGAGCCGGCCTGGCTGTCGTTCGCCGACCAGGCGCTGTGCCGCGACCTCGAAGAGT
This sequence comes from Amycolatopsis sp. NPDC026612, assembly GCF_040638285.1. Taxonomy (NCBI): domain Bacteria; kingdom Bacillati; phylum Actinomycetota; class Actinomycetes; order Pseudonocardiales; family Pseudonocardiaceae; genus Amycolatopsis; species Amycolatopsis sp. NPDC026612. The sequence goes on from NZ_JBEZYB010000001.1 coordinate 113,930, forward strand.
GCATCGAGGCCGCCGACGGCTCCCTGCAGGTCCGCGACGGCGCGGCTCACACGTTGCCCTACGCCGGCGTCGGCAGTGCCGGGATCCTCCTGGTCGCCGAGCAGCTGGCGCGGCACCGCCCCGACGCCGAGGCCTGCGAGAGCCTCACCGCCCTGCGCGAGTCGTGCCGCGGCGAGTTCGTCGCTCACCCGGGCCTGCTCAACGGCCGGTGCGGGCTGGCGGTGGCGCTGGGCACGAACCCGGACGCGGAGCAGCCGACCCGCGTGGTGATCGACCAGCACCTGGCCTGGCTGGCCTGGTACGCGGTGCCGTACAAGTGCGGCCTCGCGTTCCCGGGCAGCCGGCTGCTCCGCCTCTCGATGGACGTCAAGACCGGCAGCGCGGGGATCCTCCTTTCTCTCGCAGCGCTCTTTGACGGCAAAGAGGTGTTGCCCTTCCTGGGTGGTACGCCATCCCACCTGGCCACGGGCCGCTGACCGGCACCCACACGACGGCCGGCGAAGTCAGCGAGCCCCCGGTACCAGGGGCTCGCTGACTTCGGTAGGGGTGAGGTCGTCGGCGGGGCGCCTTCCGGCGACGAACCGCAATCCCCAGGACACATGGGGCAGTGGCGCGTCCGCTCGCGGGGCGCCTGCCGGGAGCGGACGCGCGACCACTGTTTGGTCCACTTCTGTGCATGGCTTCCGAGCCCGTGGCAGGGACGCCCTGCCACGGGTTCGGCACCACTCCCGAGCCGTCTGCTCGCCGCTTTGCTGCCGCAACCGGATCGACGCCTAGGCCGCCATCCGTGTTACGAGCGCTCGGGGTGAGGAGACTGCTCGTCCACTGTGGACCGATCTCATGTGCTTTCCAGCTTATCGCCGTCGAGGGGCAGCGGAACCCCTCGATGCGAATCTGTGGACAACTCGCCGATGTTTGCGCGGCCTGTGGACAACTCGAGTCGACCGGCCGGTTCTGTCGCCGTCGTGGTGCATGATCGGAAGCGCACGAAGAACACGGCCTGGAGCCGGCGCTGTCGGAAGGGAGGTGACACCACGGCGGTGCAGGTCATCCGGGTTGCAGTGCTTCCAGTGCCTCGCGCAGTTTGCCGGAGACCGGTGTCGGCCGGCGGGACTCGCGGTCCACGAAGACGTGCACGAAGTGCCCTTCCGCGACCAGGGACTCGTCGGGTGCGTACATCCCGATCTCGTAGCGGACGCTGGACTTCCCGAGGTGCGCCACCCGCAAGCCGACCCGCAGTGAACCAGGAAAGGAAACCGATGCGTGATACCCGCAGTGCGACTCGACGCACAGTCCGATCACCGCCCCGGCTTCGATGTCGAGGCCACCCTGCTCGATGAGCCACGTGTTGATCACGGTGTCCATCAACGAGTAGTGCACGACGTTGTTGACGTGCCCGTAGACGTCGTTGTCCTTCCAGCGCAACGGAACCGTCTGCCAGTGCGGATACCCGTTCACCACAGGGACACCGACTCGCGCAGGATGCCCGAAAGGTCGTCCGCGGACGCCTCGCGGGGCGCGGTGGCCAGCAACCGCTGCTGCTTGAGGGTTCCCTCCATCAGGGAGTCCACATCGGACTCCGTGTAGCCGACGGCACCGATGCCGTCCGGGATGCCGATCTGCCGCATCAGGTCGATCAGCACCGCCGGCAGGTGATCGGCGAAATCGCCGGGCCACTCGAAGTCGGGCGCCAGCAGGCGCGCGACGCGCAGGTGGCGGTCCGGCGCGGCGTCGAAGGTGAAGCGGAACGCGGCGGGCGCGGTCAGCGAGACGGCCATGCCGTGCGGCACCATGGGTTCTTCGCCCGGGTAACCGTCCGGGTGGAAATCCCTGACCTGTCCGGCGATCGGGTAGGCGTTCGCGTGCGGGATGTGCACGCCGGCGTTGCCGAACCCGAGCCCGGCGAACGTCGCGGCCAGCGCCATGGCCTCACGGGCCTTGAGGTCGGAACCGTCGCGCACGGCGGCTGGGAGGGCCCATGACAGCAGGCGCAGCGACTGCTCGGCGAACATGTCGGCCAGGGGGTTGGCGCCGCAGTACGGCACGCGCTGTTCGGGACGCTTGCGCTCGAACTCGGTGTACGGCTTGGCGGTGTAGCTCTCCGCGGCGTGGCACAGGATGTCCATGCCGCTGGCGGCCGTCACCCCGGACGGCTGGCTGACGGTGAGCCGCGGGTCGACGACGGCCAGGGTCGGGCGCAGCCGCAGGTGGCTGATCCCGCTCTTGACGCGCAGCGACAACACGTCCAGGACGCAGACCGTGGTGCTCTCGGAACCGGTGCCGGTGGTGGTGGGCACCGCGACCAGCGGCTTCAGCGGGCGGGCCGGCGCGCGGCCGCCGCCGACGGGCGCGTTGACGTAGTCCATCAGCTCGCCGTCGTTGCTCGTCAGCAGGTTCGCCGCCTTGGCGGTGTCGATGGCGGACCCGCCGCCGACCGCGACGAAGGCGTCGTACGGGCCGGTTCCGCGTGCGAAGTCAACCGCCTTTTGCATGCTGACATCGGTGGGTTCGACGTGTACGCCGTCGAAGACCTCGGTCTCGATGCCGTAGCCCGCGATGCCGTCGGCGATGCGGCGCGGCCAGCCGGTCGCGGCCACCTGCGGGTCGGTCACGACCAGCACGCGGTGTGCGCCGTACTGGGTCAGGTCGTAGCCGATCTCGTCGCTGGCGCCGGTGCCGTACTTCAACGCCGGTGCGCCATAAGTAAAAACAGTTTCACGTTCGGTCGCGGCCAAGTCTGCGGTCCTCGCTCCCTTGATCGGCTACCAGTCAGCCAAAGCGGACATTCAGCCCATCCTTACCGGGTTTCGGCGAAGATCACTTGACTGCACTGAACGGTGCCCGCCTAAGCTCTCCTCATTAGATACCAACTGGGAGCGACCGTCGCCCAGACGGCCGTGCGGATCCTGACCGAGGCGCGTGTCCGCCGCGTGTACGCGGTGGTCGGTGAGTCCTTCCTGGAACTGCTCGACGCCTTGCAGCGCGAGCGGGAGATCACGCTGGTCTCGGCGCGCCACGACGCCGGTGCGGCCTTCATGGCGGAGGCGGAGGGAAAGCTCACCGAACGTCCCGCCGTGCTGCTCGCCAGCCGGGGGCCGAGTGCGGCGAGCCTCGCCATCGGTGTCCAGACGGCGTACCAGGACGAGACGCCGATGGTCGTGCTGCTGGAGACGCCAGCGACCGAGCCGATGCCGTCGTGGTCGGGGGAGCTGCCGACGTCGGACCTCACGGCCATGTTCGAGTCGATCGCCAAGTCGACCGTGCGGGTGACCGACCCGGACGGCGTACCGGCACTGCTGGCGCACGCGCTGACGACGTCGCAGGAAGGACGGCCGGGGCCGGTCGTGCTCGGCGTGCCCTGCGACATCTGGGGGATGCCCTACGACGCGGCAAAGCCGATGGCGCGGGTTCGGCCGCCGGCGTCCGGCACGCTGGGCCGTTCGGCGGATGCCGTGGCGCAATTGGTGGACGAGGCCAAGTACCCCGTGGTCATCGTCGGCGGCCGGGCGCGGGCGGCGCGCGACGAGCTGATCGCGGTGGCCGACGAGCTCGCGCTGCCCGTCTACAACGCCTTCCGGCGGCAGGACGCCTTCCCGGAGAACCACGCCCGCTACGCCGGTCACCTCGGGCTCGGCATCCCGGCCCGGCAGCTGGACGCGCTGGAGCGCGCCGACCTGGTGCTGGCGCTCGGCACCCAGCTCGACGAGGTCACGACGCAGGCTTATCGCTACCCGACGGCGCAGCAGACGCTGGTCATGGTCGGGACCGGCATCGACGTCAGCCCGAAGCGGCGGGGGCTGACGTTCCGCGTCGACTCCGAGGTCGAGCCGTTCCTGCGGGAGCTGCGGGAGGTCGCGTCGCCGCGGACGAGGCGGGCTTCGGCGGCGAACGCGGCCGTCCACACCTTCATGACCCCGCCCGACACCAGCGGGAACACCCGGGTGCACCCGGTCGACGTCGTCCGCGCGCTGCGCAAGCTGGCGCCGGAGGACACCATCGTGACCAGCGACGCGGGCAACTTCGCGCAGTTCATGCACCGCTACTGGTGCTTCACGGCGCCGCGCAGCCAGCTCGGCCCGAGCAACGCCGCGATGGGCTACGCCGTGCCGGCCGCCGTGGCGGCGAAACTGGCCGAGCCGCGGCGGACCGTCGTGGCCATGGTGGGGGACGCCGGGACGCTCATGACGGGCCAGGAGATCGAAACGGCCGTCCGGTACCGGGCGCCGGTGGTGGTGGTCGTCTTCCAGAACGGCGTGCACGGCGCGCTCGCGATGCACCAGGCCCGCACTTACGGCAGGCTCACCGGGGTCTCCATCCCGTTGACCGACTTCGCTTCGTGGGCGCGTGGACTGGGCGCGGCGGGGTACACGGTGGACGATCGCGAAGAGCTCGAGCCCATCATCGCCAGTGCGCTGGTGCGGCAGCGGCCGTGTGTCATCGACGTGCGCACCGATCCCGACGTCGTGACTCCTGACGTGCGGCTTTCGGCCCTGCTCAGCCAGGCGCGCCCGCAACCACCCGCCCAGTAAGGGTTTTGCTCTGTTTCGTTCCGGAAAAGCTGGGAATGTCGTGTGGTAGCAGGTCGTTGGCTCGGGTAACCTGGCGGTGTTCCGGTGGTGGTTCGCCGCTGAACCTTCCCGGCCGGGTCCTGGCGGGAGCCAACCGGTTTCTGTCGGTGCCGCCTGGCACCATCACGGTCATGACCCGCGTGGAAGCGGGCAGGGAACGAGGGGAGTTTCGACGTGACCGATCACCAGCACGCATCCGAACCGGCACGGAAGGCCTCCGGCGTCGTACCCGTGCTGTTCAGCGCGAGTGCGGAAACTCACGACGACGCGGTGGTGGCCGCGGACCGGGACGCGACCTGGCGTTCGCCGTTCTCCAGCGAGGGGCTGCGCCCGGCGAGTGGCGAATAGCTCACCCCGCCCGGGTGAAGAGAGCTTGTCCGCCCCGGTCGAAGTGTGCTTTACTGCTTATGGTCTCGATTTTTGTGTTCGTGTTGAGTCACGCTCGCAGAATTCAGCGGGCGTAGTGTCTCCTCGCCGAGGAAGCAAACCGCTCGGGTGTTGACCCGGGTTGCCGAAGTGGCTTCCTGTTTTTTTGTTACATATGGAGATTTTGATGACTCAGGGCACCGTGAAGTGGTTCAACTCCGAGAAGGGGTTCGGCTTCATCACCCCCGACAACGGTGGCGGCGACGTCTTCGTTCACTACAGCGAGATCCAGGGTAACGGCTTCAAGAGCCTGGAAGAGAACGCTCGCGTCGAGTTCGAGATCGGCCAGGGCCAGAAGGGTCCGCAGGCCACGTCGGTCACCGTGATCTGACTTTGATCTTGGGAAAGGGCCGTCACCCGTTCAGGGTGGCGGCCCTTTTCGTAGGCGGCGCACCATGATCGGGCGCGGTTACACCGTTTCGGGATGAGCTGCGGGCACTGTGCCCAGTCGGTGGCCGAAGAACTCACTGCGCCGGCGGCGGACGATGTCCGCGCCGCGGTCGGGGAAGCGGGCTTCCTCTTCGAGGGTGCGGCCGACCTGATCCCGTAGCCCGGTGCCGGAACCTCGGTCCGGTTGGTTCTTTCCCCGCCTGCCACTCCAGGTTGGACTGTCCACTGGAGATCACTGGGTGGGACGCGCGATGTGATCTGCGTCGCTTCGAGCACGTGCGAATGCACACTGCAACGCCCTGCAACCCTTCCCCTCCCGCCGGATCGCGGCGTCTCCTGGTCTCCGATGACGGATCGGGAGGTCAGGTGGGTGAAACGGTGGCGGGGATCGTCGCGAACCCCGCTTCGGGGCGCGACATCCGCCGGCTGGTCGCGCAGGCGTCGGTGTTCCCCACCTCGGAAAAGGCGAACATGGTCCAGCGGGTGCTGGCGGCGTTCGCCGTCACCGGCCTCGACCGGGCCCTCCTTTCGACCGACCTCGGCGGGATTTCCGCCACGGTCCTGCGCGCGCTCGGCCGCGGCGGCACCTGGCCGAAGGTCGACTTCTGCGAGGACGACCCGCTCACCGGCACCGCCGCGGACACGACGAACGCGGTGCGCCGGATGGTCGAGGCCGGCGCCGGAGTCATCGTCGTCCTCGGTGGGGACGGGACGGCCCGGGTCGCGGCCGCGGCCTGCGATGACGTGCCGCTCCTCGCCCTCTCGACCGGGACCAACAACGCCTTTCCGCAGGTGCGGGAGGCGACCGTGGCCGGCCTGGCCGCGGGGCTGATCGCCACCGGGCAGATCGATCCCGACCTCGTCACCCACCGCGTCAGCGTGCTGGAAGTCGTCACGAAAGCACGCCGGGAGATCGCGCTCGTCGACGTCTGCGTGTCGCTGAGCAGGCACATCGGGGCACGGGCGCTGTGGGACCCGTCGTCGCTCACCGAGCTGTACTGCACCTTCGCCGAGCCGGACGGCATCGGTCTGTCGAGCGTGCCCGGCCAGCTCTGCCCGAGCCCGCGGTCGAGCCCGGACGGTGTCGCGCTCCAGCTCGGACCCGTCGGGGAGACGCCGTACGTCGTGCAGGCGCCGATCGCGCCCGGGCTCGTGCGGCCGGTCGGAGTGCGTGGCTGGGGTCTCCTCCGGCCCGGCGTGCGCGTCGAACTCGCCGCGGCGGGCGGGGTCATCGCGCTCGACGGCGAGCGTGAGCTCGAGCTGAAGACCGGAGAGAGCGCTTTCGTCGAGCTCAAGCCGGACGGGCCGTGGGTCGTCGACGTCCGGGCGGCGATGGCGGAGGCGGCGCGGAAAGGGCTGTTGCGCATCGAAACCGAACTGGGGAAGGAGCGTCGAAGATGACGGACGCCCTGCGGGGTGCGTACCGCGTGATGCGCACCATCCGGGTCTTCGAAGAGCGCCTACGCCAGGAATTCACGACCGGCGAATTCACTACCGGCGAACTCCCGGCGTCCGGACACCGGTACGCCGGCGAAGAGGCCCTGGCCACCGGCGTCTGCCTCCACCTCGACGCCCGTGACGCCATCGCCGGCACCCACCGCCGACACGACCACCGCATCGCCAAGGGCGCCGACGTCAAGGCCGTGCTGGCCGAAATCCACGGCCGCCAGATTGGCTCCAGACACCCCCCCGGCCTCGCGAACGGCGCGCTCGGCGGCGTCCCGATGCTGATCTGTGGCACGGCGCTCGCCGCGAAACAGCAGGACACCGGCGGTGTCGGCGTGGCTTTCCTCGGAGACGACGCGGCCAACCCCGGGACGACGCTGGAGGCGCTGCACCTCGCGTCGGCTTGGCACCTCCCCGTGATTTTCGTCGCGGAGGACATCGGTTACGCCGATCGGGTCGTCGGCTTCGGCGTGCCGGGGGTGATCGTCGACGGAGCCGACTTCTTCGCGGTGCACGAGGTCGCGGGCGAGGCGATCGACCGCGCCCGCGGAGGCGGTGGCCCGACGCTGCTCGAGGTCGGCTTCACCCGCCACCGCGGGCCCGTCGGCGGCGACCACGACTGCCTCCAGCGCTTTCGCGCCCGCGTCACCGGCAGCGGTGAGCTGGCCGAACAGGTCCTCGACGACATCGACGCCGAAGTCGCGAAGCTCATCGAGGAGTCCGTCGCCGAGGCGAAGACCGCGCCGAAATCGGCCTGGTACGACTCGGCGGCCGACGTTTACGTCTCGTACTGACCAGACCGAGACAAACCGACCGCGATGTGCGCCACCTTCCGATCACCGGATCGAAAAGGCAGACTCCGAGGAGGGCACAGCACAAGGAGCGGCAGTTGGGGCAACGAGACCTCGAGGCGGCGTTGCCGGCCGGGGCGGATCCCCGGCGGCACGCGCGTGTCCTCGCACAGGTGCACGAGGCGGCCCTGAGCGGCCAGGCGCTACCCAGCCGTCCGCGGGCCGTCATCGGCGCGTCCTGGCAGCGGATGCGCCGCCTCGGCGTGGATCCGGACGGCCGGGCCGCCGCGCCCGTCCTGACCTTCGAACAGCTGGAAGCGCGCCGCCGCGCCAGCGGGCTGGCCGAGGCACTGCCGATCCTGCGTGGCGGGCTGATCAGCGTCGCCGAGCAGGCCGCGCACATCATGGTGATCGCCGACGCGGGCGGCAAGGTCCTCTGGCGTGACGGCAGCGCCGCGGTCCGGCGCCGCGCCGACGGGCTCGGCTTCGTCGAAGGCGTCGATTGGCAGGAGGAGTCCGTCGGCACGAACGCGATCGGCACCGCGCTGGTCGCGCGCAGTCCGGTGCAGGTGTACTCCGCCGAGCACTACGTCCGGGCCCAGCACTCCTGGACGTGTGCGGCCGCGCCGCTGCACGACCCGCGCGACGGCAGGCTGCTCGGCGTCGTCGACCTCTCCGGATCGGCTTCGACCGTCCACGCGGCGACGTTGGCGCTGGTCGACGCCGTGACGCGGCTCGCGGAAGCCCAGCTGCGCACCACCCACCGCACTGAGCTCGAACGCCTTCGCGGCTTCGCGGTCCCGATCCTCGCGAAGGTCGGTGGCCCCGCGGTGGTCGCCGACGAGCACGGATGGGTCGCCGCGGCCGCCGGGCTCGCGCCGGTCGACCGGATCGTGCTGCCCACCGGCTTCGGACCCGGCCGGGTCTGGCTGCCGGCGTACGGCGGCTGCGCGGTCGAGCCGGTGCCCGGCGGCTGGCTGATCCGGCTGGCCGGGACCGAGGCCGCCCCGCCCACCCGCGTCGTGCTCGACGTCCGGTCGCCGCGCGAGCCCGAGCTCACCGTGGCCAGTGCGGCCGGGATCTGGGCGCACCGGCTCAGCCCGCGCCACGCCGAGGTGCTGTACGTGCTGGCCAGCCACCGCGAGGGCCGGTCGGCGTCCGAACTGTCGGCCGACCTGTTCGGCGACGCCGGCCGCACGGTCACCGTCCGCGCCGAAATGTCCCGGCTGCGGCGCCACTTCGGCGGCATCCTCGGCGCGAAGCCGTACCGCTTCGCCGACGACGTCGAGGTGGTGGTCCGGCGGCCGCCGGACCCCGAAGCCGTGCTCCCGCACTCGCTCGCCCCGGCCATCCGCGGCTGACGTCCCGACGGGGAACGGGTGCTCGGCACGCGCTCGCCGAGCTGTCCGATGTGGACGGTGCGCCGCGCTCGTCCGGCTCGACGCCCGCCACCGCCTCGGTGCTGTCACCTGGACAGGTGATGGCCACCGGTGAGGGCGGCCCGGCCTCCCCGGTGGCACGCCGAGCTCGAGCCCGAAAGCCGGCGGCGGCCGCGTGCCGGCGGCGGCAGGGGGTCGACGCACCGGCGGCCGGAGCCGGTCCGCCGAGATCACGTGCTGGTGACAGCGGGCGGTGCCGGTGGCTGCGCACACGGCGACTCGGCTACCTTCTGCGAGTACGGCTTTCGGGGAGGAATCGGGGATGACCAGCACTGCGACGGCCCCGGGTCCCACGGCGCCCGCGCCGGGACCCCCACCGTCGCCACCGGACGGCCGCGACCGCGCCGGGGGCCGCAGTGGTCTGCTGGGGCTGCTGGACCTGCCGGGCCAGGGGGTTCGCGCGGTCATCCGGTCCGCCGCGACCACTCCCGGCAGGCTCACCGTGATCGCCGTCGGGCTCGTGCTGCTCTCGCTGGTGGCCGGGCTGGCCGCGACGCTGTCGGTGCAGAACCGCGACGACACGATCAGCGGCGTCATCGACCACCGCGAGCCCCTCGCCGCCGCGGCGCAGCAGGTCTACCGCTCGCTGTCCGACGCCGACGCGACCGCCGCCAGCGCGTTCCTCTCCATCGGCACCGAACCGCCCGAACTCCGCCAGCGCTACGAGCGTGACATCGCCGAAGCCGGCGCCGCGCTCGCCAAGGCCGCGTCCGATGCCTCGGACGTCGCCGACGCGGCCGCTCCGGTCGACGTCCTCAACCAGTCGCTGCCCGTCTACACCGGGCTCGTCGAGACGGCCCGGGCGAACAACCGGCTCGGCTACCCGGTCGGCGCCTCCTACCTCCGCGAGGCGTCGGAGCTGATGCGGGCGAAGATCCTCCCCGCCGCCCAGGACCTCTACCGCGTAGACACCGAGCGGCTGATCGCCGAGCAGGACAGCGCCACCGATTTCCCGTGGCTCGCCACGGTCCTGATGGTCGCCCTGCTGGCCGCGCTCGTCGCCGCGCAGATCTACCTGACCCGGCGCACCAACCGGCTGCTCAACGTCGGGCTCGTCGTCGCGACGGCCGCCGTCGTGGTGTCGCTGCTGTGGGGCGCGGTCGCGCTGATCCTGCAGGGCAGCCTGGTCGGCGACGGCCAGGCTGACGGCTCGCACCGCGTCGACGTGCTGGTCCGGGCGCGGATCGCCGCGCTGCAGGCCCGCGCGGACGAAACGCTCACCCTGGTCGCCCGCGGCGACGGCGCGGCGTACGAGAAGGACTTCGGCGCCAACGCGGGCCAGCTCGTCGGCCCGGACGGCCGGGGCGGGCTGCTCGGCGAAGCCCGCGGCCTGATCAAGGACGGCGACGGCGTCGCGAAGGTCGCCGACGCGGCGAAAGCCGCGAACGACTGGCTCAAGGCGCACCAGGAAGTCCGTGCACAGGACAACGCCGGCCAGTACCAGGAAGCCGTCGACTTCGCCGTGCTGGAGGACAAGACCGACGGCTCGGCCCCGGCGTTCCGGCGGCTCGACGACAGCCTGCAGGCGGCCATCGACGTCGGCAGGCAGGAATTCCTCGACGACACCCACAGCGGTGACCGCGCGCTGACGTTCCTCGCGCCCGGCTTGGCCGTGCTGGCGATCGTCGCCGCGGCGGGTGTCACCATGGGAATCCGGGAACGACTGAGGGAGTACCGGTGAGCAGGCGGGGGATTACGGTCCGGGCGGGCGTGCTGGCGGTCGTCGCGCTGCTGGCGGCGTCCTGCGGCAGCCCCGGGAAACCGGTCGACCCGGCCCCGGTCGGCTCCGCCGCCTGGCCGCAGCCCGCGCACGTCGGCGGCCCGGACGCCGCGGCCGGCGGCGGGAGCGACACCAGTTGCAACCCGCTGGCCAGCCTGGCGCCGGACCGGGGCACGTCGATGCCCGACGGCTCGACCATGGCGAAGATCAAGGAACGCGGCAAGCTCATCGCCGGCGTCGACCAGACGACCTACCTCTTCGGCTTCCGCAACCCCACCTCGGGCAACCTCGAGGGCTTCGACATCGACCTGGTCAACGAGATCGCCCGGTCGATCTTCGGCGCGCCCGAGGGCCACGTCCAGTTCCGCGCGATCACCTCGTCGCAGCGCCAGGACGTCCTGGCGCAGCACCAGGTCGACATCGTGGTCCGGACCTACAGCATCACCTGCGCGCGCAGGAAGGACGTCCAGTTCTCGTCCGTGTACTACGTCGCCGGCCAGCGGCTGCTGGTCACGAAGGAGTCGAAGGCGACCAAGCTGGCCGACCTGAGCGGCAAGAGGGTGTGCGCGGCGAAGAAGTCGACGTCGCTGGCGAAGATCGCGACGGACCCGGCGAAGCCGGTGGCGATCTCCGTGGACAACTGGTCGGACTGCCTGGTGATGCTCCAGCAGGGCCAGGTCGAGGCGGTCTCGACCGACGACACCATCCTCGCCGGCATGGCCGCGCAGGACCCGACGCTGCAGGTCGTCGGCGATCAGTTCACCCAGGAGAACTACGGCATCGGCGTGCCGAAGGACAACGAAGACATGGTCAAGTTCGTCAACGCCGTGCTCGAGAACATCCGCACCAGCGGCGCCTGGCAGAACAGCTACCACCACTGGGTGGAGCCTTCACTGGGGCCGGCTTCGCCGCCGCAGCCGCAGTACCAGTGAGCCGGTCGCGACTAGGATCGATTCCCGCACGTCGTCGGGGATCTGGGAGGTAGCAGTGTCGGAGGAGCCGCGCCGTCCTCGGCACGCCGCGCCGGACGACGAGCAGCCGAAGGTGGCCGCGCCGAGCTGGCAGCCGCCGCCACCGGTGCGGTGGGAGACGCCGGAGCCGTCGATCTCGGGGCGCCTCGACGACGGCGAGCCGTCCGGTGGGCAGGAGACCGTCTTCCACGCTCCCGTGCGCCGCCCGCCCACGCCGCCGCGTGGGCAGCCGCCCGCCGCCCGCGCGCCGATCTCGGGCGCGGAAGACCCGACCCGCCCGCCGGGCACCATCGCCCCCGTCGCGCCGCCGGTCCAGCCGACGCAGGCGCTCCGCCCGGACCCCGGGGCACCGCAGCCGACGAGCGTGCTCGCGTCGCCGGCCCCGGAAACCCAGAGCATCATGCCGCCGGCGCCGCGGCCGGACACCGGCCCCGGTGCGCCCCTGCCGGACCCGGGCACCGAAAGCGTCCTGCCCGAGCGCACCAGCGAAGGCCGGCACACCGGCACCGGCACCGGCGCGGGGACCGGCAGCGGCTCGGACTCCCGGTCCGGCTCGTTCCCCGGCACTTCGCGGCGGACGTCGTCACGGACGTCGCGGTCGCGGCGCGGCCGGCTCGGCGCCGGGCTGGTCGAGGTTCCGCCGGTACCCGCACGCGACCCCGCGTCCGCGGTGCTGACGAACCCGGTGGTGTCGGAGGACAAACGGTTCTGCAGCAGCTGCAACGCGAAGGTCGGCCGCGGCAAGGACGGGGAACCCGGTTCGCCGGAAGGGAAGTGCGAGAACTGCGGTGCGCCGTTCTCGTTCGTCCCGAAGCTGCAGCCGAACGAGCTCGTCGGCGGCCAGTACGAGGTCCTCGGCGCGATCGCCTACGGCGGGCTGGGCTGGATCTACCTCGCGCAGGACCACAACGTCAGCGACCGCTGGGTCGTCCTCAAAGGACTGATCGACACCGGTGACGCGACGGCGATGGCGGCCGCGGCCAACGAACAGCGGTTCCTCGCCGAGGTCGAGCACCCGAACATCGTCAAGATCCACAACTTCGTGCAGCATCCGGACGCGCACAGCGGCACGACCGTCGGCTACATCGTCATGGAGTACGTCGGCGGCCAGTCGCTGCGGCAGCTCGCGCTGGCGCACCACCGGGAAAGCCGCCGCCCGGAACCGCTGCCGATCGGCCAGGTCATCGCGTACGGGCTGGAGATCCTGCCCGCGCTCGGCTACCTGCACAGCCAGGGGCTGCTCTACTGCGACCTCAAGCCCGACAACGTCATCCAGACCAACGAGCAGCTGAAACTGATCGACCTCGGCGCGGTCCGCCGGACCGACGACTACGAGAGCCCGCTGTTCTTCACCACCGGCTACAGCGCGCCGGAACTGCCGACGCAGGGCGCGTCGATCGCGTCGGACCTGTTCACCGTCGGGCGCACGCTCGCCGTGCTGAGCTTCGAATTCACCGGCTACACCACCAAGTTCAAGACGACCCTGCCCGGCCCGGACGCGGTCCCGCTGTTCGCGCTGTTCGGTTCGTACTACCGGTTCCTGCGGCGCGCGACACACGCCGACCCGGACCGGCGGTTCCTCTCCGCCGAGGAGATGGCCGACCAGCTCACCGGGGTGCTGCGCGAAATCATGGCGCTCGGCACCGGCAAGCCACGGCCCGGCGCGTCCACCGTCTTCGGCCCGGAGAGCCGCACGTTCGGCGTGCAGCTGGTGGTGCCGGAGGCGGGCGCCAGCGTGCCGCTGCCGGGCGCGGACGAGGTCGTCGCCGGGCTGCCGATCCCGCAGGTGGACACCGACGACCCGGCGGCGGGCGTGCTCGCCACCACGATCGCCCTCGACCCGCGCGCGGCCATCGAGGCGCTGGCCGGCGCGCCGCGTGAGTCGATCGAGGTCCGGCTGCGGATCGTGCGTGCCCGGATCGAGCTGGGCGAGCTCGCAGAGGCCCAGCGGCAGCTGCAGGCGGCGCAGTACCTGGCGATCAAGAACGGTTTCCCACACGACTGGCGGATCGACTGGTACCGCGGCCTGATCGAGCTGGCCGGCGGCCGTTCGCGGGTGGCGCACGTCGCCTTCGAGGCGGTGTACGACGACCTGCCGGGCGAAATCGCCCCGAAGCTCGCCTTGGGCATCAGCGCCGAAGGCGTCGGCGACTACTTCGCCGCGGCCCGGTTCTACGAACTGGTCTGGCGGACCGATCGCACCTACGTCAGCGCCGCCTTCGGCCTCGCCCGCGTGTACCTCGCGCAGGGCGCGCGGGCGAGCGCGGTCGAGGTGCTCGAGACCGTGCCGCCGTCCTCGACCCACTACGTCGACGCGCAGGTCGCGGCGATCAAGATCAAGACGACCGCGACCAAGGCGAACGGCCGCGAGACCCCGGTCACCGAGCACGACCTGCTGGACGCGTCGGCCCGGCTCGAGCGGCTCCGGCTGGACGTCGAACGCCAGACGCGGCTCAGCGCGAACGTGCTCGAAGCCGCGCACGAGTGGCTCAAGCAGGGCAAGCCGACTCCGGGAGCGCGGGTGCTCGGGTGCCCGCTCGAGGAGCGCGGCCTGCGGTTCGGCCTCGAGCGGTGCTACCGGGCGCTGGCGCGGCTCGCGGGCACGATGGAACAGCGCGTCGAGCTGGTGGACCGGGCGAACGCCATCCGGCCCCGGACCCTCACCTGATCAGGGGTTGATCTCCCAGTCGCGTTCGCTGCGCTCCCGCTGGTTCTTCTCGTGCTGCGCGGCCAGCTTCTCCAGCGCCTCGGGGTCGCCGTGCGTGCTGAAGTGCTCGAACCCGACGATGACGAACAGTGCCCGCGCGCTCACCGCGATCCGGCCGTCCTCCGCGTCGAGGCGGCCGTCCGCGCTGACGTAGATCTTGCGGCCCGCGATGCCGTCCAGCCGGGCCTCGATGAACAGCGTCGAGCCGACCGGGACCGGCCGCCGGAAGTCCGTCTCGAGCTTGCCGGTCACCGCCGGGCGGTGCAGGAGGTTGCCGACCGTCGAGCCGAGCGCCTCGTCGAACGCGCAGGCCAGCAGGCCGCCGTGGGCGAGCCCGGGCGCGCCCTGGTGGGCGGCGGTGACGGTGAACCGCGAGTGCACGACGTGGCCCTCGCCGACGGTCGAGCGCAGGTGCAGCCCGGCGTCGGCCTCGTCGCCGCACCCGAAGCACTCGGTGAAGTGCACGCCGAGCTCGGTGCCCGGCGCCGGCGCGTTGGGGTGCGGGACCGCGGGCTCCACCGCCACCGGCGGCCAGGGTTGAGAAACACGACTCATGCGCTGACGTTAACCGGCGAGTAGCCGGCGGCCGCGCCCGACCCGGGACGTCGGCGAGGCACCCACCTCTCTCAGTAGCCGGAAAGTTCCCCACCGTAGACAATTTCCGGCTCAGACTGCCAACCTCCGGGACCCGGTCAAGACTGGTCCGATGAGCTCGAACGGCCCAATGGGCACTGCACGGAGGAGGTCGTCGCCGGCATGAGCGAACCAGCAGCAACGACGAGCGAACCGGCAGTGGACGAGAGAACCGTCAAGCGCGCCGTCTGGGCGTCCGCGATGGGGAACGCCACCGAGTGGTACGACTACGGCGTCTTCACCTCGGGCGCGATCGCCGTCAGCATCGGCACGCAGTTCTTCCCCGGCGAAGGCAACGCGGTCCTCAAGTCGCTGGCGCTGCTCGCGGTCGGGTTCATCGTGCGGCCGTTCGGCGGGGCGTTCTTCGGGCCGCTCGGCGACAAGATCGGCCGCAAGCAGGTCCTCGCCATCACGATCCTGCTGATGTCCGGCTGCACCTTCCTGGTCGGCGTCCTGCCGACGTATTCCGGCGCGTACAGCATGGGCATCCTGGCCCCGATCGCGATCCTGCTGCTGCGGATCATCCAGGGCTTCTCCACCGGTGGTGAATACGGCGGAGCGGCGACGTTCATCGCCGAGTACTCGCCGACGAAGCGCCGTGGCTTCTTCGGCAGCTTCCTCGAACTCGGCACGCTGGCCGGCTACGTGCTCGGCAACCTCGTGGTGCTCTCCGTGACGCTCTCCCTGTCGGCCGACCAGGTCGGCGCCTGGGGCTGGCGGATCCCGTTCTTCGTCGCGCTGCCGCTCGGCCTGATCGGGCTCTACCTGCGGAACAAGCTCGAGGACACCCCCGAGTTCCGGCGGCTGGAGGCCGCGGGCGAGGCACCGAAGAAGGCGCCGCTGAAGGAGATCTTCGTCCGGAACTGGCGGATGATCCTCAACCTGATCGGCATCGTCCTGCTGCTGAACGTCGCGGACTACCTGCTGCTGACCACGATGCCGACGTACTTCACGGACACGTTGAAGATCAACGACAACACCTCGACGTTGATCATCATCGCGGTCGAGGTCATCCAGATGGCGATCATCATCCCGCTCGGCGCGCTGTCCGACCGGATCGGCCGGAAGCCGCTGCTGCTCACCGCGGCCATCGGGTTCCTGGTGCTGAGCTGGCCCTGCCTCAAGCTGATGCAGTCCGGCAGCATCTTCTGGTTGTTCGTCGGCTTCCTGATCGTGGCGATCCTGCTGGTGTTCATGCTCGCGGTGATCGGGTCGACGTTCCCGGCGATGTTCCCGACACGGGTGCGCTACGGCTCGTTCGCGATCGGCTACAACATCTCGACGTCGCTGTTCGGTGGTACCTGCGGGGTCATCGTGACGGCGTTGATCAAGAGCACCGGCAACGAAGACTGGCCGGCGTACTACCTGATGGCGGCGGCGGTGATCGCGATCCTGCCGATCCTCCGCATCCCGGAGACGTCGCAGGTGCCGATGGAGCAGATCGACACCGAGGACGCCGGGGGCAAACCCCTGACCGGCGCGGCCACTCAGCGCTGAGCGGCTCGCGTTCGAAATGCGTGTGCCCCGTCCGGATCACCGGGCGGGGCACACGTGCGACCTGGGAACGGCTAGCGCGAAGTCACCGGTGTCGGCGAGCCGGGCCGGGTTTCGACCGGAACCGAGCTGGGCTGGGTCGTCAGCGACGGGCGTACGGGGGAATTGCCGACCGACGGCGGCCGGGGGACGGTCGTCCGCCGCGTCCGTGACGGGACCTGGTCCGGTGCGGCCGTCGGCGGCGGGATCGACGTCGCCGGGACTTCGGGCTCCATCGACGACGGAACGGGGGAAGTGGTGCCGATCGTGGACAGGCCGGGGCCGGCGGGCTGCACCGGTTCCGGCGGCCCGGCGCGGTGACCGGCCAGGAAGCCGGCCACCGCGAGGACGACCGCCGTCGCGGTCGAGGTGCCCGCGACCGCCAGCCGCTTGCGTCGTCGCCGGATCCGGCCGCCGCGCTCGATCAGGTCGGCGGCTTCGAGGCGCATCGCCGGCTGCGCGCCACCGGCTGCGCCGGTCAGGAACGCGCGGACGTCGTCTTCGGGGTCCATCTTCGTCACCTCCTTCCCTCCGTGGGTGCGCTGAACGTCAGCGCACCGTAGTGCGGGCCGAGCCGGTTGCGCAGCGTGGCCAGGCCGCGGGAGGCCTGGCTCTTCACCGTGCCGGTGCTGCAGCCGAGGGCCTGTGCCGTCTCTTCGACGCTCAGGTCCTCGAAGTACCGCAGCACCAGCACGGCACGTTGCTTGGGTGCCAGGACCGCCAGCGCCTGCCGGACGAGCAGGTCCTGGTCGCTCGTGGGTTCCGCCGGGAGTTCCGGCGGGGTGTCGGTGAGCCGCTCCCGTTTCCACCTGCTGCGCCGGTGCTCGGCGAGGAACGTGCGCAGGACGACCTTGCGCGCGTAGGCGTCCAGCGCGTCGTGCCGCGACAGCCTCGGCCAGGCGAGGTAGAGCTTGAGCAGCGCGGCCTGCGTGAGGTCCTCGGCCTGGTGCCAGTCCCCGCAGAGCAGGAAGGCGGTCGATCGCAGGCTGTGCGCGCGCTCGCCGAAGTACCGGGCGAACTCGCCGTCCCACGGCGAGCCCGGCCCGGTCGCCGGACGGGAGCGGGAAATCACCTGGTTACCGGGTCTCCCACACGGCCGGCAGGTGCAGGTCGCCGGTCGGGCCGGCCGGGACCGCGCGCGGGACGCGCGGAGCCGGGCCCGTGCGGGCGGGCCGGGTCGTCTCGCGCGGCGCGGGAACGGCGGACGGCGCCTGGGAGCGTGGCCGGCTGGTGGTCGGGACGGGGGCCACGGTCGGCTCGCCCGGCCGGGTCACCTGGGTCGTGGTCGGGGCGACCGGCGCCTGCGCCTCCGAAGCCAGCGCGATGCCACCGGTCAGGGCGCCACCGGCGAGCACGAGCGCGCCGAGGGTCAGGGCGATGCGGATACGCAAGACAGCTCCTCATTCTCGTGGCGCGGCAGGGGATCGCCGCGCCTCTGCCCTTAGTCATGCGGCGGGTGATCACCGGGGTTGCATCGGATTTCGGGAGTTCGCGGTGAAACACGAACGGCCGGGAAGCCCGTGCTGGACTTCCCGGCCGCCCGGTGTTCCCGATGGTCTCAGCCGGCGAGCGCCGACAGCTTCTGCCAGCTCGCCCAGTCGTACGTCCAGTCGCTGTAGTCGCCGTCCTTCGCGGTCAGCGTCTGCGTGCTGCCGGTGACCTCGACCGGATCGCCGGTGAGCACGCCGTCGTAGTACTCCTTGGCGCGCGCGGGCGACAGGTTCAGGCAGCCGTGCGAGATGTTCTTCTTGCCCTGCGCCCAGACGGAGGCGGCCAGGCCGTGGATGAACTCGCCGTTGTTGGAGATCCGGACCGCCCACGGCACCACGACGTTCTCGTAGTGGTACTTCGGGTTGCTCATCGCGTACGTCGCCTGCTTGCCCATGACGACGTGCACGCCGCTGTGGGTGACGCGGCCGGGGTCGGAGTCGAGGCCGTAGCTCACCGGGTAGTCGGCGATCTGCTGGCCGTCACGGATCACCTGCATGGTGTGCTGCGTGGTGTTGCCCTTGACGATCTGCGAGCGCCCGATGGCGAAGCTGGCCGAGACGTCCTGCTTGCCGTACACGCCGTCACCGATCTTGACGCCGTAGATCTTGGCGTTGACCTTCACCTGCGTGTTGGGCTTGAAGTACTCCTTCGGCCGCCAGTGCACCGTGGTGTCGCCGTTCAGCCAGGCCCAGGAGCCCTCGGTCTTCGGCGTGGTCTCGACCGACAGCGCCTTCTCGACGGAGGCCTTGTCGGTGACGCGGCCCGGGAAGGTCAGCGCGATCGGCATCGCGATGCCGTAGGTCTGGCCGTCACCGACGTTCAGGCTGGCCGACTGCTGGCGCTTCGGCTTGACGGTGGTGAACGCGCCGGCGATGGGCACGTTCTTGCCGTCGGCGCCCTGCGCCTGGCCGGACCAGGTGTAGGTCTTGCCGTAGCCGAGCTGCTCGGTGGTGCTCCAGCTCTTCTTGTCCGCCGACGTCTGCCCCTGGACCTGCTTGCCCTCCGGGTTGGTCAGCGTGACCGACGTGATCGTGCCTTCGGTGATCTGGACACCGGCCGGTTCGCCGGGCGCGACGTCCTGGGCGCCGCCGGCCGGCGTCACCGTCAGTTTCGCGGGCTGCGCGGTGGGGGCAGGCGAGTGGGTCGGGCCGCCTCCCGAGGTGCCGCTCGCCGAGACCGTCGGTTCGCTGCTGCACGCCCCCAGCGTCAGCACGGCTACCAAGCCCAGTGCCACGGCAGCGCCCCGGCGCCGCGTGGAAATCCTCACCGTCACACTTATTCCCCTTTGCCCCTTTGGTGCTTCCCCTCTTCGAGACGCCTCACGGACCGTGCACGTTGAGCAACCATGACGTGACGCGCGTCACACTGGTCGGTGAGGTCTTTCACGGAGGGGGCACGACCGACTCCGAGCCGTATCCGGTGATCACGGTGTCGATCTGGTGCGCAAGACTAGCCGGTGGGTCCGACAGAACCGGGCGCGAGCCCTACGACGTTCCGGTGACCTTGGTGCGCAGAGCCGGTTTTCGCCTCGATCACGGGGTTCAACTTTGGCCAGATCCCGGTAGTCTGCTCTCAGGCCGTCGTTTTGCGTGTTCGTGGCTTCACACTCGCGGAACTTCTGACGCGAGCCATGGAGCCGACCCGCTCTTGACTCGTCTCGTTGGAACCGCCCGGGACGGTCGGGGTGCCGCTTCGGTGGCATTCGAAGCGGATCTGTGTAACGAGGAGTACAGCGGTGGCGCAAGGCACTGTGAAGTGGTTCAACGCGGAGAAGGGCTTCGGCTTCATCGCGCAGGACGGCGGCGAAGGCGACGTGTTCGTTCACTACTCGGAGATCGAGGGCCGCGGCTTCCGCACCCTCGAGGAGAACCAGCGGGTGGAGTTCGAGGTCGGCCAGGGCCAGAAGGGTCCGCAGGCCCAGAAGGTCCGCGCGATCTGAAACTGAGGCTGCACAAGCCTCACAGGCCCTTTGCGCGTCTTAAGGCCTGAGTGAAGGGCCCCCGGCGATTCCCGCCGGGGGCCCTTTCTCGTGTGGTCTTAGTGGCGGGCGCGCTCAGCGCTGCGCGACGGCCGGCGCGTCGAAGGCGTCGGCGGGGAAGCGGAACTCGTCGGTGAGGTCGCTGACCTCACCGACGGCCTGCTGCCGCTGGTCGTGCAGCGACGAGGCCTGGCCTTCCCAGTTGAGCCGCTCGAGGATCCACTCCTGAGCGAGCGCCTGGGGCGAAATCTGCCGCTCGGCGGCGATGTCCTTGAGCTGCTGGCTGGCCACCAGGCTCATCCGCAGCTGGATGACCTGAGCCTCACCGAACCGCTTGCCGGAGCCGGTGCTCTCGAGGTCGTTGTCGGGAGCCAGCGCTGCGAGGTACGACGTGAGCTCGGTGTCCTCGACAACACCGTCGTCCGCGAGCTTCGCGGCACCACGATGACGCCCAGAAGACGCGGCGGCTTTCAGGTTCGTGCGGCTGCTCAAGCGGCCAAGGGAGGGAAGGGGCACGAACGCCACGATAACGTTTGGATCTCGCCACACAAACCACTGTGAGCCACGACACGCCCCCAACTTTCCCCATTCAGCCCAACCACCCCCCAAACAGCCCAATCAACCCCACCCACAGCAACCTCCCAATAACCCAAAGAATCGATCACCAATCCCCCCAACAATCAGGACGGCGACTGAAGCGGCGTCCGGGCTCGCGCAGGCGCTCCTAGCCCTCACTCACCGTCGCCCCTCGCCCCTCGCCCCTCGCCTCGCTCACCCCTCGCCAGGGCGCTCCGCGCCCGAGGCGAAGCCGGACAAGGCTGGAAGCTGCGCATGCCGCACCGTGGGGGTTCCGGGGGCTCGGCCCCCGGGCAATACGCCGAAATGCTGGGCCCGCGGAGGGCGAAGCCCGAGCAGGGCCCAGAAATGGAGGACCCCCGCGCCAGGGGGAGGAACGCGGGGGTCGGAGGGGATCTCCACAGGCGCTGACCGGGGGTGTGTCAGCACTTCGATTGTTGCACGAGTTGGGGGGTTGGGCGAGTGCAGAGCGGGAAATTTCGCTGTGTGGTGTCACTTTGCCCCGGGGGTGACGATCGTTCGGGTGGGTTTCTTCTTCGGGGTTGCTGATTGCGCTGCGTTGAGCGGAGCGTGGCCTCAGGTTCACTCTCCGGGGGGCTGTGTGTGGTGGCCGGCGCTGGTTAGCCTCGCGGCCAAGTTGTTGTGAGCCGTATGGAGGGGCTATGAGCGGGTCTGTTGAAGTGCGGCAGTTCCTCCTTCGGTACGAAGGTGCCGATGGGGGGAGTGCGCCGTTTGCCGGGGCGTTGCCGGCGCAGCGCAGTGGGGCGTCGGATGCGCAGCGGGTGTCGGATGATCAGGTTCGGCGGGCTCGGCTGGCGGTGGCGAATGGTGCGCTGGGGGTCGCGGACTGTGTTCGGTTGCTGGAGATGCTGGGTCTGAATCTGGACGAGGACGGGCAGGCGCCGGTTCAGCGTTGAGCGGGTGGTGGCTGGGGGGTCCGGTGGACGGGGTGTGTTCCGCCGGGCCTGTCCGGTGATATTTCCGCAGGTTGTGCCTCTTTCCGGGAAGTAATTGCCAGGCTGGCGGCCGTTGGTTGACGCAGGTTTAATAACAGTGTTACGGTCGCGGTGTCGAAAGGGGATGGCATGACGACGATCGAGAGTGCGGCGGACCTGGCGAACCGGATCAGGCCGGTGGTGCAGGTGCTGGGTGGGAAGTTCATGACGTCGCCGGAGCTGGTGGCGGTCGAGGCGGAGGTGGGGCTGCCGCCGCGTTCGCTGTACGTGCGGGGGCGGTCGGCGGTGCTCGGCGACGTCCCGCCGAAGGTGGCCGCGGAGCTGTTCGGCATCTTCCCGCACTGGCTGTTCGACTTCGTCCTGCCGCCGGCCACGGCAGCTCTCGACGCCCCCGCCGCGGTCCGCGCCTACGCGGAGTCATCGGCTCGGTGGTCGCGCGTCAACCTTTCGGCCGTACCGGACGCCGCCCGCCTGGCGGAGCTGCTCTTCCGCGTGGTCGACACCGCGGACGCCAGCGGGCTGGCGCTCTTCGCGGGGTGGAAGAACGCCGAGCGCCCCTCGGGTGACGTCGAGCGCCTCGGCTTCGCGCTGATGGTCTTCCGCGAGCTGCGCGGCGGGCTGCACTTCGCGGCACTGCGGGCGGTGGGCCTGTCGGTGCCGGAGGCGGTGATCGCGGACCCCGAGGGCGGCCGCACGCGCCTGCTGCGCACGGCGTGGCCTGAGGACGCGGCGGACGCGCTGACGGCGGCGGCAGAGCGCAAACCGGACCTGCGCGACCGCTGGCACCGCGCGGAGGCCCTGACCGACGACCGGATCGGCGAACTCCTCGCGTCGGCGCTGACCGAGCCCGAGCGAGCCGAGCTCGCTCGCCGCGTGGCCGACCTGACGTCGTTTGTGCAGGTCCAAGCCGCGCCGATGGCTTAAGGAACCCCCGGTGCAAAGCGGTGGCGGCGTGCCCTATGCTTGTAATCGCTCCCAGGGGAACCTGGAAGCGCGGTCGGTCGGTCACCCGAAACCGACCGGGCTCCCATCGTTCAGTGGCCTAGGACTCCGCCCTTTCAAGGCGGCAACGCGGGTTCGAATCCCGTTGGGAGTACGCAGTACAGTAGTAAAGCAAGGCCCTGTGGCGCAGTTGGTTAGCGCGTCGCCCTGTCACGGCGAAGGTCGCGGGTTCGAGTCCCGTCAGGGTCGCAAGATCGTTCGGCTGCTTGCCGGCGTTCCCGGCCAGGTAGCTCAGTTGGTACGAGCGTCCGCCTGAAAAGCGGAAGGTCGCCGGTTCGACCCCGGCCCTGGCCACGCTGGTAGAAACCGCCTTGACCCAGGTCAGGGCGGTTTTCTCATGTCTGGGGTCGATCTTGGCCGTGGCCGTTGTTGACCTTGGTTGACCGCCGTTGGCCGTCGCTAGTTGCACGTGTGTTGCACGGCGAGTCTGGTGCTCGGCGAGCTCGTAGCGACTCCACATGCTGAGCTGGTGTGGGCTCCATACATCCGGCGCATGGTGTCCTCACCTTCCGCGTGGCGGTGGCTGTCTGCCCCCGTCTTCCTCGCCTCTGCCGCAGTTAGCGCCGGATCGTCGGTGTCAAGGGTGAGCGCAGCTCATCGCGCAGCGACGCCGTAGGCGCCCTTGATGGCGGCGGGCCGGTGTTAAACGATCGCCTGCGAGGGAGCGGCCACCGCCTGCCTGTCGCCGTTCCAGTCTGGAACGCCTCCTGTGTCGGCTCTGCTGGTCGGCTTCGCCCGAACCGGTCATCGATCTTGCGGAGGCTCGTTAGTACGGCCGTAGAGTGCAGGGCGCGGCACTCGGGAGCATCCGCGTTGAGCAGGGCCAAACTCCGCGCGCGATGTGACCGGGTGTCGCGTTCTAGCTCATGGGGTGTCGCCGTCGGCGGCGCTGCGCAAAAGGTGACCTCCGGCGGCCCGCCCGCGGCCGGCGGCCGGAGCGGAGCGGCAGGCCGTCCGTGCCGCACTTGGGCGGGGCCGCCGCGCGGCCCCGAGGTGCGCCGCCGACGGCGGCGCCTTGATCCCATAGAGCCAAGTTCGGCAGCCTGTTCGTTGTCTCCTGCTCGGGTCGGCACTCGCCTAGCGATGAAGTGTGACCGGTATCATGCCTGGGACGTGACGGGAGCATGGAGATGGCCGAGATCGTACGGCGGGAAGGTCCGGCCGCCAGTCCCACAGGTAGGAGACAGAAGACAGGCGCCGTAGTGCCGCACCTTGATCCTCCAACAGGACACATCGTCGTTCCGTTCACTGAGCGAGGTATGACGGAGGCAGCTCGGCAGAAATTCGCCGAGGCTGTTGAGGATTTTTCCGCCGCTCTCGAACGCGAGACTGCCCGGCTTGAGGAGGCAGAGCGAGATGAAGACGTCCGCGAACCTGAAATAACAGCAACCATGGTAATTCGGGCGAACGAAGTCGTTCGGCGCGGACCCCTGCCCGAGTCCGAAAGGGACAGGAGCGTACTGGCTACTTCGATTCAGGTTGTTGGACTAGCAAGTCTTGCCGCTGTCGGCGTGCTAGGTAGCTACTTGCGTGGCCCTCTCCTTGTGTCCATATTTATTGTGCTCGCGGTGATTGCATTAGTTGCAAATGGATATGCAATAAGGAGGCGACTGTGACTAGCGCGGAAGACTTAGGCGACGAGCGTAACGGTGCTAGTAATGCGTCGATTCCAGTGACTGGTGCCGCGGAAGAGCTCATCGAGAAATTCGCTGATGATCAGCGGCTCATACTGCTTGGAGAAATCGAGCGCTCGAAGTCTCGTGATAGGCCTGCTGATAGTCGAATTAGTGCAGATGAAGTCCAGTCAGCAATAGGTCGCTTGAGATGGGCTGAATCAGGGCAAGATCGTGGCCCCTACAGTCTGGGGCGCAGTACCTTCGATGTGGTGGATTCATGGATTCGAGATACCCGCATCCGCCGCATGGTACTTGTTATTCTTTCGGTGGCCCTTTTAGTCATCTTCGCTATTATTTTTGTGGTGGCGTTCGCTGCGCAATTTGCTGATTGGATTCCATTATTTGCCTCGCTGATCCTGGGCGTGTTGGCGGGATCGGTCTTTTCGGTCGTCGGCTTGGGCGTTGGCAGAAGGAAGGGTGCAGTCGCCTCGGCGCATCGTGGCATGGCTCTGGCGTTCGCAAGACGTGTCGAAGCCGTGGAGGCGCTCGCACGTGCGGTTATATTTACTAAATCCGAGACTGTACAGCTTAATGCCCCGCTGGGATCGGTTTTGGATTGGCTGGTCGAGTCGAATATATGGTCCACGGAAGATGTGGCCAACTTCAGGCACTTATTACGTGTTCGAAACGCTATAGTTCATGAAGACACTTACCTGATTCCGTTGAGTGAATCTAGGGACCTGGGCAAGGTGGCCAATGTGCTGTCCGAAAAGCTGCGTAAGGTTGCGGATCCCGACGGCAAAATAGCAGAATAATTTCTGTGGAATAAAATTCGTCGGCGGCGCGGGTCGGCAAATATATGGCCGCTTATGCATACTATTACTCGGCTGACATGTTGTTAGAGTGAAATTCACGCTTCTGGGGGTCGCGCTCGGTCGCGTCGAGGCGTTAACTGGACTGCGGCAGTGTTGACGCTGAGAGGAAGTGCCGCGATGTCCTTGACGGTCCCGGAAGAATTGGTCAGGAAGGCGCAGGCGGGCGCGATGACCGATGACGAATTCCTGGCCTGCGTTCAGAACTCGCTTCCCTACGCCTGGTCGGTGGTCGAGCGGCTGGTCAAGCAGTACGAGAGCGGGGCGACGGTCGCCGAGGACGGTACCGTGCCGCCGGATGACCAGGCGTGGGGTGAGCTGCTGCGCTTCGCTGCCAGCGACTCGATGCGCGGGGCGGTCGAGCGGAAGTACGGCGTCCGGCTGGCCTTCCAGAACTGCTGCAAGACGGGCCTCTTCGCCCCGTCGGCGGTGAAGGAGTACGAGGAGTTCGTCTCGCCGCGCGCGCAGATCCTCAATCAGAAGCCCGAACTGATCAACTGCTAGGCATACGACAAAGGCGCCCGTCGCGAACCAACGCGGCGGGCGCCTTTCGTATTTTCATGCTCCTATTGCAATGGGTCTACGCGGAGCACGTATTCAAGCTCGAACCTATGTGCATCCAACAATATGTCGGCGGTTTCCACTGGCGTCTCGTTTGAGTACGTGGTCCGTACGATGATCACGACCGGCGTGCCCTTGCGGAGCTTCAGGGCCTCGGTCTCTGACGGTCGGGGCATCCGCGAACGAAGTCTCTCGACGACCCGCGTCGGCCGCATGTCGATAGCCGTGAAGCGGTCCACCAGGCCGGCGGTCATCATGACGCCTTCTTCGGGGCGCTCGATGACCGTTCCCTTGGTGATCTCCAGTGGCTCGTACGAGTGCGTGAGCATCATCGGCTCGTCGTTCGCGTACGACGTGTAGTCGGTGCGCATGACGTCGGCTCCGACCGGGATCTCAAGTCGGTGGGCAATGTCGGCGCTCGCGCGATCCGGGTACGTCTCGTGGCCGTACCGGGGGACGCGCTCGGCGGCTAGTGCCTCCTCGGCGAACGGGGCGCCGGGGTTGGTGCGGTAATGCTGCTCCGACCTGCGGATGAGCGGCTGATACCGGCGGACGAACGCGCCGAGTCGCTGGACGCGATCGATCAGCCCTTCACTCTCCAGCAGGTCCAGTGCCTCGCGGGCGACGATGCGCGACACGTCGAACTGCTCGCTGAGCGCCTCCTGTGATGGCAGCCGATCGCCTGGTGCGAGATCTCCGCTGACGATCCGCTCTCGCAGCACCTCAGCAACCCGTTCGTACATGTGCTCGGGCACGGTCGCTCTCCTGCCTGGTTGGGCTTGCTTGATCAGCTTAGTTGACTTGGCATGCCAAGTCTTGGTATACCTAGATGGACCTTGGCATACCAAGGGGGCGGCGACAAGGCCGCAAACGGCTGAGAAAGGGCCTCTGACATGGCGATCATGAAGGGACACCGGTTCCCGATCGAGTTCGACAGCGCGTTTCCGCAGGGCTTGGTGCTGGTCGGCGAGGTGGCACCCGACAACGAATACCAGTCCCGGGAAGACCGGGCAGCTGGTCGTCCGACGCGGCAGCGGGTCGATGAAGCCACCGGCAAGCGGCAGTGGAAGGCCACCGTCACCGACCCGGACGAGACCAAGGCGAAGCGCGCTTCGTTCGAGATCACGCTTCTGGCCGACGTCCAGCCGGTTCCGCTGACGTCGGAGGCGCTGCCGGGCATGCGCCCGATTGAGCTGGAGGGTTTGACCGCCGAAGCGAAGGTGGCCGGGCAGGGGGAGTTCAAGTACCTGTCCTACGCCTTCCGTGCGACCGGCTTCAAGGCGGCCGGAAGCGGTTCCGGGTCCAAGTCGGCGCGGTCGACCGCGACCGGTGAAGCGTCGGCCAAGGCGGCGTGAGCGACATGAACACGTCCGGGCCGGTTCGTAATGCTGCGGCGTTTCACGAGCTGGTCCGGGTGTGGGAGCAGGCGTACCGCGACTACATGGCGGCCTGGGAGCACGGGTCTGCGGTGCTGTCGTCGACGAACGCCGAGAACACGGCAAGTGCGGCACAGCGGGTGTCGCGAGCATGGCATGAGCTGGCCAAGTCGCGGGGTCTGCCCTGGTGGTGCGTCGCGGCTCTTGAGTCGGCTGCCGAGGGGTTCGAAGAGCTGGCGAAGGAATGGGCAAGCAAGGCAGGGCGGCATGACGGCCAACTGGGACGGGCTCGGCGTGACGTGGATCGTCGGGCGGGAAGCGGAACTGACGGTCGAGGAGACTGGTTCGGACCCGACGCATCCACCGATGCTGGTGCTCGCGGGGGCGCCGTGCGTGGTGATGCTGCGGCCGCCGGACGACCCGGCGATGTGGCCGGCCTGCGTGAAGTTCCTTCGCCAGCTCCGCGACGGCGCCGAGGACCTGGCGGCACTTCTCGAAGCTCGCGCGGCGGCTCGGCTGGTGCGTGATGAGCAAGCCGGTTGAGCCGCGCACACTGCGGGACGCGCACGAGATCGCAACGGAGCGTCTTCCGGCGCCCGACGCGAACCCGGCAGTGTGGCTGGCTTTCCGGCAGGCGAACGCGCGGATGTACGAGAAGGTTGCCGACGTTGACCGGGGGCATCACCACGAGGCGTTGTACTGGGCGGGTTACGAGCGGCGGAAGGCGGGGGAGGTGTCAGCGCAGATCCAGGGCGGCAAGTCGGAGTCCAAATAGTCCTGTGTAGACACCCGGACAGTCAAACTCTGTAACGAAAAACGCGCGCTATGTCGTGCGGCGATGAAACGCGTCCTCTTCCGGCGACGCGGAACCGTAAGGCGCAGAAGCGGAAACTCGGCTACCAACCATGCCGCTCCTGCGCTGTCCACAACCGCGAGGTGTGAACAATGCAAACGCTAGACGATAGCAACAACCGTGCGCCAGTGGGGGTCACCCGCTCGCGCTGCGCGGACTGCAAGCGGTTCGCTCGGCTGCTGCCGGGTGAGACCAAGTGCGCCCCCTGCTTGGGCGCGTTGCCGCTGGATCTTTCGGCGGTGTTGCGGGGTGGCCGGTGATGAACCTGTCTCCGGGATTCCTCGTGGTGGCCCTGGGTGTGCTGGGGCTGGGTGTCTGGGTGCTGCACAAGATCGGTCGCGCGTTGGCGTCGGTGGTCGAGGCGCTGGCCGCGATGGTGGTCGTGTTCATCGCCCTTTGGTGGGCCTGCAAGGCGGCGTTCTGGCTGCTGGCGCAGGTGGTGACGCGGTGGCGGACCAGCCTGGCCGTGGTCGTGGCCTACCTGTGGTGCGTGTGGCTGGGCTGGCTGTCGCTCGTGCTCGTCCTCGGTGGCCTGGCACTGATCCTCGCCCTGTGGCGACTGGTCGACATCGTGTCGTTCGATCAGTGGTGCTGGCGGTTCCTGCGCTCGTGGTGGGCTCGTTGGGCGGTCTACGGGCGCAAGCTCCCCGGCTGGCTGCACGCCTGCGGCCTGAGCGTCCGCGATGACGTGCTGCCGGTGGAAGTGACGGTGAACCTGGTAGGTCGCCGGAAGGCCTCCCGGGCGACCGCTCGGCAAGCTGGAGTGCAGATGCCGAAGGTCCTCGGCGTCCGGTCGGGGCCCTCGTGGGATGAGGTGCGGGTTCAGCTGGTGGCCGGCCAGAAGCCGGAGGACTTCGACGAGGCCGCTCGTGCGCTGGCGTCGGCGCGGAGGGTCGCCCGCTGCCAGGTGCGGGAGCTGGAGCCCAACGTGGTGTCGGTCGACTTCCAGCGGCGGGACCTGCTCGGCTCGGTCGTGCACTCGCTGCCGGTGCCCGATCTGCTGGCGGTGGACGCGGCCGGTGTGGATCTGCGGCGCGTGTGGTCCGGCCACACCGAGTACGGGCACGACTGGCGAGTCCCGCTGTCCGGCTCCGGCGCGCACTGCCTGACGGCTGGTGCCTCGGGCGCGGGGAAGAACTCGGTGATGTGGTGCCCACTGGTGTCGGCTGCCTCGGCGATCCGCTCGGGCGTGATCCGTATGTCCGGGATCGACCCGAAGGGCATGGAGCTGGCCTACGGGCGCGGGATCTTCGCCCGGTACGCGGTGTCCGGTAAGGACGCGATCGAGGTCCTGGACGACCTCGTGGGCACGATGGACGCTCGCAAAGCCGAGTTCGCCGGACGCCTCCGGACGGTTCCGATCAGCACCGAACACCCGCTCGAGCTGCTCGAGTTCGACGAGATCGGCGCCCTGACCAAGTACACGGACCGCAAGACCCGCGATCAGATCGTCGAACGAGTCGCGCTGCTGACCACCCAGGGGCGGGCGCTCGGGATCACCGTGCGGGGCTACGTCCAAGAACCGACGAAGGACACGGTCCCGGTCCGCGAGCTGTTCACCCGCCGCGTGTGCCTGCGGGTGACCTCGAAGACGCACGTCCCGATGGTCCTCGGGGACGGCGCCTATGAACGAGGCGCGTGGGCCAACCGCATCGGCGACTCCGAAGCCGGGGTCGGCTACGTGTGGGGTGAGGGCATCCGCGAACCGCTGCGCATCCGGGCCGGGTGGGTCGGCGACGACGCGGTGAAGGCGCTGGAGCACTACGTCACAAACGGCGGCGTGGTCGATCTGGCCGCTCGGCGCGGCGCTGAGGGGGTCGCGGCGTGAACACGACCATGGTCTTTCTCGACGCGATCCGCGATCACCTCGACTTGCACGTGTTGGGTCCGGTGGCGTCGGTGAACGTGACGTCTGGCTCGGACCCGATCTGGGTGCAGCTCGGCGCCGCTCGAAAGCTGCCCGAAGTGGCCTCGGGACTGGTGACCTGGGCCGAGACGCTGGATGAGGTCTCCGCGCAGATCTGGCGGACACCCGCTGGAACGTCGGTGCATCTGATCGTCAGCGGCCGGATGCCCTGCGGGGTCCCGGTCCGCGTCTACGGCGCGGTCGACTTCTCCGAGGACGTGTTCCCGGACCTGCCCGCCAGGTCGCGGCAGGACATGCCCGTGTTTGTACTCCGGCAATGGACCCGCCCCGGGGAGGTGGCTGCCTGATGACCGACGAACAGACCTCACCGGCCGGGACGCGGGCTGAGCGGATGCGCACGCCTCTTGCTGCGGACGTGATCCGGGCGACGGCGGAGAAGCACGGCGTCTGCGTCCGGCCCTTCACCATGGAGGTCGGCGACACGGAGACCGGCGAACTCCGCTACGTCCCCGTGCCGTGCGGCTCCACGGTGGAGTCGGTGTGCCTTCCGTGTGCTCGGAAGGCGAAGGCGCTGCGGCAGGCCCAGTGCCGCGAAGGCTGGCACATGACCGAAGAACCCAACCTCACCGCCGAACCGCCCTCGGAGGATCACAAGGAGCTGCTGACCTACCGGGCGGACCTGGTGGCGGCGTATCGGGAGGTGGTCGAGCACGACCAGGCCGAAGCCGAGGAGCTGCGGGAGGAGGTCGCCGGGGTCGACGCGGAACTTCGGCAACTCGGGATGCGGGGCCGGCTGCCCGCCCTCGACGTCCCGACCAAGCGTGCCGTGAAGCGGTCGACCCGTCGGCGGCAGGACGCGCCGAACCTGCCTCGGCAGAAGGTCGCGAAGACCACCGTCGGCAGGGAGTTCGCCGGGAAGTTCCGGCCGTCCATGTTTGTGACGCTGACGTGCGACACCTACGGCCCCGTCCGCGATGGGGCGCCGGTCGACCCGTCGCGGTATGACTACCGGCGGGCGGCCCGGGATGCGGTGCACTTTTCGGCGTTGGTGGATCGGTGGTGGCAGAACCTCCGGCGGGTCGTGGGCTGGGATGCGCAGTACTTCGCGACGGTGGAGCCGCAGAAGCGGACGGCTCCGCACCTGCACGCGGCGATCCGCGGGGCGATCCCGCACGACGTGATCCGCCAGGTCACCGAAGCCACCTATCACCAGGTCTGGTGGCCCAACCATGACCAGATTGTCTACACAGAGCGGCTGCCGGTCTGGGATCCGGACACCCGGGCATTCCTGGACCCGGACACCCGCGAGCCGCTGACCAACTGGGACGACGCCGTGGAAGAGGTCGAGGATCCGGCGCATGTGGTGACCTTCGGGCGGCAGGTGCACTCGAAGGGCATCCTCGGCGGCACCGAAGAGGCCGGCCGCCACATCGGCTACCTCACGAAATACCTGACCAAGTCCACCGGCGAGGTGGTCGAGGCGGACACGGCACGGCTGCGGGATCACCACGACCGGCTCCACGCCGAACTGTCGGTCACCCCGTGCTCGCCGCGCTGCGCGGTCTGGCTGCTCTACGGGATCCAACCGAAGGGCGCGGGCAGCAAGACCACCCCGGGCCACTGCAAGGGCCGGGCTCATCGCCGGACCACCCTCGGGCTGCCGGGGCGGCGGGTGCTGGTGTCGCGCAAGTGGTCGGGCAAGACCCTCGACGACCACAAAGCCGACCGGAAAGCCTTCGTGCAGCAGGCGTTGGCGGCGATCGGGATCGAGAAGCCACAACCGGATCCGGCCCGGCTGGTCTGGCGGAAGGTCGAGCCCGGCGACCCGCAGGTCCCGCCTCGGCCGCACCTGGTCATGCGGGCCATCGCGGAGCGGATCACGTGGAAGGCCGAGTATGACCGGGCGCTACTCGCTGCCGCCGGACCACCAGGGGACGGTCCGGAAACTTCGGCAACTCAGCTCGCAGCCTGATCAACACGGGGGAGAAGCACATGAACACGCAGTACTTGAACGTCAAGGAAGCCGCTGCCTACCTGGGCACCACGGAGCGGTTCATCCGGCGGCTGGTCGCGGAACGGCGCATCGCGTTCCACAAGCTCGGCGCGCATGTCCGGCTTGCTCTCGGGGACCTGGACGCGTTCGCGCAGGCCGGACGAGTCGAGCCGGTCCAGGTGAACTGGTCGGCCGGCCGGGCGGTGGCGTGATGGCGAAGAAGCAAGGTCGTCGCCGGTTCGGCTCGGTGCGCAAGCTGCCGTCCGGCCAGTTCCAGGCGTCGTTCATCGGACCGAACAGCCAGCGGCAGTACGCGCCAAACACCTTCCGGACGAAGACGGACGCGGACCGCTGGCTGGTCGGGGTTGAGGCCGATCTCGCCAAGGGGGCTTGGCTGGACGACAAACTCGGCCGGGAAACGTTCGGCAACTACGCCAGTGAGTACCTGCGCACCAACCCGGAGATCGGGGAGCGCTGGGAGGAGACGTGTCGGCGGAACATGCGACTTCACATGGTCGAGCTGCTGGACCGGCCGCTGATCGCGATCACCCCGCCCGTGGTCCGGAGCTGGTACGCCAAGGCACTAGCCGGGACCGGCGGGAAGACCTCCATCGCCCAGTCGTACCGGTTCCTCCGGGCCGTCATGAACTCGGCGAAGCGTGATGGGGCGATCGCGGTCAACCCGTGTCAGATCCCCGGCGCGGGCTCGGACAAGGCGAAGGAACGGGGGATTGCCACGCCCAAGCAGGTCGTGGAGGTCGTCGAGGCGATCACTCCGCGATATCGGGCAGCTGTGCTCCTGGCGGCCTGGTGTGGTCTTCGCCGAGGAGAGGTGTGTGGGCTGCGAACGGAGGACGTCGACTTGGCCGACCGCGTCGTCTGGGTGCGGAAGAGCCGCGTGGAACTTCTGGAGAGCCCAAAGAAGTACGACAAGGACCCCAAGACGGATGCGGGGCGTCGGCCGGTGTCGGTTCCTCCGCATGTCATGCCGTACCTCCGGGAGCACATGAAGGAGTGGGCCGGTCGGGAGCGCTTCTTTGTCGGCAAGGACGGGCGGCCGATGAACGGCAACGCGGTCTACCAGGCGTTCGTCCGGGCTCGCGTCAAGGCCGGCATCGGCGTCAGCTTCCACGACCTGCGGCACACCGGCCAGACGCTCGCCGCCAGTGCGGGGGCAACGCTGGCCGACCTGAAGAAGCGGCTCGGGCACGCTTCGGCCGCTGCCTCGCTGCGGTACCTCCACGCGGTGGAAGGGAGAGACCGGGAAGTGGCCGACGAACTGAGCAAGCTCGCCGCACACGGTGATGCTGCCAAGCTGCCCAAGTCGATCGTCGTCAAGCACTGAAAGTGGGTGGTCGCTGAGAGGATGACCAGCGTGACGGAACGAATGAAAGAGATCTGGGATGCTGAGGCGGCAGCGTTCGACGAGCAGCCCGATCATGGCCTGAGAGACCCTTCAGTGCGGGCAGCGTGGTCGGATCTTCTTCTGCCATTGATGCCTGTGTGCCCCGCTTCGGTGGTCGACCTCGGTTGCGGGACGGGCAGTCTCGCCGTGCTGCTGGCCCAGGCCGGGTACGCCGTGGACGGGGTGGATCTGTCCAGCCGGATGCTCGCTGTAGCCGAGGAGAAGGCCGAAGCGGCAGGGGTGAGTGTGGAACTCCGCGAGGGGGATGCCGCCAATCCTCCCTGCTCGCCAGGCGCGTATGACGTCGTTCTCGCGCGGCACGTGCTGTGGGCCATGCCCGACCCGGCCGCCGCTTTAGGCAAGTGGGTGGGCCTTCTGAAACCAGGTGGTCGTCTGGTGCTCGTCGAAGGTCGCTGGTTCACCGGGGCCGGGATCTCGGCGGACGAGTGCGAGCGACTCGCGCGTGCTCGTCGAGAGGACGCGACGGTGACGCCGCTGAACGATCCCGCTTTGTGGGGCGCTCCGATCAAAGACGAGCGATACCTGCTCGTCAGCCGACGCTGAACGGTCGCCAGACACCGGTGTTCAAGGGAGCGGGATGTTGCACGGGGGTTGCACGTGGCGGCAGTACAACCCCCGTGACCTGCGAAAACGTCTGCGCCTGAAAAGCGGAAGGTCGCCGGTTCGACCCCGGCCCTGGCCACCGGAACGAAAACCGCCCTGATCACCAGGGCGGTTTTTTCGTGTCTGCGGTCTCGGTTCCAGGCTCAGCCGGCTTCTTCGACGTGGAAGTACCCGACCGGCTTGGGGCCTTCCGTGATCACGACGACCGCGCCCGGCCGGATTCGGTGGGGGCCGGAGTTCTCGACCGTCAGCCAGCGTCCTTTCGCCGGCGAGACCCATGCTTCTGGTGCGAAACCGCGGAGCACGAACGACGCGAGGCCGAAGCGGAGTGTGTGCGGCGGCACGAAGGCATTGGCGGCGTAGTCGTCCGCTCGCGGTGGCCCGGTGGTGCGGCCGCCTTGCTCGGGGGTCAGCCAGACGACTCGCCCGTGGAACGGAAACGGCACGTCGTGCGGGAGCTTGGTCACCGGCCCGAGTATGCAGCCTCCGAAACTGTCGGTCGTGGTCGGCAGGATGGGTCCGGTGACCTCCGACCTCTGGGACGCCCAAGCCGAAACCTTCGACGACCAGCCCGACCACGGCCTCCGGGACGCCGCCGTCCGCGACGCCTGGGCGGATCTTCTTCTCCCGCTGCTGCCGCC
This sequence comes from Amycolatopsis sp. NPDC026612, assembly GCF_040638285.1. Classification (NCBI taxonomy): domain Bacteria; kingdom Bacillati; phylum Actinomycetota; class Actinomycetes; order Pseudonocardiales; family Pseudonocardiaceae; genus Amycolatopsis; species Amycolatopsis sp. NPDC026612. The sequence goes on from NZ_JBEZYB010000001.1 coordinate 148,365, forward strand.
CGCTCCGGCGGCCGTCGTCGATCTCGGGTGTGGGACCGGGAGCCTTTCGCTCCTTCTCGCCGAGGCCGGCCACGACGTCTGCGGGGCCGACTTCTCGACCGCCATGCTCGGCCAGGCCAGGCGGAAAGCCGCCGGGCTCGAGGTCGACTTCCGGCACGGCGATGCCGCCGATCCGCCGTGTCCCGACCGCCTACGACGTCGTTCTCGTGCGGCACGTCCTCTGGGCCATGCCCGATCCCGCCGTCGCCCTGGCGAGGTGGGCCGGCTTGCTCAAGTCCGGTAGGCGGCTGATCCTCGTCGAGGGGCGGTGGTTCACCGGCGCCGGGCCCTTGTCGAAGCGCAGGGGTTCCGGATGCTGACCGATCCCGCGCTGTGGGGAAAGGACATCGACGACCAGCGCTTCCTCGTCGTGGCTAGGCCGAACGAGTGAACCGCGAATCCTCGTGTCCGGACCAGGGGACAGGCTCCGACCACCGGGCATGAAATACCTCCTCACGCTCCACATGAATCCCACCCTCTGGGCCACCCTCACCGACGAGCAGAAGAACGCCGTCTACGAAGGGCACGGCGCCTTCATCGAGCTCATCACCGGCTCCGGCGAGATGGTCGAGACCAAAGCCCTCGCCGAGCCCGCCGACACCAAGACCGTCCGCGTCGAGAACGGCCGGCCGCAGACCCGGACCGGCCCCTTCGTCGAGTCCGACGCCTTCCTCTGCGGCTACTACGTCGTCGACGTCGAAACCGAAGCGCGCGCTGTCGAACTCGCCGCGAAGATCCCGGACGCCCAGTACACCGCCGTCGAGGTGCGGAAGGTCGTGCACGAAGGTTGACCTCGATCGAGGTCGAGGTTTCATCATGGCTCCCATGACCACTGGGGAATGGGACATCGACGCCGTCGACCTCGACGCGTACCTGGCGCGGATCGGGCAGGAACGGCGTGCGCCGTCCGAAGGGGCGCTCCGGGACCTCATGCGCGCGCACGTTCAGGCCATCCCGTTCGAGAACGTCGACGTCGTTCTCGGGCAGCACCAAGGGATTTCGCTCGACGTCGTGAGCGCCAAGCTCGTCGGGCGGCGGCGGGGCGGCTACTGCTACGAACAGAGTGGCCTCTTCGCCGCCGTCCTCGAACGGCTCGGCTACCCCGTGCGGCGGCTGGCCGCGCGCGTGCAGCCGCGGCGGCCGGGGCCCGCCACGCACATGACGCTCGTCGTCGAGCTCGACGAGCGGGAGTTCCTCGCCGACGTCGGGTTCGGGGCCGGGATCCTCGCTCCGATGCCGCTCGTCGACGGGCACGAGGTCGACCAAGCCGGGTGGCCGCACCGCCTCACGCACCACGACGGCCGGTGGACCCTGCGGAAGGGCGACGACGACCTCTTCGAGTTCCGGCTCGACGAGATGCACCGGGTCGACTACGAGGTCTACCACCACTACGCCTCGACGCACCCGAAGTCGCCCTTCACCGGACGGCTGGTGATCATGACGCTCGAACCGGGCATCAGCCGGCAGGTGCTGGGGCGCGAGCTCACCGTCGAAAAACCCGGTGGCCACCGGGAAACCACGACGATCGCGCCGGACGAGCTCGACGCCACCCTCAAGGACCTCGGCATCGAGCTGACCCCGGACGAACTGAGCCGGCTCCGCGAGACCTACTGACCGAACAGCTCGGCCGCCGGCACCGGACGGCCGAGGTAGTAGCCCTGGGCCTGGTCGCAGCCGAGCGTGCGGAGCAGCTCCAGCTGCTCCGCCGACTCGACGCCTTCGGCGATCACCGTCAGGTCCACCGCGTGGGCCATCGCGATGATGCTCGTGACGATCGCCTCCGCGTCGCGTGACTCGGCGATCCCCGTGATGAACGAGCGGTCGATCTTGAGCGTGTCCAGCGTCAGCCGGCGCAGCTGCGCGAGCGACGAATAGCCGGTGCCGAAGTCGTCGATCGCCAGCAGCACACCCAGGGAACGCAGGGACGCCAGCACTTCCGCGGCCGCGGCCTGGTCGCGCATCAACGCGCTTTCGGTGACTTCCAGGCACAGCGCGGCGGGCGGCAGCCCCGTGCTCGCCAGCGCGTCCTGGACCGCGGGCACCAGGTGCGGGTCGTCGAGCTGGCGGGCGGAGAGGTTGACCTTCAGCGTCAGGTCCAGACCCTGACCGGTGCGTCGCGCGGCGAGTTCGCGGGTGGTCGCGCGCAGCATCTCCTTGCCGATGACGTTGATCAGGTCGCTTTCCTCGGCGAGCGGGATGAACTCCGCGGGCGCGATCGCGCCGTGCCGGGGGTGCGTCCACCGCAGCAGTGCCTCGACCGCGACCATCTCGCCGGTCCGCAGGTCGACCACCGGCTGGTACGCGGGCCAGAGCTGGCCATCGCGGACCGCGTCGCGCAGGTCCTGCTCCATCCGCAGCCGCCGCTGCATCCGCTCGCGCAGACCGACGTCGAAGAAGTGGTGCCGGGCCCGCCCGAGCGTCTTCGCCTGGTACATCGCGACATCCGCGTCGCGCAGCAGGTCCTCGGCGCTGCGGCGGTCGTCGCGGCCGACGAGCACGACGCCGATGCTCGCGTCGAGGTGCAGCTGCCTGCCGAGCACGCCGATCGGCTCGGCCAGCGCCGCCCGCAGGTGCTCGGCCAGCGCGCGGACCTCGGCGGGGTCGGTGACCTCGGCGGTGACGACGACGAACTCGTCGCCGCCCAGCCTGCCCACCAGGTCGTCGCGGCCCGAGCTGCGGCGCAGGCGTTCGCCGACGATCCGCAGCACCTGGTCGCCGACCGAGTGCCCGAGCGAGTCGTTGATGACCTTGAACTTGTCGAGGTCGAGGAACAGCACGGTGACCGCTCCCCGCTCGCGGACGTCGAGCCTGCCCAGCACCAGGGTCCGGTTCGCCAGCCGGGTCAGCGGGTCGTGGGTGGCGTCGTGCGCCAGCCGCGCGCTGATCGCGCGGGTCTCGGTGATGTCGGTGAACGACGTGACCACGGCCATCGCCGCCGGGTCCTCCTGGTTGAGCAGGCGCGAGGTCAGCGACACCCAGACGTCGCGGCCGTCCGGCCGGCGCAGGCGGACGACCAGGCCGTTGTGCGTGACCCCGGTCCGCCGGGTCTGCACCGACGGCAGCTCGTCCGGCGGGATCCAGCGCCCGGACTCGGTGAACAGCACCAGTGTGTGGCACGGGACGCCGACCAGGTCGGCTTCGGCGACGCCGAGGATCCGGCAGGCCGCCGGGTTCGCCGCTTCGATGAGCCCGCCCGCGCCCATCACGAGGACGCCTTCGTCGAGGGACGCGACGACCGTGCGGTAGTTCTGCTCGGCCCGCCGCCGCGCGGTTTCGTCGGCGCAGACCAGCACGTAGCCGTCGTTCATCTCGGCTGCCGAGACGCGGATCGCCAGGGGAGCGCCGTCGCGCCGCCGGTGGACCGCTTCCGCGACGCCGCCACCGCGCCGGATGGCCGGCAGGTCGAGCGGTGCGCCGACGAGCTCACCGGCGCGCCGGCCGACGGCTTCGGCCGCGGTCCAGCCGTACACCGCCTCGGCGGCCGGGTTCCAGCTGGTCACGACGCCTTCGCCGGTGGTCGCGATCAGCGCGTCGCTGACGTGCGACACCAGTGCGGCCTGGTAGCGGAGGGCTTCGGCGGCCGCTTTCTTCGCCGTGATGTCGCGCATGACGACCTGGTACGCGGCTTGGCCGAGGTGCACCACCACCGTCTCGACGGCGAACTTGCTGCCGTCCAGCCGGGACATCAGCACTTCGACGGGCTCGCTCGCCTGCCCCGGCTCGGTCAGCCGGGCGAGCTTTTCGACCAGCACGGCTCGCGTGTCCTCGGCGACGAAGTCGGTGAACCGGCGGCCGACGACCTCGTCGGCCGAGCGCGCGGCGAACGCTTCGAGGGCCGCGCGGTTGGCGTAGGTGAGCAGGCCGCGCTCGTGGACGCAGATCGCATCGGGACTCAGCTCGACCAGTTCGGCGAGCGAGTCGGGCTCCATGTGCGTCCGTCCCCCGTCAAGTCGGCGTGTGGCCCGTCGATTACACCACCGACCCCGGCTCGTGCCTACCGCCGGAATTCCGGCCCGGCCTGCGGATGCTCGCCCGCAGCCGCGGGCCCCAGAACCACAGCCCGAAGTGCGCGGCGAACGCGTGGCCGAGCAGCGTGACGACCGAGTCGAGGCCGGCCGGGTCGTCGCCGAGCCAGATCACCGCGATGAACGCCTCCATCGTGACCAACGCCACCAGGCGGGCGCGGCCGCGGAGCAGGAACACCAGGGCGCCGCCGGTGGTGAAGAAGCCGTAGCTGACCCCGATGTCGAGCCAGTGCCCGGCCGAGTTCGGCAGCACGTGGGCGCTGATCAGGACCATCACCGGCAGTTCGGTGACGAGCGTGGCCAGCACGTGGCCGGAGAAGAACACCAGCGCCGCGCGGCGGGCGCCGAACCGGCGTTCCAGCGGGGCGACGGCGACCGCGAAGATCACCGCGTACACCAGCCAGCTCTGGTCGGACAGCCAGATCGCGCTGGTCAGCAGCGACGTCATCGGGCGCCGCCACAAGTTGTGGGCGTCGGTGCTGGACAGCTGGAGCAGCCGGGTGGTCACCGCCGGGTCGGCGAACCGCAGCAGCAGCGTCGTGCCCAGCAGCACGACCAGGTAGCCGAAGGTGAACGGCGTCGACTTGGGGTTGGGGACGAACCGGAGCGCCGACCACCGGCTGCGGGGGCGCGCAACGGCGATCGCGGGGATCGGCCGTTCCGCTCTCAGCAGCATGGATCGAGCTTCGACGGTCATGCTGGGAGTATCGCGAGCGCCAGCTTAGAAAACGCTGTGGATGTCACTCACCGTCGGACCTTGCATTACGTGACGAATTTTTGCCGTTTCTTCACCCGTTCGTGGGCCATTTGGGGTAAGAATACGGCCACGATGTCGGCCGAAAGGCCTCTCGGGAAGGTCTGTCGGGTGAACGACGAAGTCTCGGTCGCCGAGTTGCTCGTCCGCGAGGGCTGGGGCGATCGGCCGCCGTCGGCCGGCTCGCGGTGGCGGGTGGTCGCGGTGATGCTCGCCGTCGTCGTCGGCTGCGGTGCCGCCGCGGTGCTGGTCGCCTTCGGCGGCCACGAACGCCAGGACGCCTCCCCGGTCGACCGGATCCAGGTCATTCCCTTCCCGCAGCGGTCCACCGGGCTCGGTGGCGCCGACCAGGCGACGGACTCGCCGCTCGACGGCGGCATCGGCGGTGGCACCGGCGGCGACGTCGTCCCGGCGTCCGGCGAACACCGCGGCACCGTCACCGAGGTACCGGGCCGCACCGCGGCCACGGAGACCAGCGGCACCGGCACCGCGCCGTCGTCCACCACGCCGTCCGGCGCCGGTTCGTCCACGCCGCCCACGGCCACGGGGACGACGACGGGAACTCCGCCGCCAACCGGGAGCCGCCCGCCGACCACGACCCCGGCGCCACCCCGGACGTCGTGTTTCCTGATCATCTGCTGGTGATCAGGACAGCTGCTCGGCGATGTCGCTGAAGTCCGAGGTGTTCCAGCGTTCCGGGCGCATCGCGATCGAGATGTTGTTCCCGTGCTTGTCCTCCATCGCGTCGGTGTAGGCCTCGCTCACGCCCGGCGGCAGGTAGCGGGCCGCGATCTCGTGCCGCTCCGCCTTGGTCATCGGCCGCGACTCCACCACCGGACCCTCGACCGAGACGTACTTGTAGACGCCGTCCTGCTGCTGGACGCACAGCGCGAACCGGCCGGCCGCCTCGATCAGCCGGGTCTTGCGCAGGCCGGGTGACGTCATCACGACGACGTCGCCGCCCGGCTCGTAGCGGTACCAGATCGGCGTGGTCAGCGGCGCCCGTCCGGGCTCGGCCGTCACGCTGAGCACGCCGACCTGCGGCTCGGCGAGGAACTGCTCGCGCTCTTCCCGGGTCATCTTGCGGGCCATCTCGAGCTCCTTAAAGCCATTGGATTTGACTTAAGCCTAGCCATGACCGCACTGCTAAAGCAAGGGGCTTTGCTTTAGAATGAACCCATGACCCGACCCGGTGGCCGCAGCGCCCGTGTCCGCGACGCGGTGCACGACGCCGTCGTCGAACTGCTGGCCGCCGGGGAGATCGACGCGGCGATCCCGAAGATCGCCGAACGCGCGGGCGTGAACCCGACCAGCATCTACCGGCGCTGGGGCAGCCGCGACGCACTGCTGCTCGACGCGGCGGTGACGCGCCTGCGCTCGACGTCGCCGATCCCGGACACCGGTTCGCTGCGCGGCGACCTGCTCGGCTGGGCCGACGGCGTCGAACGCGCGATGCGCGACCGGCACGGCCAGATCCTGCTGCGCGCGCTCGTCGCCACCTTGCGGCCGGACGAGAAGCCGCTCGAGTACCTCCGGGCCCGCGGCGACGACCTGCAGGCCACCCTCGACAAGGCGGAGGCGCGCGGTGAGCCCGTGCCGTCGGTCGACGAGGTGCTGGACTTCGTCCTCGCCCCGTTCTACCTGCGCGTGCTGTTCCGGCGCCCGGTCGAGCCGGGCACCGGCACCGTGCTCGTCGACCGGCTGCTCACGGCGCGTCGAGCAGATCCGGCTCCGAGCGCCGGCCGAGGTGGTTGAACAGCAGGTTCAGCGCGAAGGCGAGCACCGCGGCCACCGTGATCGAGCTGCCGCAGATCGTCTGCAGCCAGGCCGGGAAGTGCTTGAAGAAGTCCGGTGCGAACGCCGGCAGCAGACCGGCGCCGAGCGCCACCGCGACGACGAAGGTGTTGTGGTTCCCGGAAAACTCGACCGTCCGGAGGTTCTGGGCGCCGACGGCGGCGACCATCGCGAACATCACGACCGCGACCCCGCCGATCACCGGTTCCGGGATGGCCGCGATGAACGCGCCGACCTTCGGCACCAGGCCCATCACCACCAGGATTCCGCCGGTCACCGCGACCACCCAGCGACTGCGCACGCCCGTCATCCGCACCAGGCCGACGTTCTGCGCGAACGCCGTGTCGGGGAAGGAGTTCATCACCCCGCCGAGCACGGCCGAGACGCCGTCGGTGGCCAGGCCGCGCGCCAGGTCGGCGTCGGTCGGCGGGCGCCCGGTGATCTCGCCGACGGCGATCATGTCCGCCGTCGACTCGGTGAAAGTCACCAGCATGACCACGCACATCGACAGGATCGCGGCGACCGGGAACGTCGGTGCGCCGAAGTGGAACGGCGACGCCAGCCCGAACCAGCCGGCCGCGCGCAGGCCGTCCCAGTGCACCAGCCCCATCGGGATCGCGACGACCAGCCCGATCGCCAGCGCGAGGAGCGGCCCGATCTGGTTGGCGAACCCGCGCAGCACGCGGGTGAACAGCACGAGCAGCGCCAGGACGCCGAACGCCAGCCCGATGTGCGACGGCGCCGCGTAGTCCGCCGACGCTGGGTCGTGGCCCGCGATCATCGCCGCGCCCGGGCCCAGCAGCGAGACGCCGATGACCAGCAGCAGCGTCCCGGTCACCAGCGGCGGGAAGAACCGGATCAGCTTCGCGAACGGCCGCGCGATGAGCAGCCCGAACACGCCGGACGCGATCATCGCGCCGTAGACCGCGGTCAGGCCGTACTGGGACGCGATGAGGATCATCGGGTTGACGACGGTGAACGTCGCCCCCGCGACCACGGGCAGCCGGATGCCGAGCAGCTTCCCGATGCCGATGGCCTGAATGAGCGTCGCGATGCCCGCGACCAGCAGATCGGCGTTGACCAGCAGCCCGATCGTCGCGGCGTCGAGCTTCAGCGCGCTGCCGACGATCAGCGGCACCGCCACCGAGCCGGCGTACATGATCGACATGTGCTGGAGGCCGAGCAGCGCCAGCCGGCCGGCGGGCAGGCCCTGGTCGACCGGGTGGACCACGGATTCCGTCATGAGCGCCCCCTGGTGCGGCTGCCTGGTTCGATGGCCCCAGCCAATGCGGTGACGGTGACGGTAGCAAGTCCCGGTTGTGATGATCATGTTTCGGGGGGCGGCGCGAAGGCCGGGAATGTGTGACCATCGGTGCATGACTTCGGGTGGCATTTCCCAGGTGGGCCCGCCGTTTCGCGCCGATCACGTGGGGAGCCTGCTGCGGCCCCCGGTGTTGCGTGATGCGCGACGACGGCACGAGAGCGGCGAGATCAACGCGGAGCAGCTCCGCGCGGTCGAGGACGACGCGATCCGTGACGTGATCAAGATGCAGAAGGCGGCCGGGCTGAGCTCGGCGACCGACGGCGAGTTCCGGCGCGCTTCGTGGCACATGGACTTCATCTACTCGCTCGGCGGCATCTCGAAGAGCGACCAGCGGCTGCACGTCAAGTTCCACAACCTGGCGGGCGACCTCGAGTTCAGCCCGCCGGGGCTGCAGGTCGACGGCAAGGTGCGGCTCGACGAACCGATCTTCGCCGACCACTTCCGGTTCCTGCAGTCCCATGTGGACCCCGGCGTGACGCCGAAGCTGACCATCCCGTCGCCGAGCATGGTCTACTACCGCGGCGGCCGGGCCGCGGTCAGCGAGACCGTCTACCCGGACCTCGAGGAGTTCTTCACCGACCTCAGCGCGGCCTACTCCGCGCAGGTCACCGCGGTCCACGACCTCGGCTGCCGGTACCTGCAGCTGGACGACACCAGCCTCGCCTACCTGAACGACCCGGCGCAGCGGGAGCTCGTCGCGCGGATGGGCGGCGACCCGGACCGCCAGCACCTGCGCAACATCGCGACGATGAACGCGGCGCTGGCCGGCCGGCCCGACGACCTCACGGTGACGACCCACCTGTGCCGCGGCAACTTCCGGTCGTCGTGGGCCGCGGAGGGCAGCTACGAGTTCGTCGCGGAGGCGCTGTTCGGCGAGCTCGCCGTCGACGGGTTCTTCCTGGAGTACGACGACGAACGCTCTGGCGGCTTCGAGCCGCTGCGGTTCGTGCCGAAGGACAAGAAGGTGGTGCTCGGCCTGGTCACGACCAAGCGGGCGGAGCTGGAGGACCCGGACGTGCTGGTGCGGCGGATCGAGGAGGCCTCGCGGTACGTCGACATCGACCGGCTCTGCCTGTCCCCGCAGTGCGGCTTCTCCTCGACCGAGGAGGGCAACGACCTGACCACGGACGACCAGCTGCGCAAACTCGAGCTGCTCGTCGCGACGGCCGACCGCGTCTGGGGCGGCCACTGAACCTTGTTCAGCCGTCGGCCGGCGCGAGAGTCACCGTAGGATCGCGCCCGGCGGTCCCGTAGCGCCGGCCTAACCAGAATAAGGTTCACTGATGATCACGTGCGTCGTCGACTACGTCATCGACCCCGCCAAGCTGCCCGACTTCGAACGCTTCGCCGCCGCGTGGATGCGGCTGGTCCAGCGCGAAGGCGGCATCCACCACGGCTACTTCCTGCCGTCGGAGGGGGCGAGCGACGAAGCCCGGGCGCTGTTCAGCTTCGAGAGCCTCGCCGCGTACGAGCGCTACCGGACGCTCTTCGGCGTCGACCCGGACTTCATCGAAGCGGACAAGATCCGCGACGAGAGCGGCTGCGTGGTGCGGTACCGGCGGACGTTCATGCGCCCGCTGCTACCGGACGACGAAGAGGGGTGAGACACAGCGCGCGGCGGCCGCCGTCGGTCGTCGATCGGGTGCTCGACCTGCTCGGCGCCTTCTCCGCCGAGCGGCCGCGGCTGACGCTGTCGGAGCTCAGCCGCCGCGCCGGGCTGCCGCTGTCGACCACGCACCGGCTGGCAGGCGAGCTCACCCGGCGCGGGGCGCTCGTGCGCGACGAAACGGGCGGCTACCGCGTCGGGCTCTGGCTGTGGGAAGTCGCTTCGCTTGCCCCGCACGGCGCGGAACTGCGGGAGAGCGCGATGCCGTTCCTCGAGGACCTCTACGAGGCCACGCACCAGAACGTGCAGCTCGCGGTGCTCGACGGGCCGGAGGTGGTCTACGTCGAGCGCATCTCCGGCCGCGGCGCGGTCAACGTCCTGACCCGCGTCGGCGGCCGGCTGCCCGCGCACGCGACCGGCGTCGGCCAGGTGCTGCTCGCCCACGCCCGGGCCGAAGCCCAGGAGGCGGTCCTGGCCGGCCCGCTGAAGACGTTCACGGCCAAGACGATCGCCTCGCCCGAGCAGCTGCGGCGGGTGCTGGCGGACGTGCGCCGGGACGGGTACGCCATCTGCGACGGCCAGATCGAGCTGATCTCGTTGTCCGTGGCGGCGCCGGTCCGGGACGCCACGGACGAGGTGGTGGCGGCGATTTCGGTGGTCGTCCCGGCCGAGGGGACGGACCCACGGACACTGGTCCCGGCGGTACGGGCCGCGGCGCGGGGTATTTCGCGGGTGCTCGGCGCCCCGCGGTCGTCCGGCCGGCCGCGCCTCGACTGACCGGGCCCGCTGTGGTCGGATGAGGACCGAGGGTTGCCGGATGGGGTGAGGAGCAAGAATGACCACCGTTCTCGTCGTCGGTGCTGGTCAAAGCGGGTTCCAGGCCGTGGCTTCGCTGCGGGACCGGGGCTTTGGCGGCCGGATCGTGCTGGTCGGGGACGAGCCGGGGGTGCCGTACCAGCGGCCGCCGCTGTCGAAGGCCTACCTGGCCGGGACAGCCGGGGTCGACCAGCTGCACCTGCGCGGGGAAGACTTCTTCGCCGAGAAAGACATCGAGCTGGTCGCCGGGCGGGCCGCGAAGATCGACCGTGCGGTGTCGAAGGTCCACCTCGAAGACGGCCGCGAGCTCGGCTACGACTTCCTCGTCCTGGCCACCGGCGCCCGCAACCGGACGCTGCCCGTGCCCGGCGCCGAGCTGCCCGGCGTGCTGACCCTGCGCACCCGCGACGACGCCGACCGGCTCCGCGCGTCCCTCGCCCAGGCCGCCGACGTCGTCGTGGCCGGCGGCGGGTTCATCGGGCTTGAGTTCGCTTCGCACGCCGGCCGTCCGGTGACGATCGTCGAGGCGCAGGACCGGCTGCTCAACCGGGTCGCGACGCCGGAAATCTCCGCCTACTTCGCCGACCTGCACCGCAAGGCCGGGCACACGGTGGTGCTCGGCCAGGGCGTCACGGCACTGCACGGCGACTCGCGGGTGCGGGAAGTCGAGCTGTCCGACGGCACCCGGCTGCCCGCCGACCTGGTCGTCGTCGCCGTCGGGGTGGTGCCCGAAACCATCCTCGCCGAGGCCGCCGGGCTGCCGGTGCGCAACGGTGTCGTCGTCGACGCGCACCTGCGCACGGCGGACGAAAAGATCTTCGCCATCGGCGACTGCGCCACCTTCCCGTGCGTGCAAGCCGGCGCCGAGACCCGGCTGGAGTCGGTGCAGAACGCCGTCGACCAGGCCCGGTGCGTGGCCGCGGCGATCACCGGCACGCCCACGCCGTACGCCAGCCTGCCGTGGTTCTGGACCGACCAGGCCGGTGCCAAGCTGCAGATCGCCGGGCTTCTCGCGGGGGCCGACCGGACCGTGGTCGCGGGCGACCCGGCGGAGGGCAAGTTCTCCGTACTGTCCTTCCGCGACGACGTCCTCATCGCCGTCGAGTCGGTGAACCGCCCGGCCGACCACATCGCCGCGCGGCGCCTGTTCACCGCCGAGCCGAAGCCCGCGTACGCCGACCTCGAAGCGAGCGCCTTCGACCTCAAGGCGCACCTGAAGTCGCGAGCGGCGTGATGCGCACGCAGGTGGCCGTGATCGGCGCCGGCCCGGCCGGGCTGCTGCTGTCGTTCCTCCTGCACTCCGCGGGAATCGACTGCGTTGTGCTCGAGGCCCGCGACCGCGAGTACGTCCGGCAGCGCGTGCGGGCCGGGGTGTGCGAGCAGCCGACCGTCGAGCTGCTGACGTCGCTGGGCCTCGGCGACCGGCTGGCCGCCGAGGGAATGCCGCACGAAGGGCTGTCGCTGCGGTTCGACCGCGCCGACCACCGGATCGCGCTGACCGAGCTGACCGGCCGGGCGATCACGGTGTACGGGCAGCAGGAGATCGTCAAGGACCTCATCGACGCGCACGAGGCTCGCGGGTACCCGATCTCGTTCGAGGTCGCGGGCGTCGAGTTGTCCGATGTGGACACCGAGCGTCCGCGGGTGCGTTACCGCGACAGCGAAGGCAACGCGCAGGTCATCGAGTGCGACGCCGTCGCGGGCTGCGACGGCTTCCACGGCATCTGCCGTCCGTCCATTCCGGACAGTGCGCTGACGGTGTACGAGCGTGAGTATCCGTTCGCGTGGCTGGGGGTTCTCGCGCAGACTCCGCCGTCACACCACGAGCTCATCTACACCCACCACGAACGCGGGTTCGCGCTGCACAGCATGCGGACCCCGGAGATCACGCGGCTCTACCTCCAGGTCGATCCCGCGGGGTCCCTCGAAGCCTGGTCCGACGACCGGATCTGGGCTGAGCTGACCGCGCGGCTCGAGGTCGAGGGCGACTTCACGCTCCGGGAAGGCCCGATCCTCGACAAGGGCATCACGCCGATGCGCAGCTTCGTCGCCGAGCCGCTGCGGCACGGGCGGCTGTTCCTGGCGGGCGACGCCGCGCACATCGTGCCGCCGACCGGCGCGAAGGGCATGAACCTGGCGATCGCCGACGTCCGCGTGCTGTCGCGAGCGCTGGAAGCGTTGCTGCGCGGCGACGAGTCGCTCGCCGCGGCCTACTCGGACACCTGCCTGCGCCGGGTGTGGCGGGCGGAGCACTTCTCCTGGTTCATGACGACGATGCTGCACACCGACCCGCACGCGGACGGCTTCGCGCGGCAGTTGCAGCTCGCGCAGCTGCGCTACACGACGTCGTCACGCGCGGCGGCGACCAGCCTGGCCGAAAACTACGTCGGGCTGCCGTTCGCCTAAGATCGTCAACTCGTGGTTGACGCTTGCTGATCGTCAACCTACAGTTGACGGCATGACCTTACCGAACAACATCAAGCTCGACGACCTCATCAACGCCATCAAGAGCAACAACGACACGGACGCCCTCGCCCAGCTCACCGACGCGGTGTACGTGGGTCAGCACCTCGGCGAAGTGGCGGACCACCTGATCGGCCACTTCGTCGACCAGGCCCGGCGGTCCGGGGCGTCCTGGACCGAGATCGGCGCCAGCATGGGCGTCACGAAACAGGCCGCCCAGAAGCGGTTCGTGCCGAAGGTCGATCCCGGCGGCGACCCGAGCGGGGCCATCGAGCGCCTCTACGGCCGCTACACCGACCGGGCGCGGCACGTCGTCGTCGAGGCGCAGAAGGCGGCCGTCGACCACGCCAGCCCGTACATCGACACCGTGCACATCGTCCTGGGCCTGCTCACCGAGCCGGCCGCGCTGGCGGCCGGGGCGATCCTGGCCCAGGGCGTCTCGCTGGACGCCGTCCGTGAAGCCGCCGAAGCGCGGCTGCCCGAGCCGGTCGACGCGATGCCGAACGTGGTCCCGTTCTCCGGGGCCGCGAAGAAGACCCTCGAGCTGACCATGCGCGAAGGCCTGCGGCTGGGGCACAACTACATCGGCACCGAGCACCTGCTGCTGGCGCTGCTGGAACAGGGCGAAGGCAGCGGCTTCGAGGTGCTCGACGGCTTGGGCGTCAAGAAGGACAAGGCCGAGGCGAAGATCCTGGAGGTGCTGGCGGAGATCCTCGCCGCCCGGGGGCAGTGAGGCCGCTCTGGTGGGCCGTCGTGCTCGCGGTGGTCCTCGTGACGCTGCTCTGATCGGGGAGGACCAGGGGGTCTTCCCGGCCGCGCGGGCCCTCACCGAGGGGGGAGGGCCCGCGCGTGGGGCTGTCAGGCGTCGGACTCCGGGCGGCCGTCGGCGGCCCAGGCCGTGTGGAACGAGCCTTCGCGGTCCACCCGCCGGTAGGTGTGGGCACCGAAGAAGTCCCGCTGGCCCTGGACCAGCGCGGCCGGCAACCGATCAGCCCGCAGGCCGTCGTAGTAGGCCAGCGCCGTCGAGAAGCCCGGCGTCGGGATGCCGAGCTTGACCGCCGTCGAGATCACCGAGCGCCACGAGTCCTGCGCGTCCTCGACGGCCTTCCGGAAGCCGCCCGAGGTGAGCAGCGTCGGCAGGGCCGGCTCGTCGGCGTAGGCCGCGGTGATGTCGTTCAGGAACTTCGCGCGGATGATGCAGCCGCCGCGCCAGATCGAAGCGACCTTGCCGAGGTCGATGTCCCAGCCGTACTCCGTCGCGCCCGCCTGGATCTGGTTGAAGCCCTGGGCGTACGCGACCACCTTCGACGCGTACAGCGCCTGCTCGACGTCGTCGGCGAACCGCTCCAGGGAAGCGCCCGACAGCGGCGCCGCCGACGGACCACCGAGACCGCGGGCGGCCGCGCGCAGCGACTTGGAGCCGGACAGCGAACGCGCGAAGACGGCTTCGGCGATGCCCGAGATCGGCACGCCGAGGTCGAGGCCGATCTGCACGGTCCAGCGGCCGGTGCCCTTCTGCTCGGCGGCGTCCTCGACGATGTCGACGAACGGCTTGCCGGACGCCTTGTCGACGTGCGCGAGCACGTCGGCGGTGATCTCGATCAAGTAGGAATCGAGCCGCCCGGTGTTCCACGTGCGGAACACGTCGGCGATCTCGGCCGGTGCGTAGCCGCCCGCGTGCCGGAGCAGGTCGAACGACTCCGCGATCAGCTGCATGTCGGCGTACTCGATGCCGTTGTGCACCATCTTCACGAAGTGGCCGGCGCCGTCCGCGCCGATGTGCGTGCAGCACGGCTCGCCGTCGACCTTCGCCGAGATGTCCTCGAACAGCGGGCCGAGTGACTCGTACGACTCCTTCGAGCCGCCGGGCATGATGCTCGGCCCGTGCAGCGCGCCCTCCTCGCCGCCGGAGACACCGCTGCCGACGAAGTGCAGGCCACGCTCGCGAAGCGCCTTCTCACGGCGGCGCGTGTCGGCGAAGTGCGCGTTGCCGGCGTCGATGATGACGTCGCCCTCTTCGAGCAGCGGCGCGAACTCCTCGATGACGGCGTCCGTCGGGCCGCCGGCCTTGACCATGATCACGACCTGCCGGGGCCGCTCCAGCGCGTTCACGAACTCCTGCGCGGAGTACGCCGGGATGAAGTCGCCCTCGTCGCCGAACTGCTCCACCAGCGCGCGGGTCCGCTCCTCGGACCGGTTGTGCAGGGCCACCGTGTGCCCGTGCCGGGCCAGGTTGCGGGCCAGGTTGCGGCCCATGACCGCCAGGCCGGTGACCCCGATGCTCGCCTTCTTGCTCATCCGAATCCTTCCGAAGTCTCTCTCGATTCAGACACTAGTCCGATCGCGCGCTCAAGGAAGGGCACGGAGGAGCAGCTCACTCAGTTCAGGAGAAGCAGCGGATCGGACCTTTGTTGATCGCGAGCATGTCGGTGATCGCCGCCACCAGGTCGATCTCGGCGCCCCAATCCGCGTCGTCCAGCTCGGCGTACGCCCGGTGCAGGTTGCCCGGCAGCCGCTCCTGCTCGCTCAGCGACGCGAACTCGCCGAGATCCGTCTCCTTGGCCACTTCCAGCGGCGACTGCCCGGCGGCCTTCCCGTGCTCGGCCGTCTTCTGGACGAAGGCCAGGTAGCGGTCGACGGTGTCCACCACGTCCAGTCCGCACGGGCCGCCGTGGCCGGGCAGGATCACCTCCGGCTCGAGTTCGCGAATCACGTCGAGCCCGGCGCGCCAGCCGGCCACCGAGCCCATCAGCGCGAACGGGCTGCCGCCGTTGAAGACCAGGTCACCGGCGTAGAGCACGCGCTGCTCGGGCAGCCAGACCAGCACGTCGTTGGTCGTGTGGGCCGCGTGGCCGGGGTGGATCAGCTGGATCTCGACGTCCCCGGCGTACAGCGTGAGCCGGTCGTCGAACACGATCTCGGGCGGCCGCGACTTCAGTTCGCCCCAGTCGCTGCCGACGAAGACGCCCTCGAACGTCTGGATACCCTCGGCGGCCATCAGCTCGCGGGTCTTGCGGTGGCCGACCACGGCCGCGCTCGGGACGAGGTAGTTGCCGTTGGTGTGGTCGCCGTGGTGGTGGGTGTTCACCAGCGTCGTCACCGGGCTGCCGGTGGTCGCTTCGACGGCCGCGAGCAGCGCGCGCGTGCGGCGCTCGGTCGAGCAGGTGTCGATCAGGACGGTGTGGTCACCGGCGTCCACGAACCCGCAGTTGTTGATGTACCAGGAGCCGTCGGGCTGGACGTAGCCGTGGACCTGGTCGGCGAGCGAGGTGACGGCGGCGGCCGATGGCGAACGATCGATCACCGGGTCACTATGCCCCAGATCGGGCTCCGCCGGTTGGCGGAATAATTCGGAATTTCACTGGTCCAGGCGAGTGACAACGCAGGTGACTGGCGTTCTGCGGCGTTTCCTGGAACGCTGCGCGGTGTCATCATCGAGATCCGCAAGGTGAAGCACTAACCTGGGTGGGTTCGATAGTTCGCGTGCGACGGCGGCCGGTGGCCGCCGTTGCTTGGTAGTGGTCCGGGAGAGCAGGGCGATGGCCAGCACCGTCACCTCGCGCCGGAAGCAGCTCGGCAACGAGCTCCGGCATGCCCGCACCGCGGCGCGGATGACACAGCAACAGGTCGCCGAGGTCCTCGGCTGCACCCAGGGCAAGGTCAACAAGATCGAGTCCGGTGCCGTCGGGGTGAAGCTCGGGGATGTGCGATCGATGCTGAACGCGTTCGGGATCAACGGCGAAGAGGCCGACACGCTGATGAACCTGGCGCGGGCCGCCGCCGGGCAGCGCGGCCACTGGTCGGGCTACCGCTCGGTGGTGCCCCACTGGTTCCGCACCTTCACCGACCTGGAGCCCGCGGCCGCGGAGATCCTCACCTGGCACGGCGAGCGCATCCCCGGCCCACTGCAGTCCGAGCACTACATGCTCAAGCAGTTCACCGAGTTCGGTGCCACCGACGTGACATCGCTGGTCCGCAACCGGCTCGACCGCAAGGCGGTGTTCGAGCAGCAGCAGCCGCCCTACTACCGGTTCATCATCAGCGAAGGCGCACTGCGCCGGGCACCGGGCGGGTACGCGCCCGCGGTGATGCTCGACCAGGTCGAGCACCTGCTCTCGCTCGAGAAGCACCCGCGCGTCTACGTGCACGTACTGCCGTTCGGCGCGCGGCTGGCCGCGGTGCCCAACGACTTCACGATCATGCGCTTCCCGGACCGCACGCGGGACTTCGTCTACATCGAGCACTCGGCAGGCGGCCTGTACCTCGACGACGTCAAGGACTTCAACATCTTCGTCGACTCCTGGGACAGGCTGCGCGGAGCAGCGCTGGAGCGCCAGGAGACCCGCCAGTTCCTCAAGGAGCTTGCAGAGGGTTACCGCGCCCAGATGCAGCAGCTCCAATAGGGCGAATGGGTGCGGGAGCTGTCCCGGACGGTGAACAACTGTCGGTAGAGTGAGCCCGGTGCGCCGGAACCCACCGTAAGCGCCGCCCGAAGGGGAGATCGTGGACCCCGACTTCCTGCCCGACGCCGTCGACCTCGACCGGCCGAACGTGGCGCGCATCTACGACTGGGCGCTGGGCGGCACCGCGAACTGGGCGATCGACCGGCAGTACGGCGAGCAGGCGGTGCAGGCGTTCCCGCTGGCGAAGACCCTCGCCCGGAACAACCGCGACTTCCTGGGCCGGGCCGTGCGCTACTGCCTTTCCGAGGGCATCACCCAATTCCTCGACCTCGGCTCCGGCATCCCGACCGCGGGCAACGTGCACGAGGTCGCCGACGACCACGCCGACGACACCCGGTGCGTCTACGTCGACCACGAGCCCGTGGCCGTCGTGCACGGCCGGATGCTGCTCGAGGAAGCGGGCGACCCCGAGCGCCACGCCGTGCTCCTCGCCGACCTGCGGGACGCCGGAGAGGTCTGGGAAGCCGCGCTGGCCACCGGCGTGCTCGACCCCGACCGGCCGATCTGCCTGCTGACCGTGGCGGTGCTGCACTTCCTGCCGGACGACACCGGCGTCCGCGAAGCGATCCGCGACTACCGGACGCTCCTGGCGCCCGGATCGGCGTACGTGCTTTCCCACGCGACCGAATCCGGCGTCGGAGGCGAAGAGCTGGCGCAGATCCGGCGGCTCGTGAAGCTGTCCGAACGGTCGAGTTCGCCCGCGGTCTCCCGGTCGCTCGACGAGATCGCCGCGTTCTTCGGTACCTTCGACGTCGTCGAGCCCGGGATCGTGCCTGTGGGAGAGTGGCGCCCCGAGCCCGGCGCCGCCACGGTCCCCCTCGCGAGCGTGGTCGGCGGTGTCGGCCGCAAGCCTGGAGGACTGGACCCATGACGACGCAGGACCCCGAAGCCCCCGAGGGCGTCGACCTCGACCGGCCGAACGCGGCCCGCATCTACGACTGGTTCCTCGGCGGCGACGCCAACTGGGCCATCGACCGGCAGTTCGGCGAGCAGGCGGTCAAGACCTTCCCGATGATCAAGACGGTCGCCAGGGTCGGCCGCGACTTCCTCGGCCGTGGCGTCCGGTACCTGGCGCGCAACGGCGTCGACCAGTTCCTCGACCTGGGATCGGGCGTGCCGACGGTCGGGAACGTCCACGAGGTCGCGGCGGAGGTCAACCCGGACGCGCGGTGCGTGTACGTCGACAACGAGCCGGTCGCGGTGGCGCACTCCCAGATCCTGCTGGAACGCGAAGGCGTCGCCCACCGGCACGCGGTGCTGCAGGGCGACCTGCGCAACCCGGCCGACATCTGGAAGCGCGCGCTCGACACCGGCGTCCTCGACCCGAACCGCCCGATCGCCCTGATCATGGTGGGCGTCCTGTACTTCCTCGGCCGGGACGAACCGGTGGCCAAGACCATTCAGCAGTACCTGTCGCTGCTGCCGTCGGGCTCGTACTTCCTGTCCTCGCACCTGACGAGCGACGATTTCGAGGGGATGGCCGACTCCGAGAGCCGCGAGGCGATCATGAAGCAGTACAACAAGTCGAGCACCCCGCTCCACCTGCGCAGCCGGGCGGAGTTCACGTCGTTCTTCGAGGGCCTGGAGCTGGTGGAGCCGGGCATCGTGTACCTGCCGGAGTGGCACCCCGAGGAGATCGAGTCCAAGGCCACGAAGAAGGTCGCGAACGACCCGGCGTTCGTCGGTCACCTCTGCGGCCTCGGCCGCAAGCGGTGACGGCCGCCGCCTACGACGCGGTCGCCGTCCAGTACGCCGAATTCGTCCGGGGAGTCTGGGACGAACACCCCCTGGAACGGGCGGCGTGGACGGCGTTCGCGGAGTCCGTCCGCGGCCGCGGCCCCGGTCGCCGACCTGGGTTGCGGCCCCGGCCACCTCACGGCGCACCTGCGGTCACTGGGGCTCGACGCGTTCGGCGTCGACCTGTCGCCGGCGATGATCTCGCTCGCCCGAGCCGCTCATCCGGACCTGCGGTTCGAGGTGGGCTCCATGGCGGCGCTGGAGCTGCCGGACGCGTCGCTCGCCGGGATCCTGTCGTGGTACTCGGTGATCCACACGCCGCCGGTGGACGTCCCCCGGTACTTCGCCGAATTCGCCCGAACGTTGGCGTCCGGTGGTCACGTTCTGTTGGGGTGCTTCGAATCCCGGGGCCGCCCGCTGACGTCGTTCGACCACAAGGTGACGACGGCCTACTGCTGGCCGCTGGACGAACTGGCCGGCATCGCCGCCGCGGCGGGGTTCGCCGAGGTGGGGCGGGTGTACCGCGAACCGGCGGCGGGGGAGCGGCCCCTGCGGCACGCCGCCCTGCTGCTCCGGAAACCGTAGCCACGAACGAAAAGAGCCCCGGTTCCGTCAGGGAGCCGGGGCTGTTTCGTGGTGGGGCGGCAGTTCAGGCGCGCGAGCCGATCCGGCCGCGCATCAGGGGCGTCAGGTCGATCGCGGCTTCCAGCGGACGGGTCGTGCGGACCCCGTCGGAGTGGCGCCGCAGCGGGAGGTCCTGATCCGTCGCCCACGTCGTGGTCTTGCGCAGTGGCGCCTGGATCAGGCTGAAGCCGAAGCGGTTCCGCAGCTCGTTCCCGATCCCTCGGCGGCCACGGTGTTCTTCGTCCTCGCAGCGGAAGAGCGAGTTCACCCGGACGGCCATTCGGCTACACCCCCAGCTCTCGTCGCGGTACTTGACGGGAAAGCGCTTCCGCGTCTGTTCGGACCAGCTCGGTCGTGGCCGCGGCGGCTTCCCGTCCGAAGACGTCGAGCCTGTTCACGGCGAGCGCGCCCGGTGGCGCACTGTCCTCGACGATCACGCTGTTCCTCCCCCATGAGGTCCTGCGGCAGGTTGGTTCGTTCATTCCGGCTCTGGCCTGTCCGACACTTCGTCCCGTGTCGATGACCGTCCGCCGCGAGCAGGGAGTCGTTCACCGACACCAGCGCCCCGGCCGATGCGATTAATCCTACTCCTGGAATAATCTTCATGTCGAGGCCGGACCTAGTTGATCACCCGCTTGGCCCTGTGACTTGCTCCATTGAGACACTGAGTAGCCGGGAGCGGGCTCTTTTGACCAGGTCGCGACCGCGCCCCCCAACGATCCTCGGAGGTACGACCCATGGCGGATTATCCGTCGTTCGCGGATTACGATCCGAACACGGCCGTGTCCCTGTTCGAAGAGGCCGCCTGGGAGAAGTCGTTCGCCAGCGAGCCCAACGGCGGCAGTTGCGTCGAGGTCAACCTGGGCTCCGACGGCCTGATCGGCGTCCGGGACACCAAGCTCGCGACCAGCCCCGTCTTCGTGTTCGACACCGCCGAGTGGGAAGCGTTCCTGATCGCCGTCAAGGCCGGGCAGTTCGACCTGCCCGCCTGAAACCCGCCCGCTCGTCGGAAAATGGTGAAGGCCTCCTTCCCGTCCTCTGCGGTGAAGGAGGCCGTCACGACGGTACGAGTACGTCCGGGCGCCCAATGTGAGCGGAATCTCACCCGATTGCCGGAAGCTCCCCGCCCCGCAGCCGGCTCCGGGTCCGGCGCCAGGCCACCACCACGAGCACCACGAGCCCGATCAGCGGGAGCGTGCTGATCGCCCAGCTCACCCCCATCGGCGGCCCCGGCTGCTCCAGCACCGGCAGCGCGCGCAGTTCGCCGGTGCCGGAGCCGGCGGGGCCGTTGACGGTGAAGCGGAACGTCCAGTCGCCCGCCCGCGGCATCGAGCGGACGTCGAGCCCCCAGACCTCGCGCTTGCGCGGGTGCCGCACGAGCGGCTGCGTGCGGTTGCGCCCGCCCTGCGGGTTGACCATCGTCAGCGTGCCGGACTTGTCCCCGATCCCGCCGTCGGGGATGAACGTGAAGTCCAGCGACTGCATGGCTTTCAGCGGCCAGGTGCTGAATCCGACCGTCAGCCCGTACGGCCCGGCCTGCACGCGCTCGGTGTGCACGATCTCGACCGGCTCGTAGGCGTTCGCCGGTGCGGCGGTGGCGAACAGCAGCCCGGCGACGGCGGCCAGGGCAAGCACGATCCGTCTTGCGGGGGTTCCGGGTGGCGGAGCCCCCGGCCGGAGCGGAGCTCCGAATGACTTTATGGGGGTTCCGGGTGGCGGAGCCCCCGGCCGGAGCGGAGCTCCGAATGACATTGTCTTACGCATCAGCGGTTTCCCCCTTCTTCGCGGGCGCCAGCAGGCAGAGCATTCCGCCGAACCGCCACCCGGCGAACCCGCCGAGCAGCCCCAGTGCCGCGCTGAGCACGGCGGTCGTCGTCAGGTACCAGGCCGGCGGCAGGTGCGCGCCGGTGTAGAGCAGGAAGCGCTGGACCGGCAGGCTCAGGCCGAGCAGCAGCCCGGCGATCCCGCCGGCGGCCACGGACACCCGGCCCGCGCGCCACCCCCGGCGCCGGCCGGTGAGGTACACCAGCTCCATCAGCGCGGCCACCGGCAGCAGCGCCATCGGCGTCAGCGACGGCATCGCCGGCACGCCGGAAACCGCGTCCCGCATCGGCAGGCCGACGAGGTCGGCGTACGCCTGTGCCGCCCACGGCGAGAACCACCAGAACACCGCCTGCACGACCGCGACCAGCGCCGCGGTGCCGACCGCCCCGCCCGGACGGCGGACGAACCCGGCGCCGACCGCGATCAGCAGCACCGCCATCATCGATGTCCCGACCGAAACGGGGTCGGCGTAGTCGGCCGGTACCTGCTGCAACCCGAGCGCCAGCACCGGTCCGAACGTGAGCAGCACGGTCAGCGACGCCGGCGTGCCGAGCCGGCCCCAGCGGTGTTCGCGCGCCGCGGCGAACACCGCGGTCGTGCCGATGAGCGACACCGTGATCGACAGCAGCAGCCCGATGTGCGGCGGCGAGTCGATGACCGCGTCGAAGCCGTAGAGCCCGTGCCACCACTGGTCCCACAGCCCGTACAGCAGGAACGTCGCCGCGCCGACGCCGGAAACCAGGTAGCCCAGCGGGGCCGCGAACGTCCGGCCGAACACGTTGACCACGCGCCCGCCGATCCGCGGGTCGACCGGCCGTCCCGCGCGCCGCGCCGCCGTCGTCAGCAGCACGACGGCGAGGCTCGCCAGGCCGACGACAGCGCTGCCCGCGTACAGGAACAGGTGTGGCAGCGTGAAGAACGTGTCCGGCCCGACGTCGTCGTGCCACTGGATGTCCCAGGTGAGCCCGACCAGTGACAGCAGCGACCCGCCGAGCACGACGTTCGCCGGCAGCAACCCCGTCCGCGCCTGTTTCGGCACCGACGTGCTGCGCACGCCGGATGCGGTGAGATCCATTCCCCCTCCTTCTACTTGACCAACACGGGAAAGACGACCTGCGCGGGCCCGCCGGGGCCGCGCAGGGAAACGGTGATCTCCCACTGCCCGGCCATCGGCAGCCCGACGTCCGCGGCGCGGAAGCGGCCGGGCCCGTCCGGCCCGGCGGGCACCGGTGCGAGTGCGTGCCCCATCTGTGCCATGACCGGCGCGACCGTGACGGCTTCGGGCGCGGGCCCGGTCACCGCCACCGCGAACGTGTTGCTGCCGATGCGTGGCTGGTCGGTGGAGAACTGGACGGTGTACGGCCCCGAAACCGCTTGCTGCGTGGCCGGTTTCGCGCCGCTGCCGCCCCACAGCAGCCACGCGGCGCCGGCCGCGACGACCAGCGTGACGACGACGATCAGCACCGTGGGGCGTTTCACCGTCCGGCTCCCGTCGTCGGGACGTCCACCACGGCGGGGACGGTGAGCACCTGGTAGCCGCGTTCGGCCTGCAGCCAGATCCGGTACCGGCCCGGCGCGGCGAAGGTGTAGGTGAAGCTGACGTCCGGGCCGTACGCGGCGACCGTCTCATCAGGACGGCCGGTCTGGCCCGCGACCGGCGGCACCATCGCGTGGACGTGCGCCCACGTGGGTGCCTTGGCGGCGCCTTCGCCGGCGGGGCCGGTGAACGGCCCGGTGACGATCAGGTGGCCGAGCATGCCCAGCCACGGCTGGAGGTCCTGGGCGGGGAAGTGCGCGGTGATGGTGGTCGGTGTCCCGGAGCTGATCGTGATTCCGACCGGGGTTCCGTCGATCGTCCGCGGTCCGGCGCCGGGTGGTTCGGGCGCGGGGGCCGCGGTACCCTTGATGTCCACAGTGGACCGGGCCAGCTGCACTCCGCCGCCGCGCCGGGCGAGTTCCGCGGCGACGGCGTACGTGCCCGCTTCCGGCTCGGCGAGGCGGACGCGGTAGTCGCCGGGGCCGACCCGCACCGGGTGCAGGTGGCTCAGCCGGCCGGACGGCGAGACGAGCACCAGGTGCACCAGCGCGTTGTCGTGGACCAGCAGGTCGTCGACCGGGCGTCCGGTGGCGCCGTCGGTGAGCGTCAGCTTCAGGTCGCCTTGCCGGGCCTCGATGGCGAGGTTCACCGGCGGGCGTGAGTAATCCATTGTGGACAATGGCGCGGTCCCGTACGGATCGGTGACGTTGTCGAACGTCGGGTCGAGCTGGCTGCCGGGGGCGGGCGGCGGGGGAGTGCTCGCCGACAGCAGCGCCCCGGTGACGGCGACGGCGAGCGCTGCGACCACACCCGCCGCCGGCACGAGCGCGAACGCCGTCCGCTTGGCCCGCGCCCCGACGACCAGGGCGAGCAGCAGGAAGGCGCCCGCGGCGACGAACCCGCCGTAGGTCGCCTTTTCCCACGGTGGCACCACCCGCGCGGGCACGATGAACGGGATCGTCGCCGGGGGTCCGGTGCCGTCGCTCAGCGAGAGTTCCCACGGCCCCGGTGCGTCGACTTCGAGATTCCCCGCGTAGACACCCGGCTCGGCGCCGAGGACCACGTCGGCGCGCGACTTCGTCAGCCCGCCGGCCGCGACGGCCAGGTGCAGCGCGCCGGTCGCGGTGCCCCGGTGCGTCACGACGTCGACCCGCAGCGGGGACGGCGTCGTGTCGACGCGGCGGATGATCACGGTGAGCTCGCGCGCGCCGAGCGTCTGCGCCACTTGGATGTCGGCGCCGCTCGGCGCGCCGTCGGCGTGCGCGATCCCGCTGCCGGCCACGATCCCCAGTGCGGCCAGCAGCATCAGCAGTGCCGCTTTCGATTTGTTCCCCATCGTGGTCCCGAACCTAGCCAGTGCGGCCGGTGGCGGGCGTCACGGCGGCGAGGGAATCCCGGTCCCCAGTTCGGGGGACCGGAGCACCCCGGGATCTCAGGGATCGAGGAACTTCCGCAGGTGGGCGACGACTTCCTCGGGCTGCTCCTCGGCGAGGAAGTGGCCGCACTCGGCGAGCGCTTCGCCGGTGACGTCGGTGGCGTACTCCCGCCAGATTTCGAGGGCGGGGAGCGTGCCGACCAGTCCGTTCGCGCCCCAGAGGGCAAGAGTCGGCTGGGTCAGGCGCTTTCCGGCGTCGAAGTCGGCGTCGTCGAGTTCGGCGTCGTCGGGGAAGGAGGCGCGGTAGTCGTCGAAGCCGGCCCTGAGCGCGCCGGGCTGGGAGAAGGCGCGGACGTACTCGGCTCGCGCGTCGGCGTCGAGGGCGTGGCGTTGGTAGGTCCAGCGCTCGAAGAAGTAGCCGAGGTAGGCGGCGATGTTCTGGCCCGCCAGGAGTTCCGGCAGATCGGGCTGCAGGTGGAAGAGCCAGTGCCAGGACGGCTTCGCGATGACGTCGAGCCGCTGCCACATCGCGCGGGTGGGCACGATGTCGAACACCGCGAGGCGGTCGACCTGGTCCG
Organism: Amycolatopsis sp. NPDC026612; assembly: GCF_040638285.1. Lineage (NCBI taxonomy): Bacteria > Bacillati > Actinomycetota > Actinomycetes > Pseudonocardiales > Pseudonocardiaceae > Amycolatopsis > Amycolatopsis sp. NPDC026612. Next base: position 173,324 of record NZ_JBEZYB010000001.1, read on the forward strand.
GGCGGTCCAGCGCCCAGCGGTGGGCGACGCGCCCGCCGCGGTCGTGGCCGGCGACGGCGGTCTTCGCGAAGCCCAAGTGGTCGGCGAGCGCGGCGACGTCGGCGGCCATCGTGCGCTTGTCGTACCCGGTCTCCGGCTTGTCGGTGCGGCCGTACCCGCGCAGGTCGGGGGCGATCACGGTGTGCGTCTCGGCGAGCGGCGCCAGCACCTTGTGCCAGCAGTGCGACGTCTGCGGCCAGCCGTGCAGCAGGAACAGCGGCGGGCCGTCGCCGGCCCGGAGGTAGTGCATGCGGATGCCGTTCACCGTGGCCATGTTCTCTAACCTGTTCATACGGTTAGACGGTAACGGCTCTTCTAACTGCCCGCAACGGTTAGAATGCGGGGCATGGAGTGGGTCTTCGATGGCGGGCGGCCGTGTCTCGACCTCGTCAACACGCTGCGCAGCCGCTACGAGGCGGGGGTCGAACTGCTGACCGGCCCCGACGCGCTGGCCGAGTGGCTTTCGCTGGCCGGGTTCACGACGGGCCCGGTGCCGGTGACGGCGGGCCACGTGCTGGCGGCGAAGGCGCTGCGGGAGGCGATCGACCGGGTGCTGCTGCCGCCCGAGGTGCCGGAGCGGATGGACATCGACCTGGTCAACAACGCGGCCGCGGCGGCTCCGGCGCCCCCGCCGCGCCTGGCTCTCGTCGACGGCGTGTTGCGGCGCGAAGTCCCGGTCCCGAAGGACCCGGTGGCGGCGGCGTTCGCGGCACTGGCGGCGGACGCGATCGACCTGGCGACGAGCGGCGCGGCGGTCCGCGTCTGCGCCGCGGACGACTGCGGCCAGCGGTTTTGCGATGCGTCGCCCCGCCGGAACCGGCAGTGGTGCTCGATGGCGCGGTGCGGGAACCGGGCGAAGGCCCGGGCCCACTACGCCCGCGCGATCACCCGCAACGACTGACCGCCGCTTTCACGTGAAAGCTACGCAAGGGGGATGCCGTAGCTTTCACGTGAAAGCTACGCAAGGGGGTAGCCGTAGCTTTCACGTGAAAGTGCCGGGTGCGGCGCCTGGGCCTTCGCCGCGGATTAGCGCCCGATACACCCGCGGGTGCGCGCGGAACCACACGTTGAGCTTCCCGGTCCACCGCATGGGCGCCGTCCGCAGCCCGGCCGGGATCGGGGTGCTCGCGAGGCGCACGCACGCCGCGAACCGGTCGAACCGCCGCTGGTCCCGCTCCGTCCACTGTAGACCGAGCTGCGAGCGGAACGAGGGCGGCAGCGTCGCCCGGATCAAGAACACCTGCAGGCCCCCGACCGGTCGCCACCACGAATCCGGCAGCCACCCCACCGGTTTCCGCGCCGTCCGGACCGTCTCGAAGAGCGTGTCGATCGTCGGGTTGGCCGCAAACCCGGCCACCACCGACGCGTAGTAGCGCTCGAAAGCCGCCCAGTCCGGGGGCAGGTCGCGCTCGCGCACCCCGAGCAGCCGCCCGATGCCGCACATCTGCGCGTAGTACTCCTCGAGCTCCGGACCGGACAGCGGAACTCCGAAGAACCGTTGCGCGTCGACCGGAGCCTTCACCAAGGTCGCGTGCACCCACGCGTACGCCGCCGGATCCAGCGCGCTGTACCGCCGTCCGTCCGAGAAACCCTTGAACGACCGGTGCAGGGAACGCAGCCGCGCGGCTTCCACCCGGGCTCCGGCCGTACCGCCGTAGACGTAGATCGACAGCGACGCGACCGTCCGCATCAGGCGCGTCCAGGGATCCGCCGTGTAGTCCGAATGATCCCGCACGCCCGCCGCGACCACCGGGTGCGCCACCTGCAGCACCAGCACCTGCCCGGACAGGAGCGCGTCGCGGAAGTCGCCGAAGTACTTCCACGCCGCCGTACCGCGGACGACCGGCGGGGCCGTCAAGCGCCGCGGAGGAGCATCATCAGCGGCCCGGCCACGGGGGTGTCGGTCTCGCCGGTGGCCAGCCGCCGCAGCTGCAGCCCCGCGATCAGCGCGACCACCGGACCGGCCAGCCGCCGCGGTTCCGGCACGCCCAGTACTTCGAGGATCGTCACGGCCAGTTCGTCGTACGCCGCGAAGCAACGCGAAGAAGCCTCGTGCAGCCCCGGATCGCGCGCGGACTGGAGGTACAGCTCGTGCGCGCCGAGCTCGTCGGTACCGAACGGCAGCTGCGCGATCACGTGCTCGACGACCGAGGCGGCCTGCTCGACGCTCAAGCCCTGCGCGCGGTAGTCGTCGACGATCGCACCCAGCTTCGCCGTCTCGTCCTCGACGAACAGCAGCATCGCCTCCCGCAGCAACGCCGTCTGGCTCGGGAAGTGGTAGGTCAGCGTGCCGAGCGAGACGCCGGCGGCGGCGACGATCCGGCGGTTCGTCAGGCCGCCGACGCCGTGCTCCCCGACGACCGCCAGCGCGCCGCGCAGGATGGCTTCCCGGGTGCTCACCAGCTTGTCGCGGGATGCCTTTCCGGCCACCGTTCGACCTCTTCCAGTTGCGCGGCGAGGGAAATCAGCCGCTCCTCGGCGTGCGACGGCCCGAGCAGCTGCGCGCCGAGCGGCAGTCCGCCTGCCGTCTGCCCGGCCGGCACGTTGACCCCCGGCCAGCCCAGCACGTTCCACGGCCAAGCGTACGGGCAGGCGGCGATCATGGCCTGGTCGGTCTCCCACCCGGACAGCCCGTCGAACGTGCCGACCGGCGGCGGCGGGGTTGCGGTCGTCGGGGTCAGCAGCACGTCGACGCGGCCGAACACCGAGCCGATCCGCCGGTGCAGGCCCGGCTCGAGGGCGCGGGCGAGCCGCAGCGCGGGGCCGGCCAGCAGGCGGCCGTGGCCGGCGTTGCTGCGCGTGCGCGGGTCGAGCCCGGTCCGGTCGGGCACCCGCAGCGTCCAGTCGCGGACGCCGGTCAGCGAGCGCGGCAGGAACGTCAGCCCGATCAGCCCGTAGTCCGGTTCGACCTCGACGATCTCGTGCCCCAGCCCGGCGAGCGCCCCGGCCAGCCGCCGTACAGCGCCGTCGACGACCGGGTCGAGCCGGGTCTTGGTGGCGGTGAACGGGATCCGGGTCGACAGCCCGATCCGCAGTCTGCCGGGTTCGCGGGTCGCGGCGGTCCGGAAGGTGCTGCCGGTGCCGGCCGCCGCGTCGAGCAGCAGGGCGGCGTCTTCGACCGTGCGGGCCAGCGGGCCGAGCACGGTCAGGCCGTGGAACAGCTCGCCGTCGGTCGGGATCCGGCCGCGCTGGGGCTTGATACCGACCAGCCCGGTCCACGCGGCCGGGATGCGCACCGAGCCGGCGCCGTCGGAACCGAGCGCGGCCGCGATGACCCCCGACGCCACCGCGGCCGCGCTCCCTCCCGAAGAACCCCCGGGGGTGTGGCCGCGGTGCCACGGGTTGCGCGTCACGCCGAAGGCCGGGCCCTCGGTGAACGGCCACTGGCCCAGTTCGGGGGTGTTCGTCTTGCCGATGATCACGGCGCCGGCTTCGCGCAGCAGCGCGACGGCGGGCGCGTCGGCCGTCGCGCACGGGAAGTCGCCGGCGCAGCCGAAGGCGGTGGGCAGGCCGGTGAGGTCGGCGTCGTCCTTGATCGCGATCGGCACGCCGAGCAGCGGCGCGCGGTCCCCGGCCGCGAGCCGCCGATCGGCTTCGGCGGCTTCGGCGCGGGCTTCGTCGTCACGCAGGTGGCGGAAGGCGTTGAGCGTGGGCTGGCTCGCGTGGGCGCGCCCGAGCGCGGTGGCGGTGAGCTCGGCGGAGGTGACCTCACCCGCGGCGAGCTGCGCGGCCTGCGCCGCGAGGCCGGTGAAGTCGAGACTCGTAGCGGTCATGGCGGCCCCCGAAGGTTCTCGTTCGTTCGAACGAACGTTACCGGACGACGACGCTTTCCGGCTACTGCCGATGACTTTTCGCCGCGCCTTCCGTCTGCCCGGTGGACGACTACGTGAGGAGAACCATGGCCACGGTGCACGCGGGCATGACCATGTCCTTGGACGGCTTCGTAGCCGACCGCCACGGCGGCACGGCGCGGCTGTCCGACCCCGCCGCGGCCGGCGGCAGCGGGTACATGACCGAGCTGATCCGGGAAACCGGTGCGGTCGTGCTCGGCCGCCGGACGTTCGCGATGGCCGAGGATCCGGACTGGTTCGTCGACAACTACGAGTTCCAGGTCCCGATCTTCGTCGTCACCCACCGGCCGCCGGACGTGCGGCCGGCCCAGGACGAGAACCTCACCTTCACCTTCGTGACCGACGGGATCGCTTCGGCGGTCGCGCAGGCGAAGGCGGCCGCGGGCGACCGGGCGGTCAAGGTGATCGGCGCGAGCGTGGTCCGGCAGGCCCTGCGCGCCCGGCTGGCCGGCGAACTGCACGTCGACATCGCCCCGGTGCTGCTGGGCGCCGGGCTGCCGTTGTTCGGCGATCCGGACCTCGAAGGCATCGTGCTGCGGAGGATCGCGGTGCTGGAGGTCGGGACGTTCACTTCGCTGCGCTTCGCGCTCGCCGAATAACCCCATATAGTGGTTAGAAGCCGAGCCTGGAGGGCCGATGACGTTCGACTTCGCCGGATTCCCCGACGCCGCGCTGGCCGCGATCCCCCGCGTCGACCTGGGCGGCTGGCCCACTCCGCTGCAGGAGGCACCCCGGCTCGGCGAAGCCCTCGGCCTGCCGAACCTCCTGCTCAAGCGCGACGACGTCCACCCGCTCGGTGCGGGCGGCAACAAACTCCGCAAGCTGGAGTACCACCTCGGCGCCGCCCGGGAAGCCGGCGCGGACACCGTGGTCACCTTCGGCGCGCTCCAGACCAACCACGGCCGCCAGACCGCCGCCGCGTGCGCGAAGCTCGGCCTGCGCTGCGAACTCGTGCTCACCGCGAAGGTCCCGCGCGACGGCGAGGCGTACGAACGCGGCGGCAACCTCCCCCTCGACCGGCTCTTCGGCGCGACCGTCCACATCTGTGCCGACGGCGAAGAAACCGGCCGCACCTACGATCGCCTGGTCGCCGAAGCCGTGGCGGACGGCCGGAAGGTCGCCACCGTCCCGGTCGGCGGCTCCAACGACCTCGGTGCCCTCGGTTACGTCCGCGCCACGCACGAACTCGCGAAACAGCTCGCGGATCGCGGCATCGAGCGGGCCCACCTCGTCGTCCCGCACGCCAGCGGCGGCACCGCGGCCGGGGTGGCGCTGGCCGCCGGGCTGCTCGGCGGCCTCGGCGTCGGCGTCGCCTGCGTCAGTCACCCGCTCGCCGAGGCGACGGCGAACCTGCGCGAGCTGACCTCCGGCGCGGCGAAGCTGCTCGGCGTGGATCCGCCGTCGCTCGACCACATCCGGCTGGGCGACGCCACGCTCGGCCCGGGGTACGGCATCCCGACCGAAGAGGTCTGGGCCGCGCTACGCCTTTTCGGCCGCACCGAAGGAGTCGTGCTCGACCCCGTCTACACCGGCAAGGTGGCCGCCGCGCTGGTCCAGTGGGCGGGCCACTTCGCCCCGGACGATCACGTGGTGTTCCTGCACACCGGCGGCATGCCCGGCCTGTACGGCTACACGCCCGAATTCGCGGCGGCCGTCGAAGGCTGATTCCAGCCGGGTGGCGAGCCACAGCAGCGTGCACAGCAGCGCGATGTCGGCGAGCAGCAGCAGCCGCTGCATGACGCCGATCGGGAAGGCGTCGGAGATCCCGGGGAACGGCTCGATCCCCGCCTCGCTCAGCCGCACGAAGACGAAGCTCGCCGCGAACAGCGTGAACGCGGCGGCGGTCAGCCGGATCGCCCGGACCAGCGTGGCGCGTTCCGGCCGGTCCCGCAGTGGTTCCAGCAGTGAGATCGCGGCACCGGGCAGGCTGCAGAACGCGACCAGGCACGCGTAGAGGTGGATTTCGCCGCTCACCGGGTCCGGCGCCATCGGGTAGCTCGCCGGGAAGATCGCGGCCGCGGCCAGCCCGAGTGCCCACAGCGCGAGCAGCGCCCGGGTCGTCCGCGACAGCGGCACGCCGGCGACCTGCAGCGCGCCGAGCACCGCGAGCGACCCGACGGCCAGCGAGAACACGCTGGCCGCGAGCATCCCTTCACCCCGGTCGGTCACCGTGTAGCTCGACAGCGTGTCGTACACCGGGTCGTGCGAACTGATGACGTGCAGCACCACGGCCGTGAACAGCCCCCACCCGATCGCGCCCAGCGCGACGAGCCGCCACGGTCTTGTCCGCTTTTCTGCTGCCGTCCCCATGTCGTCCAGGTTCTCGGAGAACCGGGACCGCCGTGATCAGGGAAGACCCTGAATTCCCCCGGAGGTGAAGTCGGCCAGGACGAGGGCCTGGTCGTCGTGCCGCTTGGGCCGGGGCCAGCGCTCGCCGTCCGGATCCTGCTTCTCCGCGGTGCGGACGGCGTCCAGCACGGCGTCGGGCCCGTCGGCGCGGGTGGTCGCCAGTACCTCGCGCCAGCCGAACAGCTCGTACTGGTCGACGCCGATGGACACGCCGTCGCTGGCGAGCAGCACGGCCTCGACGTCGGTGCGCCGCCAGCTGCGCCGGACCGCGTGGGCGGCGGCGCCCGGGTCGGCTTCGGCGACCCAGAAGCCGTCGTGGGCGTTGCGCCGCCGCCGGACGTCGGCGCCGGTCTGGAGCATCCCGCGCCGCCGCAGCCGGGCGAGCCGGTCGTCCGAGACGACATCGATCCCGAAGCCGCCGAAGCCGATCACCGGGCTGTCGGCCAGGACGAGCGCGTCGACGCGGTCTTCGAGCCAGCGCACGGCCGCGACCGTGCTGGACGGCGAGCGCTGCGGCCGCAGCCGGTGTTCGGCCGTGAGCGCGGCGATGGCGCTGGTCAGGACGTCGGCCAGGTCGGCTTCGGGTGCCGCGCGGAGGTCTTCGGCGAGGCGCCTCGCCAGCCGTTCCGCGTACCAGCCGCCCGGGGGTTGCGAGGGGTCCGACGAGGTGGCGCCGTCGAGGACCAGCACGGCGTTGTCGAGCACGACGACGTGGTCCTCGGTGGGGCGTGGGTGGCCGTCGGCGCCCACCCCGGCCCGCTCGGCGATCACGATCTCGGGCATCACCCGACTGTACGTCGCCCCTTCCGCGGTTTCGCGCTGAGCGTGTCAACCTCGGTTGACAAGAGTGACTTGTCAACGTAGGTTGACGGACATGACGGAAGCGACGGATTTGGCCGCCCGGGCGGGTGACCGCGATCCCCGGGTGGGGCTGTGCGCGGTCGCCGCGCTCCGGCGGCTGCTGGAACAACTGGAGGCCGTGCAGGTCCGCAGCGCGCGGGTGCACGGCTGGTCGTGGCAGGAGATCGCCGCCGAGCTGGGGGTCAGCCGGCAGGCCGTGCACAAGAAGTACGGGAGGCACTGATGTTCGAAAGGTTCACGGCCGACGCGCGGATGGCGGTCGTCGAAGCGCAGATCGTGGCGCGGGAGTCCGGTTCGGTGGAGATCGGGCCCGCCCACCTGCTGGCCGGGCTGGTCAAGGTGAATGTCCCGCTGCTCACCGAGCTGGGTGTCTCCGCGGACGACATCGCCGCCGAGCTGGCCCGCACCCGGCGCCGCGGCGGGGTCAGCGACGCCGACGCGGAGGCGCTCACCGAGTTCGGCATCGACGTCGAGCAGATCGTCGAGCGCATCGAGCAGACCCACGGCGAAGGGGCGCTGGCCGGGCGGCTCGGTCCGGCCAAGCGCGGGCACATCCCCTTCACCGCGCAGTCGAAGAAGACCCTGGAACTGAGTCTCAAGGAGGCCGTCCGGCTGGGGGACAAGCACCTCGGCCAGGAGCACATCCTGCTGGCGCTGGCCCAGCAGCGCGGAACCGACGACGTGCTCGCCCGGCGCGGCGCCGACTACGTGACGCTGCGCCGGATCGTCCAGCAGCGCAAGGCGGGTTAGGGCACGGGCTGCTGCTCTTCGTGCTGCGGTTCGCGCCACACGACCAGCGGCAGCAGCGCCTGGGTGAGCGGACCGATCGCGAGGGCGTAGAGCAGGGTGCCGAGCCCGAGGGTGCCGCCGAGCGCGAACCCGGCGACGACCACGGTGATCTCGATCCCGGTGCGCACCAGCCGGACCGACCGGCCGGTGCGCGCCGCGAGCCCGGTCATCAGCCCGTCGCGGGCGCCCGGACCCAGCCGGGCGCCGACGTAGGTGGCGGTCGCGAAACCGTTCAGCAGGACCCCGCCGACCAGGAGCGCGAGCTGCCAGCCGAGGTCGTGCTGCTCCGGCAGCACCGCCCGGACGAGGTCGACGGTCACCGAGATGACCACGACGTTCGCGACCGTGCCGATCCCGGGCCGCTGGCGCAGCGGGATCCACAGCAGCAGCACGGCCACCGAGATCACGCCGGTCACCGTGCCGAAGGTCAGCCCGGTGTGCTTCATGACGCCTTCGGCCAGCACGCCCCAGGGTTCGAGACCCAGGTGCGCGCGGGTGAGCATGGCGACGCTGGTGCCGTAGAGGGCGAGGCCGGCGAGCAGCTGCGCGCTGCGGCGGACGGGGTCACGGGAGATCCGGACGGGCCGGAGATCGATCTGAGCCACGCCTTCACTATCGAGGGAAGTGGTCTGGTAAACCATAGCCAATTCCAGGATAGTGGCCTTATGGAACCCGTGATCCCCCTGGGCGGACGCATATCCGGTCCGCGATTGGCCGCCTTGCTGGGCTCGTGGCGGCAAGGCGGCTCCCGGCAGGGGGCGGCGGACCTGGCCGCGGCCATCGAGCTGCAGGTACTCGACGGCCAGCTGCCGCTCGGCACCCGGCTGCCCGCCGAGCGAGAGCTGGCCGACGCGATCGGCGCGAGCCGGACACTGATCGGCGCGGCGCTGGACCGGTTGCGGGAGAACGGTTTCGTCGCGAGCCGCCGCGGCGCCGGATCGTGGATCACCGCACCCGGACGGCGTCGCCGCGACACGGTCGTCCCGGACGGCGCCGACCTGATCGACTTCGCCCACGCGTCGCCGGCGGCCCCGCCGGGAATGGTCGCGGCGGTCGACGCGGCGCGCTGCGCCCTCATCGACCACCTCGGGCAGCACGGGTACCAGGAACGAGGCCTGCTGGGCCTGCGGGAGAAGATCGCCCGGCGCTACACCGAGCGCGGGCTGCCGACCACGGCCGCGCAGATCATGGTCACCAACGGCGCCCACCACGCGTTCGTGCTGGTCCTCCGGATGCTGACCGGGCCGGGCGACCGGGTGCTGGTCGAGCAGCCGACCTACCCGAACGCCCTCGAGGCGATCCGGGCCGCGCACGCCATCCCGGTGCCGGTGGCGCTCGACCCGGCCGGCGCCCGCAGCTGGGACATCGCCGGCATCGACGCGGCGCTGCGCCAGGCGTCCCCGCGCCTGGCCTACCTCGTGGTCGACTTCCAGAACCCGACCGGTCTGCGTCTGGACGCCGAGGGCCGCGAACGGCTCGGGGCGGTCCTCGCCCGCGCCCGGACGCCGGTGGTGGTGGACGAAACGCTGGTCGAGCTGGACCTGGAGGGGGATCCGCTCGACGGACCGCCGCCGCTGGCCGCGTTCGCGGGTGACCTGGCGATCTGCGTCGGCTCGGCGTCGAAGTCGCACTGGGGCGGCCTGCGGCTGGGCTGGATCCGCGCGTCCGAGGACCTGCTCGGCCGCCTGGTTTCGGCGCGCTACGCGGTGGACCTCGGCTCGCCGGTCTTCGAGCAGGTCGTGTTCTCGGAACTGCTGGAGGCCGACGGCTGGGCGGCGCTGGCCCGTCGTCGCGAAGAGCTGCGCCGAAACCGCGACGCACTGGCGGGTGCGGTGCAGTGGCACCTGCCGGACTGGACGTTCACGCTCCCGAAGGGCGGTTTGTCGCTGTGGTGCCGCCTGCCGGAGCCGGTGAGCTCCCGGCTCGCGGTGGCGGCGGCGAGTCACGGCATCCAGGTGACCCCGGGCTCGCGCTTCGGCGTCCACGGCGGCATGGAGCGCTGGATCCGCCTGCCGTTCGCGTTGCCGCCGGAGAAGATCACCGAAGCGATCCGCCGCCTGAGCGCGGCGTCGGCGTCGGTCCGGGCGACCCCGGCCTCGCTGGACGCCCCCATCGCATGAACGAACCGGTGCGCCGGATGCGAGCCTGCTCCCAGGGAAGGGCGGCGGTCGTGTGCATCCAGCGCACCGGTTCGTCATTCCACACACCCGCTCACGGACGTGACCCCGTTCGCGGGTACCGCGGGCTTCCCGGCACAGCCCCTCGACGTGCCGGGAAGCCGCGGCTCAGGTGCGCTCTCGGTACTGCGAGTCCTCGCTCGGCGCGGTGAGCAAGGGCTCCCGGAGCGCGCCCGGTGTGGGTCCCGGCGTCGCGGGGGCAGCGCGACGCCGGGACCGGAATCCGACCCGGCCGGGCGCGGTCGGCCGGTCGGAAAGAAGGTGGTTTCGCATGGGTTTCGCCCCTGGGGTACGTCGGACGCGTCAGGGCGTCACGAGACGTGAAAGAGCCACGGATCACGTACTGGAGCAGGGGAAACGTCACGCTTCAACGGCGTGCGAGTGCGCCTTGATGATCTTGAAATGGACGCACTTGTCCCCGGCTGCCCGGTGCGGGGTCAGTCGGGGGAGGTGGTGGGCAGGGCGGCTTCCCTGCCGGCGCCGTCGACCTCGTGGTCGCGGCTGGTGCCGATCAGCTTGAGCTGGGTCGTGGTGACGTCGTCGGTGTGGACGGCGAAAGCGTGGCGGGCGCCACCGGGGCCGTCGTGGCCCGGGGCGGCGGTAGGGGCCGGCGCGCTCGGCGCCGTGGTGCCGCCCGGCAGGCCGGGAGCGGGGTCGCTGCCGCCGCCGTTGCGCAGGTGGGTCCCGGAGTCGCGCGGCTGGTCCTCGACCACCGGAAGCGGCTGCGTCTGCCGGACGACCAGGTGCCCGAGCCCGACCCGGGTGGTCTGCTGCTGCGGCGAGGCGACCGTCTCGGGCACCGCGACCGCCTCGGACACGGTGGCCGGGACGGTCTCGGTGACCACGGCCTGCCCCTGGGTGACGACGATCGTCACGGTGGGCACGATCGCGGTGACGCCGCCGGAGTTCGAGCCGCCGCCGAGCACCGGGCCCAGCAAGTCGTCGAGGGGCAGCAGCGCGGGTGCGCCGGGGTTGTCCGCGGGCGGCTGGGTGAGCGGCGCGAGGACGGTGTGGGAAAGCGTGTTCGTGACGGCGCCGACCGTGCCCGTGACGGTGGAGAGTGTCCCGCCGACCACGTCGAGGACGCCGCCGACGAGGCCGCCGAGCAGGTCACCCCCTGCGGAGGTGGCCTTGGTGGTGGCCGGCTCTTCGCCGGCCGAGGTGTCCTTTGTGGTCCCGGACGCTCCGCCGACTGCCTCGAGGGCGTTGCCGACGAGCCCGAGCAGGTTTCCGCCGGTGGAAGTGGCCTTCGATGCTTCGGCGGGCGGGCTGTCCGGGGAAGTGGCCTTCGACGCTTCGGCAGGCGAACTGTCCGGGGAAGTGGCCTTCGTGGTCTTCGCCGGCTCTTCGGCAGGCGAGGTGTCCTTTGTGGTCTCCGGCGCGGGTGCCGTTTCGCCGTCCTGCTGCGTCTCGTCCGCCGGTGCCGGTCCGGCGGTGCCGGTCTTCGGTGTCACCGTGCACGTGAGGGCGCCGGTCCCGTGGTGGCTCTTGCGGTGCCTGGCGTGCGAGAACGGCTTCGTGGCGTGGTCCACAGTGGAAACCGTGGGCGCTTCGGGGCAGGACGGCGCCTCGGCCGCCGACGCGGTGCTGCCGGACAGTGCGGCGCCGAGCAGCCAGCCCGCGAGGGTCAGGCCGCCGGCGACCAGGATCTTGGCGGCGGGCCGCTGCAGCGACGCGGCCCACGGGCGCGGGGTGCGCCCGCGCGGGGCGCTTTCACCCGCTGTGAGCACGGGCCGACCGGGGCTGGGCCGAACGGGCGCAGGCCGACCGGGAGCGCCGCGGCGCACGTCCGCCGTGCTGCTCACCGCCACCACCACCGTCCGCGCCTGAGACTCTCGCGATGCACGCTCGAGCCCGTTCTTGCTGGGTCTTTCTCCGGCCAGGTCGCAGTTCCCCCGGGGCTGCACTCTTTCTAGCACCGCTCGCGAGTCTTTCATCTCTCCCGCGTTCGATCCAGCCCGCAAGGCGGAACGGCTCTCCCGGGCCAGGGATCTGCGGCCGACGAGTTGATCACTCTCAGTACCGTTCGGGTGCACCTTTGCGGCCATTCGGACGAGTACTGCAATTTGCACACTCCGGCGATGACCTGATGTTTCGCCGAGTCCGGTCGCGATGGGTGCCGCTTCGGCTCCGTTCCGTGCCCGGCCAGTGGATTGGGCCGAGTGACGGGAAATACGTCCCGGATCGCAACTCCGACTGCGCCGAACGAGTTCCCGCGGATTTCCGCCGGGCCGCCCCGAAAACGCTTCCCCGCCCGTTCCGGGGTGGCCTGCGGTCCGTGAGGACGACGAGGCCGCCCTGGTGTCGCCACACGTCGTCAAGGAAGGCCCGGCAGGCGCCGCGGACTCTGCCGCGCCACCGCGGCCGTCGCCGGAACGCGTCTGGGCGATTGCTGAGCGTGACGTCGTCAGGGGCCGGTGGGCGGAGCCGCGCGGCCGATCACGGGACCTGAGCCACCGGACGGCGCGAGGCCGTTCCCGGTGCCGCGCCGAAACGGCCGGGCGAGAGGTCTACTCGGTCCGGCCGCGGTCGTCAGACCAGTTTGCGCAATCGGGTGACGGCCTCGTCGATGACCTCGTTGCGCTTGCAGAACGCGAAACGCAGCAGGTGTTTCCACTCTTCCGGGTGATCGGTGAACACCTTCACGGGCACCGCGGCGACCCCGACCCGCCCCGGCAGTTCCCAGGCCAGCTCGGCGGCGTCGGTGAAGCCGAGGGGCCGCACGTCGACGCAGACGAAGTACGTCCCCGCGGTCGGCCGGACGGCGAACCCGGCGTCCGCGAGCCCGGCCGAAAGCCGGTCACGCTTCTCCTCCAGCGACTCGCGCAGGCCGTCGACCCAGGACAGCTCGTGGTCGAGGGCGTACGCGACAGCCGGCTGCAGCGGCCCGCCCGACACGAAGGTGATGAACTGCTTCGCCGCCTTCACCGCCGCGACGAGTTCCGGCGTCGAGCAGACCCAGCCGATCTTCCAGCCGGTGCAGTTGAACGTCTTGCCGGCGCTGGAGATGCTCACCGTCCGCGGCCGCATGCCGGGCAGCGTGACCAGCGGGATGTGCTCAGCGTCATCGAAGACCAGGTGCTCGTAGACCTCGTCGCAGATCGCAATGAGGTCGTGGTCGACGCACAGCGAGGCGAGCGCCTCCAGCTCGGCGCGGGTGAACACGGTCCCGGTCGGGTTGTGCGGCGAGTTGACCAGGATCGCCCGGGTCCGCGGCGTGACGGCGGCGCGCAGGCCGTCGACGTCGAGACCGAAGCGGCCGTCCGTGCCCTCGACCAGGCCGACGACCCGGCGCTCGGCCCCCGCCATCGCGACCGCGGCGGCGTAGGAGTCGTAGTACGGCTCGATGACGATCACCTCGTCACCGGGCTCGGTCAGCGCCAGCAGCGTCGCCGCGATGGCCTCGGTGGCGCCCGCGGTGACCAGGATCTCCGTGTCCGGGTCGTACTCGGTGCCGTACCGCAGCCGGTGCCGCGCGATCGCCGCCCGCAGCTCGGGCCGCCCGGGCCCGGGCGGGTACTGGTTCGCCCCGCCGAACAGCGCGTTCTTCGCCGCTTCGAGCATCCCGGCCGGGCCGTCGGTGTCCGGGAAACCCTGGCCGAGGTTGACGGCGTCGTGCCGGACGGCCAGCGCCGTCATCTCGGCGAAGATGGTCGAGGTGAACGGCCGGAGCCGGGGGACGAGAGCAGGTTCGCGCACGATCAGCCATCCTCACGGACAATGGCGATGTGGAGCAACTGACCCCCGCGAAGGTGACGCCCGCCGACCCACCGGGCGGCGCGGCCGGTGAAGAGGAAAAGCGGCGAGCGCTGCGCAAGATGAAGCTCGTCGCGCTGTCGTTCCTGGTCGGCGCGACGCTCGTGTTCCTGCTGGCCAGCTGGGCGCAGGCGAACGGCTGGCCGGGCTGGGTCGGCTACGTGCGCGCCGCGGCCGAAGCCGGGATGGTCGGCGCGCTGGCCGACTGGTTCGCCGTCACGGCGCTGTTCCGGCACCCGCTGGGGCTGAAGATCCCGCACACGGCGATCATCCCGAACAAGAAGGACGCGCTGGGCAGCAGCCTCGGCGACTTCGTCGGGTCGAACTTCCTCTCCGAGGAGGTGGTGCGCGACAAGCTCAAGCGCGTCGAGATCGCGAAGCGGCTCGGCGGCTGGCTCGCGGAACCCGACAACGCCGAACGCGTGACGTCCGAGCTGGCCACCGTGGTCCGGGCCGCGGTGAAGGTGCTCCGCGACGAGGACGTCCAGGCGATCATGGAGCAGGCCGTCGCGCGCCGGATCATCGACAAGCCGTGGGGTCCGCCGCTGGGCAAGATCCTGCAGGGCGTGTTCGCCGACGGCGCGCACCACAAGCTCGTGGACCTGATGTGCGACCGTGGGTACGAGTGGGTGCGCGACAACCACACGACGATGCTGCGCGTGGTGTCGGACCGGGCGCCGAGCTGGTCGCCGAAGTTCGTCGACGAGATGCTCGCCGACAAGGTCTACGGCGAGGTGCTGTCCTTCGTCTGGGCGGTGAAGACCGACGTCAACCACCCGATGCGGCTGGCGCTGGACAAGTTCCTCGGCGAGTTCGCCCAGGACCTGCAGACGAACCCGGACGTGATGGCCCGCGCCGAGCAGGTCAAGGGCCAGATCGTGCACCACGACGAGGTGCAGCGGCTGATCGGCTCGGCGTGGAGCACGGCGAAGGAAATGCTGCTCACCGCCGCCGAGGACCCGTCGAGCGAGCTGCGCCGGCGTGTCCGGCTCGGGCTCACCTCGCTGGGGCAGCGGCTGATCACCGACGACCAGCTCCGCGAGAAGGCCGACGGCTGGGTCGAGGGGGCCGCGGCGTACCTCGTGAAGAACTACTCACGGGAGATCACCACGATCATCACCGACACGGTCGAGCGATGGGACGCCGAGGAGACGTCCCGCAAGATCGAGCTCCAGGTGGGCCGCGACCTGCAGTTCATCCGGATCAACGGCACCGTCGTGGGCGCGCTCGCCGGGCTCGTCATCTACGCCGTCGCGGAGCTGCTGTTCTGAGGGCCTGGACGTATACCACACCCGGGGGAGCTTCAAACCAGTTGTCCACAGGAAGCTGAGTTATCCCCCGGGTTATCCACAGGTTTTCACGGTGATGGCCTAACGGCTGTCCACAACGTATGGGGCCCGAGCGGTCCGGGGCGTGGATATGTGGTGCCGTGTCCCCAAGTTGTCCACAACCGTTCGAGGGTCCGCCGCTCGGATGAGACCCTCAGCCCGCAGCGGCACGAGCGCGCCAGCCCCGTGCCTTCTCGCGGTTGCCGCAGACCCGCATCGAGCACCACGTGCGCGAGCGGTTGCGCGACTCGTCGTAGAACGCCCAGAGGCAGGTGTCGGCGGGGCAGATCTTCAGCCGGATCCAGTCGCCGCGCACGACCAGCCGCGCGCAGGCCGCGAACACCGCGCCGACGACGTCGTCCGCGACGAGCGCCGGCCCGTCGGCGGTGAGGGCGATCCGGGTGCCGACGTCGACGCTGCCGCCGGGCAGCCGCGGGTCGCCGATCGCCGCGCGCAGGGCGTCCCGCGCCGCGCGGGCTTCGACGGCCGGATTGGCCGCCAACGCGCGCGCGGCCGCCCACTCGCGCCACTGCCCGGGATCTTCGAGCAGGTCAGTGCCCTCTTCGACGTTGACCGTGTTGAGGAACTCCACCACCAGGGAGGCGTCGGTGTGCACGTACCGAGTGTACGGCGGACGGTGGTTGCCCCCGGCGACGCTAACCCACATAATCGATTTACTGGTTATCCATGATCGAAGGGAGCGACTGATGAGCGCGGTACCGACGCTGGGCGTGGTGGCCCTCGACTGCCCCGACCCGGCCGCGCTGGCCGGGTTCTACCGGGAGGTGCTGGAGTGGGACGCGCCCGAAGCGAGCGAAGACGGGCACTGGGTCACGCTCGCCAACCCCGCGGGCGGCGCGGGCCTCGCGTTCCAGCGGGTGCCCGACTACCGGCCGCCGGCGTGGCCGTCGGCGGAGAACCCGCAGCAGCTGCACCTGGACCTGAACGTCACGGACCTGGAGGCGGCGCACGAGCGCGTGCTCGGGCTGGGGGCGAAGCTGCTCGACGACCACCCGAAGACGTTCCGCGTCTACGCCGACCCGGCGGGCCACCCGTTCTGCCTCTGCGCCTGCTGAGTCGCTTTTGCGTAGTCTCGGCGGTGTGATTTGTCCGAAGTGTCAGAACCAGATGCGGACCGTGGCCAAGAACGGCGTCCACATCGACCAGTGCGACGGCTGCCGCGGGATCTTCCTCGACCGCGGTGAGCTCGAGGCCATCGTCGGTGCGGAAAGCTCGTTCTACGGTCAGCAGCCGCCGCCGTACCAGGGCGGTCACGGCCGCCCCGACTCCCCGCGCCCCTACCGCGGCGGCCACCCCGACTCGCCGAAGGCGTACCGCGGCGGCCATCCGGACTCGCCGCGCCCGCACCGCGGGGGCTACGCGGACTCGCCGCGCCCGCACCGCGGGTACTCGGATTCGCCGCGGCCGTACGGCCACGGGAACCGCAAGCGCAGCTTCCTCGAGAACCTCTTCGACTGATGGGTCTCGACCTGCGGATCTGCCCGGCGTGCGGTGAGCTGGCGGACCGCCCGGTCGTCGCGGGCACGGTCATCACGTGCGGCAAGTGCGGGCACGAGTGGCCGTTCCGGAAGCTGCCCCTGTTCGCGCTGACCGGTCCCAGCGGTGCCGGGAAGTCGACGATGGGGCCGCTGTTGGCGGCCCGGTTCGCCGGCGACGTCGTCGTGCTGGAGCAGGACATCCTCTGGATCGACGCCCTGCACGACGACGTCGCGGCGTTCCGCTCGGTCTGGCTGCGGATGGCGGCGATGCTGCACCAGAACGGCCGCCCGGTCGTGCTGTGCGGGACGGTGGCGCCCCCGGAGTTCGAGCCGTTGCCGGAGCGCGCGTTCTTCAGCGACATCCACTACCTGGCCCTGGTCGGCTCGGCGGAGTCGTTGCGCGCCCGGCTGAGGGCGCGCCCGGCGTGGCGCGAGTGGGACGAGCCGCGGATCGACGAGATGCTGGAGTTCAACGACTGGCTGCGGAAGTCGGGCCCCGGACTCGGCGTCGACCTCTTCGACACCACGGAGGTGTCCCCGGAGGCGGCGGCCGATCACGTGGAGAAGTGGATCCGCGCCCGGCTGCCCTAGTCCAGCGGCCAAGTGCGGCCGTCCGGGGAGTCGAGCCAGAACTTCTGGCGGCCGCCGGTCACCGTCACCCCGAACCGGTCGCGGTCCGGCTTGCCCAGCTCGCACCACTCGACGTAGGCGGCCTCGGCCAGCTCCCACAACGCCCGCGGGCCGCCCTGGGCCACCTCGTCCGCGCCGCGGCGCTTGCGGTGGCGGACCCACGAGCCGTCCGGGTGGATCAGCGCGACGTCCGGTGCGTCGTCGTCGCCGCCTTCGCGCACCGGCCGGACACCGGGCAGTGCGAGTCCCGCGAAGAACTCGAACTGCCTGCGGGGCTGGAGCACCGTCGCCATCGGCAGCCGCGTCTGCTCCCAGTCGCCGCGCGACGGCATCGGTACCGGCCCGGCCTCCGGCAGCCGGTGCGCGCGAAGCGGCATGAAGCGGCCGTCCCGCGCGAGGACGCGGCCTTGCGCGGTGCCGTCCTCGCCGACGACCAGCCGGACCAGCCCGGCGCCGATCGGGCGGTTCAGTGTCGTGACGATCAGGCCGCCCGGCGCCGTCTGCGCCGGCCAGGCCGCCGGGATCGACGTCACCGAAGCGGTGCACAGCACCCGGTCGAAGATCGCGCCGGCCGGGAAGCCGAGCGCGCCGTCGCCCACCGCGCAGGCCGGGTGGTGGCCGGCCGCGGCCAGCCGTTCGCGCGCCGCCGCGGCGATCACCGGGTCGATGTCCACAGTGGACACTTGACCGGCCCCGCAGCGGTGGCTCAGCAGAGCGGCGTTGTACCCGGTGCCGGTGCCGATCTCGAGCACGCAGTGCCCGTCGCGCACCCGCAGCTCCTCGAGCATGATCGCCATGATCGACGGCATGCTCGACGAGCTCGTCGGCGTGCCCTCGACCGGGCCGGTGCGCCGGGCGGCCTCCCAGCGGTCCGGGTCGTCGTCGAGCTGCGTGACCAGCACGTCACGGGAGTAGACGGTCTCCAGCCAGCCCGGATCGCCGCGGTCGACCGCCGCCCACAGCCCGCCCGCCGGCACGAAGAACCGCGGGAGGAAGACGTGGCGGGGCACCGCGCGGAAGGCGGCGATCCACTCCGGCGCGTGCAGGACGTCCTCGTCGAGCAGGTGCTCGACGAGGCGCCGCCGCAGCCGGGCCGAGCGCGTCATGGGACCACGGTAGCGGTGAGCACCACCACACCCGATAGTTGCAAGCAGAGTGCTTGCAATAGCTAGCACTCGGGCGTACCGTCGAAGGTGTCGCGAGGAGGTGACCGGATGGCAGAGACCGGTGGGACATCAGGATCCGGAAGTCCCATGGAAAAGGTCGCGGACATCGCTTCCGACATCGGCGAGTACATCCGCCAGCAGCGCAACACCGCGAAGATCTCGTTGCGCCAGCTGTCGAAGCTCGCCGGCGTGTCCAACCCGTACCTGAGCCAGATCGAGCGCGGGGTCCGCAAGCCCAGCGCGGAGATCCTGCAGCAGATCGCCAAGGGCCTGCGCATTTCGGCGGAAGCGCTGTACGTGCAGGCCGGGATCCTCGACCTGCCGACGGGCGGGCCGGTGGGCGACGCGATCCGCGCCGACGCCGAGCTGACCGAACGGCAGAAGCAGGTCCTGCTCGACGTTTACGAGTCCTTCCGCCGGGAGAACGCCGCGGCACGGCCGGCCGCCGGGTCCGCTCCCACCACGGACACCCCAGACACAGCTTCAGCCGCGAACCCCAAGGAGTCAGCATGACCACCCCCAAGACCGAAGACGTCAAGAAGGCCGTCACCACCGCCCTCGACCAGGTCCGCACCCCGCTGCTCGCCGCGCTCGGCGCCGGCAACCTGGCCACCCACGCCGTGACCGACGCCGTGGCGAAGGCCAAGGAGAACGTGACCAAGAGCGGCGAGGTCGCCCGCAAGAACCTGCAGGAGCTGCCGACCGACGTCGAGAGCCTCCGCGAGAAGCTGGACCCGGCCGAGCTGCGCAAGGTCATCGACGAGTACACCGAGGCCGCGCTCAAGCTGTACAACAAGCTGGCCGAGTCGGGCGAGCAGGCGTGGGACAAGATCGCCACGCAGCCGCAGGTCAAGAAGGCCATCGAGCAGCTCGAAGAGGCCCTGACCACCGCGCAGGGCCAGGCCGAGGTCGTCAGCACCGAGGTCCGCGAGCGCGTCGACGGTGTGCTGGCCAAGGTGACCAAGCGCACCCGCTCCGCCGGCGAGAAGGCCGCCCGCAAGGTGAGCAAGGCCGCCGACGACGCGGCCGACGCCGTCGAGGAGCTGGGTGACGACGTCGCCCACGAGACCCGCTCGGTCAGCCGCAAGGTCGCGAACAAGACGGCCCCGAAGACGGCCGCCCCGGCCCGCCGCACCACCACGTCGACCACCACCAGCGCCGCCGCGAAGAAGCCGGCCGCGCCGAAGACCGACAAGTGACATCGCCGTGAAGACCCGGCCCCGCCACCGCACCACCGGTGGCGGGGCCGGGGTCGTTCGGGCGGTTTGCCGTAAGCTGTCGCTGTGCTAGTCGCCATCTGGATCCTCAACGTCATCCACTGGGGCAGCGCGCTGGTCGGCCTCTTCGCCTTCGTGCACGCGCTGCTCCAGCGTGCCGACGCCTATTCGGCCGCCGACCGCAAGACCAAGCCGATCTGGATGCTGATCACCGGTGGCGCAACGCTCGCCATGGCCCTGTTCAACGTGATGGGCCCCGGAATGATCTTCTGGGTTCCGGCGATGGCCGCGGCCCTGGTCTACATCGTGGACGTCCGCCCCAAGCTGATCGAAGTCCAGCGCGGCGGCTCCAACTGGTGAGCCGGGTCCCGCCGAGCCGTTCCGTACGGTGAGCCGGGTCCTGCCGAGCCGAGCCGTTCCGCTCCGTGAGCCTCCTTCCCGCCTTCGCCACTCCCGGCGGGGGCGCTGTTTTAATGGGGTCGTGACCTGGACCATCGCCGGGAGCCTCACGGTCGTTCCCGCCCCCACGCGTACTGACCTGCTCGCCGAGCCCGTGGCCAAAGTCCTGGCCGCGCTCGCCGACCCGGACGCCGTCGGCGTCGCGGAGATCGACCCGTCGCTCGCCGACACGGCCGCCTTCTGCGAGGCCTACGGCTCGCCGCTCGAAGCGTCCGCGAACTGCGTCGTCGTCGCCGGCAAGCGCGCGGGCGAAGTCCGCTTCGCGGCCGCGCTCGTGCTCGCGACCACCCGCGCCGACGTCAACGGCGTGATCAAGCGCCGCCTCGACGTCCGCAAGGCGTCGTTCGCGCCGATGGACGAAGCCGTCTCGCTGACCGGGATGGAGTACGGCGGCATCACGCCGGTCGGCCTGCCTGCCGAGTGGCCCATCCTGCTCGACCGGCGCGTCGCCGACGCACCCGAGCTCGTCATCGGCAGCGGGATCCGCGGCAGCAAGGTGCTGATCTCCGGCGCCGCGCTGGCCGCCTTGCCCGGCGCCGAGGTCATCGAGGACCTCGCCCGGTGACGTCCGTCTGGCTCCGGTACCTGACCGGTGCCGACATCGACTCGCTCGGCGTCACGGACGCGGACATCGTCGGCGCGGTCGAGGACGTGCTCGCCGACCACGGTCGCGGCCAAGTCGTGTTCGAGCCGCGCACGCACCTCGTGCCGGACAACGGCGGCAAGGGTCACTTCAACATCCTCCGCGGCCACCTGTCTGCGAAGCAGGTCAGTGGCGTGAAGGTCGTCGGTGATTTCGTGGGGAACTTCGAACGGGGCCTCCCTTCGGAAATGGCGTTGATCCTGCTGCTCGACCCGGACACCGGCATGCCGCGGGCGATCGTCGACGGCACGATGATCACCGAGGCCCGCACCGGCGCGATGACCGCCGTCGGCGCGAAGTACCTGGCCCGCCCCGGTTCGCGGGTGCTCGGGCACATCGGCGCCCGCGGTACCGCCTGGTGGAACGTCGTGCTGCTCGACTCGTTGTTCGACTTCGCCGAGATCCGGGTGACCAGCAAGCGCCCGGAATCCCGCGAGGACTTCGGCCGCCGGCTGTCCGAACGGCTCGGCAAGGACGTCCGCGTCTGTGCCACGGCCGAGGAGACCCTGGACGGTGCGGACATCCAGGTCGAGGCCTCCCGGCTCGTCGAACCCGAGGCGCTGGTGCGCCGCGAGTACCTCCGGCCGGGCACCTTTCTGGTGCCCTACGGCACAATCAGCGCGCTCGAGCTCACGCTGCTCGACGACATCGACAAGGTCGTCGTCGACGACTGGCGCGAATCGCGGTCCGGCAACCCGCGGTTCGGCGCCCTGCGCCCGCAGCTCAACGCCGGCCTCCTCACCGCGGACGGGGTCCACGCCGAGATCGGCGACATCGTGGCGGGCAGCAAACCCGGCCGCGAGTACGACGCCGAACGGATCCTGTTCTGGCACCGCGGACTGTCCACAACGGACATCGCGGTGGCGAACATGATCCTCGCCCGTGCCGAGGCTTCCGGCGTCGGCACCATACTGCCCTATCGATGATCGTCTCCGACAGCGAGTTCGCTGACAGTGAACGGTTGGTTCTGGACAAACCGCTGGTAGAGGCCCTGAAACTGCGTCGGAACGAGCTCTTGACAGCGCTGGCGGAGCGGGAAAAGCCGGTCTACGGCGTCAACACCGGGATGGGACGCCTCGCCGGTGTCGCGCTCGATCCGCGGCGGCAGGCGGAACACCAGCGCAACCTGCTGATCGGCCGCGCGGTCGGCGGACCGCCGTGGCTGCCGCCCGAGGACGTCCGAGCGCTGCTCGTCGTCCGGCTGCGCGACTTCCTGCGACCGTGGTCGGGGGTGAGCCCGGAGCTGGTGCAGTTCCTGGTGGACCGGTTGAACGACGGTTTCACGCCCGCTGTCCCGCGCTTCGGGCTCGGCAGCTCGGGCGAGATCATCGCGCTGTCCCACGCTTTTCAAACGTTTCTCGGCATCGGCACGGTTTTGGAGGACGGCGTCGAAGTGCCGGCCGCTTCGGCGCTTGCTGCGCGTGGTGCCACGCCTTATGTCCTTGGGCCGAAGGAAGGTGCTTCCCTGCTTCAGGGTTCTCCGCTGGCGGTGATGCACGCTGCGCGTGGCTGGGCCGAAACCCAGCAACTCATCGACCTGCAGACGCTCACCGCGGCGATGGCGATCGACGTGCTCGGCGCGCCGCGTGCGGTGTTTTCCCCGGTCATGGCGGGCGGCGACGATCACCTGCGGGCGTTGCTGCACGAGCTGACCGAGCTGGTCGGCATCGGCCCGGTGCGGGCCGGTGTGGTGCAGGCCCCGCTTTCGGTGCGGGTCGCGCCGCGGGCGCTGGCGCACGCTTCCCGCGTCACCGGCGATTTGCGCGAGACCCGGCGACGCTGGGAAACGATGCCCGGCGATTCGCCGTCCTTCGTCGACGGTTCGTTCATCCCGGGGACGGGCTACCACGCCGTGGACCTGGGGTTGCGGATGGACGCGGTGACGGCCGCGCTGGTCCACGTCGGGGAAATCTCGGTGCAGCGGACGCACCGCCTGACGGACGAGCGGTTCAGCGGATTGCCGTCGCAGCTCACGGCCGATCCCGGGCCACAGGCGGGATTGGCCCCGCTGCACAAGCGGGCGGCCGGCGAATTGCAGGCGCTGCGACGGCTCGCGGCACCGGCCACGCTCGGTTCGATCGACACCTCGGCCGGTCAGGAGGACGTGCAAGCGTTTGCGACGGCGGCCGGCGAACAGTTGCGCGCGGCGGCTTCGCACCTTTTCGCGATCACGGCGTGCGAGCTGATCACGGCATCGCAGGCACGCCATTTGGCCGGCGGGGACGGTGTGCCGGGGCTTCGCGCGGCTTACGGGTGGGTGCGGTCGGTGGTGCCGCCGCTGGCCGAGGACCGCCCGCTCGGCCCCGAGGTCGAGCGCTTGATCGCCGCTTGCCGGGCGGCCTTCTTCACCGACTTGGCGACGCTCACTTAGATCGGCCGGGTGCCGCTGACTCCCCGGCCCGCGGAGGGTCCAGTGCGCTTGGGCGGCGGTCTTCGGAGCGGGAGCCACGTCCGGATTCGCTGACCCGCCCACCGATTCCGGAGCGTGTGGCCGCATGGCCGAGACGTGTCGCCGGCCGGCAGCGCGCTCGTGACTCTGCCGAAATCCAGCCCGGCCCGCGGGGGCGCCCCCCGTCTCCACGCTAGTGCGCGGCACCGACTATTCCGGGCGCCGCAAGAGAAATCCACGGAGTTGTCCACAGGTTGCCCAGATGTGGACAACCAGCCTTCGGACGCCGCCGGAACGGACAGCCGGGCCGAGCGGCGCGCTACTTTCGGTGTGCGCCCTCCGGGGACGCGGACCCCGGGGAAGGAGGGATACGACGGCGGGTCCGCGTGAAGGTGAGGGTGCGGCCATACGGGCGGAAGCCCAGCGCGCGATACAGAGGAGGGCACCCACGGATTACCCATGACCGATCATCGGATACACGACGGCTTCGCGAGCGCCGGCGTAGTGGACCGCGCGGGCGAGCCCGGTGCGACGGAACTCCGGCAAAGTTCCGACGGGCTCCAGCTCGCCGACAGCATTGCGCTCGTCGAGCCAGATCAGGCACTGGGCAACGAACCGGCCGGAGCGCACCACCGGCTCGGGCAGATCCACGAGGAGGCTAGATAGATACGACTGGAAACAGAGCGGCGACGACATGCTTCTCGGCGTCGACCACCGTGACAGCGAGCTCGGCCGCGGAGGCGGTGTCTTCGAACCAGCGGAGCACTTCGGATGTGAGTTCGGGGAGCGCCGGATCCACGAGCAGCGCCAGTTCACCGGGTAGCGAAATCCAGCCCACGCGATGACTTCGCCGCCCGCTTCCCACACCACGGTCGGCCACTCGGCTTCCCGGCCGGCGTGCTGGAACCGCTGCCACGCGGGGTCCCCGACGTGCACCGAACTCGCCTTCGACCAGATCCGCTGGGCCGGCCTCGGCATGGCCCGCAGGTCCGCTGGACCGGAGTAGCCGCGTCGCGTGACGACGGGCACGGGCAGAATCGTCCTGTGCCGCACCGGCCGTCGCCAAGCGGTTTTACCGCGGAGGTGGGTGTGGACGCCGGACTGCTCGGGCGCGCGGCCGCGATGTTCGCGGCGACGAACGTCGACGACCTCGTGCTGCTCGCGGTGTTCTTCGGCCAAGCGGCCGGGCGTCGCGGCGAGCTCAAGGTCGTGGGCGGGCAGTTCCTCGGCTTCGCGGCGATCCTGGCCGTGTCGGTCGCGGGGGCGCTCGGAGCCGGGCTGCTGCCGGACGGTGCCGTCCGCTGGCTGGGCGTGCTGCCGGTGCTGCTCGGCATCCGCGCGGCCTGGCAGGCGTGGCGCCAGGACGACGACGAGCCGGCATCGGCGGGCGGACTGCTCGGGATCGCGACGGTGTGCTTCGCCAACGGCGGCGACAACGTCGGCGTGTACGTCCCCGCGTTCGCCGCGACCGGGCCCGCGGGCCTGGTGGGCTACGTGGTGGTGTTCCTGGTGGGCGTCGCGGTGTGGTGCGTCGCCGGGCGGTTCCTCGCGACCCGTCCGAGCGTCGCCCGGGTGCTCGCGCGGTGGGGACACGTCGTGCTGCCGGCGGTGTTGATCACGCTCGGCGTGCTGATCCTGGTCGGCGCGTTCTAGCTAGTGGGCGATCGGCCGGGTGGGGCCAGGTGCTGGCCGTCGTGTGCGGCGTGGCCTCTGGCGTGGCGGCGTTGTGTGGCGGCCATCGGGATGGTGCCGAGGTGGCGAGCCTGGCGCTGGGCCTCGGCCGTCGTGCGGTGGTGGGCTCGGCCGCGTCGGCGATGACCAGTGCGTGGCGCCGGGCCGCGGTCGCGCTAGTCGCGGCGTGCGTTCTGCAGGGCGAGGCCGCGCGGTGTCGCCAGGCGCGTGATCAGGGCGAACGCGCCGTCGCACAGGAGGGCCAGCACCACCGCTGCCAGGCCGCCGGCGAAGATTGCGCCGTAGCCTTGGGCGCCTACCGCGAAGCCGTCGACTATGTAGCGGCCCAGGCCGCCGCCGTCGTTGACGATTGCTCCGATCGCGACCGTGGCGATCAGCTGGAGGAACGCCACCCGGGCGGCCGCCAGGATCACCGGGGACGCCAGCGGGAGCTCGAGGCGCACCATGATCTGCGACTCGCGGTAGCCGGTGCCGCGGGCGGCGTCGACCGTCTCCTGCTCCAGGGACACCACGCCCGCGTACGTGTTGGTGAACAGCGGCGGCATCGCCAGCGCGACCAGGGCCAGCAGCAACGGCCAGAACGTCGTGTCCAGCTCCCAATGGCTGGCCAGGAACCAGAACAGGATGATCAACCCGAAACTGGGGATCGCCCGGCCGATGTTCACCGCGCTGCTCGCGAGGAACGCGCCGCGGCGGTAGTGGGCCAGCCACAGCGCCGCCGGGACCGTCAGCACCGCCGCGATCACCAGAGCGAGGAGGGAAAACCTGAGGTGCTCCAGCGTCCGGTAGGGGACGCCCGCCCGGTCGGTCCAGCTCCAGCGGTTCGGGTCGGTGAGCCACGCGTTCAGCTGGTCGAGGAAGTTCATCGCGCCCGCACCTTCCGGGTCCAGGGCGTCAGGAGGCGCTCGCCGAGCCAGAGCAGGAGGTCGACGACCACCGCCAAGACCACCGACAGCGCCATGCCGACGATGATCTCCGTCGAATTGGGCGTCGCGTTCTGGATGCCGTTGCGGATGAAGTACCCGAGACCGCCGAGGCCGAGCATGGACGTGACCGTGACCAGGCCGATGGTCGTCACCGCGGCGACGCGCAGGCCGGCGATGACCACCGGCAGGGCCAGCGGCAGTTCGATCTGCCAGAGCAGCCGCCTGCGGGTGAAACCCATGCCGGTCGCGGCCTCGCGGACCTCCGTGGGCACCTGGTCGACGCCGATGACGATGTTGCGGACCAGGATGAGCAGCGTGTACGTCGCGAGGGGGATCACCGCGGTCGTGAACGTCAGCCCGAAGAACGGCCGCAGAACGGCGAACGCACCCAAACTCGGTATCACGTACAACGCGCCCGTGGTGCCCAGGATGAACCCGTACGTGCGGCGGAAGCGCAGCGACAACAGGGCCAGCCCGATCGAAACCACGAGACCGATGCCGAGCGCGGTGGCGGTCAGCGAGATGTGCTCGAGGAGGCGCTGCACGATGACGTCGGCGTTGCGGTCCACCCACTTCCACTGGAAGATCGGCGGTCCGCTGTCAGCGGCCAGCGGCGTCACCGCGGTCACGTGCACCGGCCGACCCTACCTCGATCGGACGAGAAGTTCCGCGGACTGGGAATTTCGGGAGCTTTCTCCCACGATGTGGATTCTTGTCGGGGGTCGGCGCTAGGGTCCTTTCGTCTGTTCGAGTGACGAGGGAGTGGGATTCGTGCGCTGGTTCCGGAACGCGTCCGTGGTGGCGGTGGCCGTCGCGGCGACGCTCGGTTTGGCCGCCTGCGGCGGCAGCGACAGCGGTGACAAGCCCGCCGCGCAGAGCAAGGGTGGGGCGCCGATCATCGTCGCGTCCTTCAACTTCACCGACAGCCAGATCCTCGCCGAGATCTACGCGCAGGCGCTGGAAGCCAAGGGCTATCCGGTGACGCGCAAGCTGAACCTCGGCTCGCGGGAACTGATCTACCCGTCGCTGAAGTCGGGTGAACTGCAGTTCGTCCCCGAGTACCAGGGCGCGGCGATCACCACCGGCTTCGGCAAGGAGGCGGGCAAGACCGCGCAGGAGGAGCACGAGCAGCTGGCGAAGCTGTTCGAACCCAGCGGCGTCGGGCTGCTGAACTTCGCCGCCGCCGAGGACAAGAACACCTACATCATCAAGTCCGACCTGGCCAAGGAAAAGGGCATCGCTTCGATCAGCGACCTGAAGAAGCTCGACAAGGTCGTCATGGCCGGCCCGCCGGAGTGCGAGAAGCGCCTTCCGTGCTTCCTCGGCTTCAAGGACGTCTACAAGCTGACGAACGCCAGCTTCCAGACCATCCAGGAGGCCGGGCCGCGCGTCGAGCAGCTCAAGTCCGGGGCTGTCACGGTCATCCCGGTCGACTCGGTCAGCCCGCTGACCGGTGACTCGAAGTACACGGTGCTCAAGGACGACCTCGGCATCGTGCCGACCGAGAACGTCGTGCCCGCGGTGAACAAGAAGGTGCTCGACGAGCGCGGTGCCGACTTCGCCAACGCCGTGAACGCCGTCAGCGCGAAGCTGACGACTGACGTCATGCGGGACCTCAACAAGCGCGTCGACTCCGACGGCGAACGGGCCGAAGACGTCGCGAAGGACTGGCTGGCCCAGGCCGGTCTCTGACCCCTGGTACCGCAGGCCGCCCCGGCTGGGGGCGGCCTGCGGCCGGGGCGGCCGAAATCAGGCGAGCCCGCGGACGACCCACGCGCGGGCCGAGAGCGGGATCGAGCCGTCCGGGTTCGCCGGCAGGCGGCTGCGCAGGAGGTCGCGGATCCGGTCGCGGTGCACTTCCGGCAGCGTGGCCAGGTACGACGGCGCCGGGCCCTGGGCGCCGAGGAACGGCTGCCAGTAGTCGTCGAAGTCCGTGAACACCGTCGGGATCTCGATCTCCCCGACGGACACCGCCGTGAAGCCCGCTTCCGTCCACAACCGGCCGAACGGCTCCGGGCGGCACAGCGTGAACCGGCGGCCCTCGTCCAGCTCGGCGGCCTTGTCCGGGTCGAGCTCGGTGGCCACGTCCCAGAAGCGGCGGATCAGCTCCATGCCGTCGGCGAGGTCCCACAGGTACGCCGCGGCCAGTCCGCCCGGCCCGGTCACCCGCGCGATCTCCGCGGCCGCGCGGGCCGGTTCGGGGACGAAGTTCAGCACCAGGCCCGACACCACCACGTCGAACCGCGCGTCCGGGAACGGCAGCGATCGCGCGTCGGCGAGGGTGAACGTCGCCCGCGGGTCGGTCACCGCCGCGCGAGCCGTTTTCAGGAATCCCTCGGACGGGTCGACGCCGTCGATCTCCGCGGGGTCGGTCGCCGCCAGCACCGCCGACGTCAGCGCGCCCGTGCCGCAGCCGACGTCGAGCCAGCGCCGGCCCGCCGGGGCGTCGAGTTGCCGGACGAACGTCTCCGCGATCCGGCGGCTCCACCGTCCGATGTAGGCCTCGTACGCCTCGCCTGACTGCCACATGCCCCGAAGTACAGCACAAAAACCGCTGGTCAGCCTCCGGTCAGTTCGCCCGTCGCGTCGTGACCCGCCGACGTCGCGCGGCGGAGGAACCCGGCGATCAGCGCCAGCTCGTCCTCGCTGTACCCCGCGCAGAGCTCGTCCATCGCGGTGTTCATCCCCGCGTAGAGCCGGAACAGCTCCGCGTTGCGGCCGCGGACCGCGCGCACCGCCACCGAGCGCCGGTCGGCCGCCTCCGGGTCGCGCTCCCGGGCGATCCAGCCGCCCTTTTGGAGCCGGTCGAGGATGCCGGTCATCGTCGCCGGGTGCAGCCCGGCACGGCGGGCCAGCGCGCTCGGGCTCAGCGGGCCGTGCCGGGCGATCAGCTCCAGGCAGTCCAGGTCGACGTCCTTGAGCGCCAGGTGGGCGCTGACCTGGTGGTTCAGCAGCGAAAGCTGGTTGCGCAGCTCCCGCAGCGACTCCTTCACCGCCACGGTCGACCGGCGGTGCGCTCGGGAACTCATATGGACCTCGTATCAGTTGGCTGGGAGCAGCCTAACCGCCGAGAGCCATCCGCGTGTATGCCCGGACGTCGGCGTCGGAGTCGGCGCGCCGCGCCTGCAGCCGCGAAGCGACCTCGGCCGAGTCCGCCCACTTGCCGAGGGCCTGGACGGCGGCCCGCCGGACGTTCGGGTGGTCGTCCTCCAACGCCCCGAGCAGCGGTTCCGACGGCGTGGCCAGTGCACCCAGCGCCGTCGCCGCGCCGCGCCGCACCTGCCACGCCGGATCGACGGTCGCGGCCACGGCGAGACCGGCCAGGTCACCGCCGCACCCGAGGTCGGCGGCAGCCGTCAGCGCGGCCGCGCGCACCAGCGGGTCCGGGTCGACGGCCAGCGCCGACACCGCCCCGGTCGAGCGGGGGTCGCCGATCGTCCCCAGCCCGGCCGCCGCCGCGACCCGGACCTCACGCGACGAATCCGCGGCCGCGGCCGCCAGCGTCGAGGCCGCGTCCAGGGAGACCAGGCCCCGCACCGCCTCCAGCCGGACCACGACCGCCGGGTCGGCCAAGGCGGCCGCGAACAGGGGCTCGTCGCCGAGCCGCAGCGCCCGCAGGACGTCCAAGGCCACCGACCGCACGTCCGCGTCGGACACCGCGAGCGCCGTCCGCAGGCCCGCGCCCAGCGACGCGGACGGCGCCAGGACCTCCACCAGTTCCCGGAGCCCCGCCGCCGCGGCGGCCCGCACCCGCGCGTCGATGTCGTGCAACGCCGTGACCAGCGCCGGCCCGAACCCGTCCGGCGCCGACTCGGTGAGCACCGCGATCGCCGTCGTCCGCACCTCGGCGTCCGGATCGGACAGATAGCCCGACAGCGAACCGAGCGAAGGCTGTTCCTCGGCCAGCGCGACGACCTCCAGCACCCGCGGCGACGAATGCGTCCGTGCCGGAGCCGGCGTGACGACGTCCGGCGGGGTGTGCCCGCTGAACGCCGTGTGGGTCCCGAGCACCTCGGCGGCGAACTCCGGCACCGAAAACTCCGGCACCGGCACCACGTACGGCGCCACCGGCCGCTTCACGAACTCCATCTCGCCGGCCGTCGTCTTGCGCAGGTTGAGGTGCGCGAGCCACGAGACGTCGTCGCGGCCGGGGTGGTCGGTCCGGTCGTGGTAGAGCCCCCACCGGCTTTCGGTCCGCACCAGCGACGCGCGGGCCGCCATCTCGGCGCAGTCGCGGATGAACGTCACCTCGGCGCAGCGCATCAGCTCGTGCGGGGTTCGCGCCCCCATCGACGCGATCTCCCCGGTCATCCGCGCGAACGTCTCGAGGGCGATCTCCAGCTTCGCCGTCGTCTTGGGCGGCGCGACGTAGTCGTTGACGAACCGCCGCAGCTTGTACTCCACCTGCTGCTGCGGCGGCCCGTCCGGAGTGGACAGTGGGCGGTAGATCAGCTCGTGGGCGTGAGCGATCTGGTCCTCCGGCAACGTGACCGAAGGCCGCACCGACCCGGCCGCGTGCGCACCCGCCAGATCGCCGTAGACGAACGCGCCGATCATGTAGTTGTGCGGCACGCACGCGAGGTCACCCGCCGCGTACAGGCCGGGGACCGTCGTCGCGCCGTGCTCGTCCACCCAGACGCCGGACGCCGAGTGCCCGCCGCAGAGCCCGATCTCCGAAATGTGCATCTCGACGTCGTGCGTGCGGTAGTCGTGGCCGCGGGTGGCGTGGAACGTGCCGCGCGTCGGCCGTTCCGTGGTGTGCAGGATGTTCTCCAGCGCGCCGAGCGTTTCCTCCGGCAGGTGCGTCAGCTTGAGGTAGATCGGGCCGCGGGCCGACGAGATCTCCTGGGCGACCTCGGCCATCATCTGCCCGGACCAGTAGTCGCAGTCGACGAAGCGATCGCCCGCCGCGTTGACCTGGTAACCGCCGAACGGGTTCGCGACGTAGGCGCAGGCCGGGCCGTTGTAGTCCTTGATCAGCGGGTTGATCTGGAAGCACTCGATCCCGGAGAGCTCCGCGCCCGCGTGGTACGCCATCGCGTAGCCGTCGCCGGCGTTGGTCGGGTTCTCGTAGGTGCCGTAGAGGTAGCCGCTCGCCGGCAGGCCCAGCCGTCCACAAGGGCCGGTCGCGAGGATCACCGCGGACGCCGAGACGGTGACGAACTCCCCGGTCCGCGTGTTGAAGCCGGCGGCACCGACCGCCCGGCCGCCCGACGTCAGGACCCGCACCGGCATCACCCGGTTCTCGATCGTGATGCGCTCGCGCATGTGCTTCTGCCGCAGGACGCGGTAGAGCACCTTCTTGATGTCCTTGCCCTCCGGCATCGGCAGGACGTAGCTGCCGGACCGGTGCACGCGCCGCACGGCGTACTCGCCGTACTCGTCCTTCTCGAACTTGACGCCGTACTTCTCCAGCCGCTGCACCATGGCGAACCCGCGTCGCGCCGTCTGGTACACCGTCGCCTGGTTGACGACGCCGTCGTTGGCGCGGGTGATCTCGGCGACGTAGTCCTCGGGGGTCGCCTTGCCCGGGATGACCGCGTTGTTCACGCCGTCCATGCCCATCGCGAGGGCGCCCGAGTGCCGGACGTGCGCCTTCTCCAGCAGCAGCACGTTCGCGCCGTGCTCGGCCGCGGTCAGCGCGGCCATCGTCCCGGCCGTCCCGCCGCCGATGACGAGGACGTCGGTCTCGAAGTGCGTCCGCGTGGACAGCGGCGGTGCCTCGAACGTCATGCCGCCACCAGCCCGTCGAGGACCTCGGTGCGCTCGGCTTCCACCGCGGGCCCCGCCGTGCGCGGCCGCGAGGACTCGACGATCTTCGCGAGCCGCCCGTCGCGGGTGAGCACCGCGACCCGGTCGGCCAGGTACAGCGCCTCGTCGACGTCGTGGGTCACGAACACCACCGTCGACGGCCGCCGTCCCCAGACCTCGACGAGCAGCCGCTGCATGGCCGTGCGCGTCTGCGCGTCGAGGGCGCCGAACGGTTCGTCGGCCAGGATCACCCGCGGGGACCCGGCGAGGGTGCGGGCCAGCTGGACGCGCTGGCGCATGCCGCCGGACAGCTCGCGCGGCAGGTGGTCTTCGTAGCCGGTCAGCCCGACCTGGGTCAGCCAGGACTCCGCTTCGGCCCGGCGGCGCGCCCGCGGCACGCGCCGGATCGCCAGCGGCAGCTCGACGTTGCGGCGCACCGAACGCCAGGGCAGCAGCCCGTCGTCCTGGAACACCAGCGCGCGCTCGGCCGAGGCGCTGCGCACCGGCACGTCCGAGGACAGGATGCGGCCCGACGACACCGGCAGCAGCCCGGCGAGCGCGCGCAGCAGGGTCGACTTGCCGCAGCCGGACGGCCCGGTGACGGCCAGGATTTCGTGCTCGGCGACGTCCAGGTGAAGGCCGGACAGGACGGCTCGCGGTCCGTAGTGGACGCTCACGTTCTCGATGCGCAGACTCACGAGTTCTCTCCTCGGGGCAGCCAGCGGGTGGCCCGCCGGCCCAGCAGTTCGACGGCGGCCGACGTGAGCCAGCCGAGCAGGCCGATGGTGAGCATCCCGACGATCACGCCGGGGTAGTCGACGACCGTGTAGGCCTGCCAGGTCCGGTAGCCGACGCCGAACTCGCCGGAGATCATCTCCGCCGAGATCACGCAGATCCACGAAACGCCCATGCCGACGGACAAGCCGCCGAACACGCCGGGCAGCGCACCCGGCAGCACGACGTTCCACAGCACGCGGCGCCGCGAGCCGCCCATCGTGCGGATCGCGTCCTCCCAGACCACCGGCAGCGCGCGCACCGCATGTCGCGTGCTCACCACCACCGGGAAGAACGCCGCGAGGAACGTGATGAACACGATGCCCTGCTCGTTGGTGGGGAAGAGCAGGATCGCGATCGGCACCACCGCGATCGCCGGGATCGGCCGCAGGACCTCCAGCAGCGGCTGGACGACGTCGGCGGTACCGCGGGACCGCGCGATCGCCGTGCCGAGCGCGATCCCGAACACCGCGGCCAGCGCGAAGCCGGTGACGATCCGGCGCAGGCTGTCGAGCAGGTCCTGGTAGTAGACGGCCGTGCCCAGCTGGTAGCCGAGGTCGCGGGCGACTTCGACGGGGGTCGGCAGCCGGTCGAAGTGCAGCCACAGGTCGACGTCGAACGCCGTGAGCAGCTCCCACAGCGCCAGCGCGGCCAGGATGCTGAACGCGCGCACGGCGAGCCGGCTGAACCGCCTTCTCGGGGGTGCGGGCGCGGCTTCCGCGACGGCGGGTTCGTGCTCGAGGGTCTGGGTCATCGGGATTCCTCCACGGCTTGCGCGTAACCGACGATCGAGCCGGGGTGCCCGGCGAGGTGGGCGCGGGCGCCGTCTTCGGTGGTGAACGGCAGCAACGCGCCGCTCGCGTCGCGCACCCAGACGGCCTTGTCCGCGAACCAGCGGGTGCCCGTGGCGGCGTCGGGAACGTAGGCCGCGCGGACCGGCTTTCCCGCGTGGGCAATGGCTTTGAGCAGGCACTCCGGCGTCGCGGCGGGGTGCGTCGCGGGTTCCCCGGCGAGCCACAGCTCGCCCGCGGTGCGGGGATCGGTGACGGCCAGGGAGCACGTGGTGTCGAATCCGGTGACCGGCGCCGGGTTGTCCGCAATGGACACCGCGCTGTCGTACGCCGGGCCGTAGACCTCCCGCAGGTACCGGTCGTCGACGAACGCGCCGAGGTCGAGCCGTTTGATGTTGCCGATCGAGCGCAGGAACGGCGTGTCGGTCTCCAGCGCGCCGATCAGCGGGCGTTTCAGCGGCAGGTCGAAGGTGACCATGCCGCCCGCGCCGTTGTAGAGGTAGACGACCTCCGCGGGCAGTTTCGTGGCGGAAGCGACCTTCTGCGCCGCGTCCATCGGGTGGGCGTGCAGGTGGTCCGTCGCGTCCCGTTGCGCGCGCAGGAACGCCGTGACGACGTCGTGGTGGGTGTCCGCATAGGACTCCCGGACGACGACGCCGTGCCACGTCGGCAGCTTCAGCGCCGAGCCGTCGTAGAGCAGCCGCGCCTGGTTCGCGAACACCAGCTGGCCCGGCCACGCGACGAACTGCCCGAGCGCGTCGACCGCGCCGGACAGCAGCCCGGACGCGCCGACCGCGGGCGCCTGGTTCTGGAGGTGGACGTCGTCGGGGCCGATGCCGACGTTCTGCAGGGCGTGCACGGTGGTGCCGTGCCCGGCCGAGCCGATGCTGGCCGAGATCTTCTTGCCGCGCAGGTCGGCCAGGGTGTGCGCGGGGGAGTCCGGCGGCACCACGACCATGTTGAGCGCGCCCAGCAGGTTGTACCCGGTGGCGGCGATCAGCTTGGTGCGGCCGTTGCCGAACTCCTGCGTGCGCGAACCGTTGATGAGCAACGGGTAATCGCCCATCGACCCGATGTCGATCTTGCCCGCGACCATCTGCGCGGTGATCGGCGCGCCGGTCGAGTAGTCTTGCCAGGTGACGTGATAGCGCTTCCCGTCCCGCTTGCCGAGCTCGGTCAGGCGCTGCTCGAAGTACCCCAGCGACCGCAGCAGCGTGCCCGCGGTGACGGTGTTGATCGTCTTCGACTGGTAGCCGATGACGACGTCGACGTCGCTCGACGACGCCGCGTTCGCGGTGCAGCCCGCGGCCAGCAGCGCGGCGGCGAGCAGGAGCCGGAGCGCCTTCACCGCAGCAGGTAAGGCATGTTGATGGTCACCGCGCCCGTGGGGCAGCGCGCCGCGCACGGCCCGCAGTACCAGCACTCGTCGACGTGCATGTACGCCTTGTCGGTGTCCGGGTCGATGGCCAGGGAATCGAGTGGGCACATGTCGACGCACAGGCGGCAGCCGTCGAGGCACTTCGACTCGTCGATCGTGACCGGGACGTCGATCCGGCTGGGCACGAGGGGCATGGTGGTCTCCTTCAGGAACGGTCGAGGCGGGCCCGCATGGTGAGGCGGTCGCCGCGCAGGCGGATGTATTCGAGGTCCACCGGGCGGCCGGACGCGAAGTGCGTCAGGCGTTCCCAGCGCAGCAGCGCCGAACCGGGCGGCACCGCCAGCACCGCGGCGGTTTCCGCGTCGGCGTTGAGGGCTTCGATGTCGATGTCGGCGTAGCCCAGCCGCTGCCCGGACGTCTCCTCGATGAGCGCGAAGACGTCCCGCCCGGCGAGGTCGTGCTCCAGCAGCGGTTTCCCGATCTCCGGCAGCAGGTAGGTGAGGTCGAGCGAGAGCGGGACGCCGTCGAGGCGCCGCAACCGTTCGAGGTAGACGACTTCGGAGCGCTCCGGCACGCCGAGCCGGTGCGCCACGACGGCCGGTGCGGGCACCAGGCCCGCCGTGCGGACGTCGTTGGTGACCTCGCCGTGCTCGCGCAGCACCTCGGCCAGGCCGGCGAGCCGGTTGAGCCCGTGCGGGTACTTGTGCCCGGTCACGACCGTGCCGACGCCCGGCTGGCGCGTGATCAGGCCGTCGTCGCGCAGCAGCGCGAGAGCTTCCCGCACGGTGTTGCGGGTCGCCGAAAACTCGGCCGTGAGCTCCTCCTCACACGGCAGCGTCTCGTCGGCCAGCACCCGGCGGCGCAGCAGGTCGGCGACCTGTCTCGCGCTGTCGGAGCGGGTCCGCCGGGGTGTGGTGGGCATGGCGGCGAGAATGGCCAGCTTGTGTTAACACCGCGTTACGCCACTTCCGGCCGCCTCGGCGAGGCTCTGACCTGCGTGAACACCTGTCCAGAGCCGACTTCCGCCGCTCAGTATCTGGGACGTCGTGAGGGCGCCCGCAGGACGTGCGCGCGGCGGTGGAATCGTGGAGTCTGTTCGCGAACTTCGGAGAAGGAGTGAAATGGGTAAGGTCACGGCCACCGCGGAGCGCACGATCGATGCTCCGGCGGACAAGGTGCGCGCGCTCGTCGCCGACTACGCCGAGACGCGGCCGAAGCTGCTCACCGAGCACTACCGCGACTACGAGGTGACCGAAGGCGGCGTCGGCGCCGGGACCAAGGCCGGCTGGAAGCTGCAGGCGACCTCCAAGCGCGTGCGCGACGTCAAGGCCACGGTCACCGAGCCGAAGCCCGGCACGCTCGTCGAGACCGACGCGAACTCCAGCATGGTCACCACCTGGACGGTCACCGAAGCGGGTGAACGCAGCGTCGTCCGGATCGAGACGACCTGGGACGGCGCCGGTGGCATCGGCGGCTTCTTCGAGAAGACCTTCGCACCCGGTGGGCTCAAGAAGATCTACGACGGCGTGCTGGAAAACCTCGCTGACATCGTGTGACGGCTCACGATCGGAATGATCGCCCCGCTTAGCCGGTTGTACGGGGAGAAATCCGGGGCCATTGCCCCGCTTGACGTCTCGACCTAGGAGTTCGCACGGTGAACGCACCCACTCAGGCCACCGAAATCCGGCTCGCTTCGCGCCCGCACGGTGTCCCCACGCAGGACAACTTCGACATCGTCGACACCGAGGTGCCGTCGCCGGGTGACAACCAGATCCTGGTGCGGAACCTGTTCATGAGCGTCGACCCCGCGATGCGCGGCCGCATGCGCGACGTGAAGTCCTACGTGGCGCCGTTCGCGGTCGGCGAGGTCATGAGCGGCGGGGCCGTCGGCGAGGTCGTCGAGTCCAACGTCGACGACGTGAAGCCGGGTGACCACGTGCTGCACCAGGCCGGCTGGCGGACGCACGCCGTGCTCGACGCCCAGCGGTTCGTGAAGGTCGACGGCGCCGCGGCGCCGCTTTCGACCTACCTCGGCGTGCTCGGCATGCCGGGCCTGACCGCGTACGCGGGGCTGCTGAAGTCGGCCGAGTTCAAGCCGGGCGACACCGTGTTCGTCTCCGGCGCGGCCGGTGCGGTCGGCTCGCTGGTCGGCCAGCTCGCGAAGCTGAAGGGCGCCAAGCGGGTCATCGGCTCGGCGGGTTCGGCCGAGAAGGTCCGGCACCTGATCGACGACCTCGGCTTCGACGCGGCCTTCAACTACAAGGACGGCCCGGTCGCCGAGCAGCTCCACGCCGCCGCGCCCGAGGGCATCGACGTCTACTTCGACAACGTCGGCGGGGAGCACCTCGAAGCCGCCATCGACGCGATCACCCTCCACGGCCGGATCGCCGTCTGCGGGATGATCTCCCAGTACAACGCCACCGAGGCGACCCCGGCGCCGCGCAACCTGTCGCAGATCATCGCCAAGCGCATCACGATCCGCGGTCTGCTGGTCCTCGACCACTTCGACCTGCAGCCGCAGTTCGTCAGCGAGATCGCGCCGCTGGTGAACTCCGGTGAGATCAAGTACTCCGAGACCGTCGTCGACGGCATCCGCAACGCGCCCGAGGCCTTCCTCGGCCTGCTGTCGGGCGCCAACACCGGCAAGATGCTGGTCCGCATCGCCGACTGAGCGCGGACTAGAGGAGCTCGGCCAGCTCCGGCAGGGCCGAGATCGTGTACGTCGGCTCGGGTGCGCCGGGCAGCGGGCGGACGCCGGGGCGGGCGAGCAACGCCGTCCGCAGCCCGGCCGCCTGCGCGCCCGCGATGTCCCAGTCGTGGGCGGCGATCATCACCGCTTGCCGGCCCGGGTAGGCGTCGAGGACCTGCCGGTAGGCCTCCGGCGCGGGCTTGAGCCTGCCGGCCTGCTCGGCCGAGAAGATCCGGTCGAAGTGCGGCGCGAGCCCCGAGTTCTGCAGCTGCGCCTCGGCCGTGGTCAGCGGCGAGTTCGTCAGCGCGACGACGTCGTGGCCCGCTTCGCGCAGCTTCACGAGACCCGCTTCGACGTCGGGGTGAGCGGGGAGTGAGCGCAGTCCTTCGCCGAGCTTCGCGAGGTCCACCTCCCGCCCGTGCCGGGCGGCGACTTCGACCGCGGCGTCACCGGCGATGCCCGCGAAGTCGCGGTACCCGCCGGACGCCGTGACCGTCAGCGCGGTGTGGATGACCAGGCCGAACCATTCGCGCCGCAGCTCGGGTCCGCCGATCGTGGCGTCCAGCCCGGCGACGTCGAGCAGGGTCTCGTTGACATCGAACACGCACAGCATGCGGCTCTCCGAAGGTTCGAAGGTTCTCGTACCTGATCGAAGGTACGACAGGTGTCGTACCATGTCCAGCATGCCCGGTGAACTGCCCGTCCCCGAGATGGCCGACGTCGATCTCGGCACGGTGCTGGCCGCGCTCGCCGACCCGCACCGCCGCGCGGTGGTGCTGGAGCTGGTGGCCGGGCAGGACACCGAGCGCGCGTGCTCGTCGTTCCCGCTGCCGATCGCCAAGTCGACCCGGACGCACCACTGGAAGGTGCTGCGCCAGGCCGGTCTGGTGCGGCAGCGTGACGCCGGGAACGGCACGTTCGTCCGCCTGCGCCGCCCGGAGTTCGACGCGAAGTTCCCCGGCCTGCTCGACGTTGTCGCCGAGCTCAGTACTGCTCGGTGAGGGCCCGTTCGTCGAGCCGCGCGTCCAGCTCCGCCGCCGGGACGACCACCGCCAGCTTCGGCCGCTTGCCCTGCACCACCAGCGAGTCGAAGAACGGCGCGTCGGACACCAGCTTCGCGCGGCCGTTGACGCGGAGCGTCTCGTTCATCCCCGGCACCAGGAACAGCAGGCCGGCGTGCGGGTTGTCGATGATGTTGCGGAAGCTGTCGATCAGCTTGTTGCCCGGGCGGTCGGCGAGCACCAGCGTCTTCTCGTCGAGCACCAGCACCGAGCCCGCCGGGTCGCCGCGCGGGGAGACGTCACACCTGCCGTCCGGGGCCGACGTCGCCAGCAGCACGAACGGCGAGTGCTCGATCAGGTTCCGCGCGTGTCCGTCGATCCGGTCGATGACCTTCTTCTGCGTCAGCTCGGCCACTTCGCCGACCATGCCCCCCACGCTAGCGGGCGCCACCGGCGATCCGGCCCGCGATCACGATCCGCGCGGCCTCGGTCGACTTCCGCACCACGAGATCCACCGAATAGCCGTGCTTCACGAAGACGCCGTCGAGGTGGAACGTGCCGTAGCCGTGTGCCTGGGTGAACAGCTGTTCCATCAGCTCCAGCGCGGTCGCCGGGTCGGCGGCGACGGCCAGGCACCGCAGGAGGAACTCGTCGGTCAGCCGGCGGGTCTGCTCGTGCAGTTCCACGTGCTCCGGGCCGTGGAGGCCGTCGGCGTAGATGACGTTCATCCCGGCCCGCCGCTCGATGAGGTACCGCGTGTACGCGCCCGCGGCCGCCGCGAGGGCCTCCGCCGGGTCTTCGTGCTCGCCGGCCGCGGAAGCGACGCGGTCCGCCAGCTGGCACGCGATGTGCGTCGCGATCTCGGCCAGCAGGCTCTCGCGGGTCGCGAAGTGCCGGTACGGCGCGCCGGGACTGACCTTCGCCCGCCTGGCGACCTCTGCGACGGAGAAGCCGGCCAGGCCCAGCTCCGCGATCAGGTCGAGGGAGACGCGCACGAGTTCGCCGCGGAGGTCGCCGTGGTGGTACTTGCCGCCCATGACCTCACTCACATCTTTCGCTCGGAATATGTAAGACCTCTCTTACGTCGAACATGTAAGAGGCCACTCACGAAACCAACAGTACTTGTCTTGGAGGGTTCCATGAGCACGACCACGCACGCCATCGCCGCCCCGGCACCGGGCGCGCCGCTCGCGCCGACCACGATCGAGCGCCGTGACCTGCGTCCGGAAGACGTGCTGATCGACATCGCCTACGCCGGCATCTGCCACAGCGACATCCACCAGGCCAAGGAGGACTGGGGCCAGGCGATCTTCCCGATGGTGCCCGGGCACGAGATCGCCGGCGTCGTCGCCGCGGTCGGCTCGGCCGTCACGAAGTACCAGGTCGGTGACCGGGTCGGCGTCGGCTGCATGGTGGACTCCTGCGGCGAGTGCGAGTACTGCCGCGCCGGCACCGAGCAGTTCTGCGTCAAGGGCAACATCCAGACCTACAACGGCGTCGGCTTCGACGGCGAGAACACCTACGGCGGCTACAGCAACCAGATCGTCGTGAAGGACGCCTTCGTCTGCCGCATCCCCGAGGGCATCGACCTCGACGTCGCCGCCCCGCTGCTGTGCGCGGGCATCACCACCTACTCCCCGCTGCACCACTGGGGTGCCGGCCCCGGCAAGAAGGTCGCCGTCATCGGCCTCGGCGGGCTCGGCCACCTGGGCGTGAAGATCGCCGCCGCGATGGGCGCCGAAGTGACGGTGCTGAGCCAGAGCCTCAAGAAGCAGGAAGACGGCCTCAAGCTCGGCGCGCAGGACTACTACGCGACCAGCGACGAGTCGACGTTCGACGTCCTGCGGGGCAAGTTCGACATCATCCTCAACACCGTGTCGGCCAAGCTGCCGGTGGACGCCTACCTCGGCCTGCTGCGGGTCGGCGGCGCGATGGTCAACGTCGGTGCGCCCGGCGAGCCGCTGTCCTACAACGCGTTCTCGCTGCTCGGCGGGAACAAGGTGCTGGCGGGCTCGATGATCGGCGGCATCGCCGAGACCCAGGAGATGCTGGACTTCTGCGCCCAGCACGGCATCGGCGCGGAGATCGAGACGATCCCGGCCGACAAGGTCAACGAGGCCTACGAGCGCGTCGAGAACTCCGACGTGCGCTACCGCTTCGTCATCGACGCCGCGACCATCGGCGCGTGACCCCCGGCGCCTGACCCCTCGTGAGTGGTAATTCGGGTTCTAACCCGAATTACCACTCACGAGCACGAGCGCGTCAGAACACCACGGTGCGGTTGCCGTGCACCAGCACCCGGTTCTCCAGGTGCCAGCGCAGGCCGCGGGCCAGCGTCACCTTCTCGATGTCCCGGCCCTTGCGGACCATGTCCTCGACCGAGTCGCCGTGGCCGACCCGGATGACGTCCTGCTCGATGATCGGGCCCGCGTCCAGGTCCGCCGTCACGTAGTGGCACGTCGCGCCGACCAGCTTCACCCCGCGCGTGTGGGCCTGGTGGTACGGCTTCGCGCCGATGAACGACGGCAGGAAGCTGTGGTGGATGTTGATCGCCCGGCCGGCCCACTCGCGGCACAGGTCCGCGGGCAGGATCTGCATGAACCGGGCCAGCACCACCGCGTGCGGCTCGTGCTCGCCGAC
Organism: Amycolatopsis sp. NPDC026612; assembly: GCF_040638285.1. NCBI lineage: Bacteria > Bacillati > Actinomycetota > Actinomycetes > Pseudonocardiales > Pseudonocardiaceae > Amycolatopsis > Amycolatopsis sp. NPDC026612. The sequence continues at coordinate 214,119 of NZ_JBEZYB010000001.1, forward strand.
CAGCTTGCGGACCTCTTCGAACGCCTCGGCCTTGCCGCCGGCCGGGAACGGCACGTGGTGGAACGGGATGCCGTGCGCGCGGGTGATGTCGCCGAGGCTCTCGTGGTTCCCGATCACCGCCGCGATGTCGACGTCGAGCTCGCCGGAGGCGACGCGGCCGAGCAGGTCGTACAGGCAGTGCCCGGCCTTCGAGACGAGGATCACCGCGCGGCGCCGCTCGCCGGTGTCGGTGACCTGCCAGTTCGAGTCGGCGGACAGGTCCGCGGCGACCTCGCCGAAGCGGGCGCGCAACTCGGCGGCGTCGAACGGCAGCGAGTCGGCCCGGACCACCTGGCGGGTGAAGAACCAGCCCGTGTCCGGGTCCGTGTGGTAGGCCGCCTCGACGATCCAGCCGCCGTGCTCGGCGAGGAACCCGGAGATCCGGGCGATGATGCCGGTGCGGTCGGGGCAGCCGAAGGTGATGACGTAGCGGCGTTCGGGAGCGGTCACGACGAGCATTCTTCCTGGCGCTGGTCAGGGCGCCGCGAGCGGTGCGAGGTCACCCGTGACGGACGCCTGGTGCGGGCGCCCCCACAGCGCGCGGTAGACGTCGTCGGCGGAGCCGTTCAGCCCGGCCTTCGGCTCGCCGAGGGCCCACGTGCGCTCCGGCGTGGTCACGCGCACCTCGGCCGTGCGGCCCAGCCGCGGGAGCAGGGAGGTCAGGAACTCGTCGATCCCGTCGTTCGCGAAGGACGGCGAGAAGCGCGTCGGCGGACCGTCTTCGAGCGCCGATTCGGCGTCGAGGCGGTGGATCGCCGTCTCGTGGGCCATCCGCCGCGTCCAGTCGCCGACCGTCACGGCGAAGCCCGGGTACGGCGAGAAGGCGGGGGTCTCGGGAGCGCGGTTCAACGCTTCGCGCAGGGCCAGGCGCTGGCCGTCCCACCACCCGAGGACGTCGTCCCAATCCGGCGGGGGCGCCGGCTGCACGGGCCGGTTCACCGCCAGGCCGACGGCGAAGGCGTGCACGAACGCGATGTGCGACACCAGGTCCTGGACAGTCCACTCCGGACAGTTCGGCACCCGGGCCGCCGGCCCGGCCTTCAGCGCCGCCCGCTTCAGCCCGTCGGCGTGGACGTCGATCGCTTCGAGCATGGGCCGACCGTAGCCGCCTCCCGGCCTCGACGACGAAGAAGCTGCCCCGTGCCCGCTCAGGCCGGGGCGACCGCCGACCACGGGACGGTCAGCTCGCCGAGCCGGATGCGCGACGGCGGGCCGAGGACCGGCCAGCCCCGCGCGACCAGCAGCCGGACCGTCTCCAGCCAGCGTGAGCGGACGCCGAAGGACTGGTGCGGTGCCGCCGTCGCCCAGCCGGCGTCCAACGCCGTGAGCAGCTCGTGGACCCGCTCGCCGCGGACGTTCCGGTGGATCAGCGCCTTGGGGAGCCGCTCGGCGATCGTCGACGGCTTCTCCAGCCCGGCCAGGCGCATCGACAGCGTCAGCGAGACCGGCCCGGACGCCGAGACCAGGACCCACGTCGACCGCCGCCCGATCTCGTCGCACGTGCCTTCCACCAGCAGGCCCTCGGCAGGCATCGAGTCCAGCATCAGGCGCCAGGCACCGGGCACCTCGTCCTCCGCGTACTGCCGCAGCACGTTGAACGCCCGGACCAGCACCGGCCGCGCCCCGGCCAGCTCGAACCCGCCGCGGCGGAAGTCCAGGAACGGCGGTGCCGCGGCGGACTGCGCGACCGCGACCCGCACGGGATCCAGCTCCAGGCCCAGCACGCGGACGTCCGGGCGGACCCGGCGCAGCCGGCGGGCCAGCTCGACCGTCGTCACCGGGGAAGCGCCGTAGCCGAGGTCGACGACCAGCGGCGCGTCGGCCGAGCGCAGCAGCCGGGACGTGCCCGGCGCCGACGCGATCCACCGGTCGACCCGGCGCAGGCGGTTCGGGTTGGTCGTGCCGCGGGTCGGTGCGCCGACGGGCGTCAGTTTGCTTCGGTGAGCCACTTCGCGGTGAATTCGGCTTCGCGTTCCAGCAGCTTCGTGACCTGCTCGGCGATCACGCTCTCCAGCTTCCCGCCGAACAGCGGGATCCGGACCGTCACCTCGCCGCTGATCCGCAGCACGGTCCGGTCGTCGTTGGCCAGCAGCGCCGTCCGCGCACTGATCTCGCCCGGCACGCCGCCCACCTCGACCGAGGCGTTGCCCTGCCGGCCGGTGCCGTCGTTGCTCACGCGCCAGGTCTGCGTGCGGGTCACCAGCAGGTCGCCCTTGTGCAGCGTCCGCACCGCCTGCGGCAGCTTGTCCGCGCTGATCCCCTGCCGCAGCTCGTACCGCAGATCCGAACCGGAGACCTCGTACGACAGGAGCGCCGCGCTGTGCCCGCCGAGCTCCTCCAGGCGCGCACGCAGCGCTTCTTCGCCGGCGACGGCCGCGTACGTGGACGCGACGTCGGCGGCGAACTCGGCGCGGTGCTCGATCCGGGATCCCATGAGCCGGACAGTACCGTCAGACGCGTGAACTCCGCCCGTACTCCCGCCCTCCCGACGCTCTCCGCGTACACGACGCTGCACCTCGGCGGCCCGGCCCGCCGGTTCGTCAGCGCGGTGACCAGCGAAGACCTCGTCGCGGCGGTCCGCGAGGCGGACACGGCGGGCGAGCCGGTGCTGCTGCTCGGCGGTGGTTCCAACCTGGTGGTCGCGGACGCGGGCTTCGACGGCACCCTCGTCGAAGTGGCGAACACCGGCTGGCGCCGCGACGGCGCGGTGGTCGAGGTGGCGGCCGGCCAGAACTGGGACACCTTCGTCGCCGCACTGGTCGAGGCCGGCCTGGGCGGCCTCGAATGCCTCTCCGGCATCCCCGGCAGCGTCGGGGCGACGCCGATCCAGAACGTCGGCGCGTACGGCTGCGAGGTCGCCGAGTCGATCGTCTCCCTGGAGCTGTACGACCGCGGGACGCGCGAAGTGCGCACGCTGAAGGCCGGTGACCTCGGCTTCGCCTACCGGACCAGCGTCCTCAAGGGCACGGACACCGGCGTCGTCCTCTCGGTCCGCTTCGAAATCCGCGAAGACGGCCTCTCCGCGCCCATCCGCTACGCCGAGCTGGCGCGCACGCTCGGCGTCGAGATCGGCGCGCGCGTCCCGGCCGCCGCAGCCCGCGAAGCCGTCCTCGAGCTGCGTCGCGGCAAGGGCATGGTGCTCGACCCGGCCGACCACGACACGTGGAGCGCCGGGTCGTTCTTCACCAACCCGATCGTCCCGTCGGCCGAGGCCGAAGCGGTACTGGCGCGGATCACCGAGAGCGTCGGCACCGACGTCCCGCAGTACCCGGCCGACGGCGGCGTCAAGCTGTCCGCGGCCTGGCTGATCGAGCGCGCCGGCTTCGCCAAGGGGTACCCCGGGCCGGGCCACCGCGTCTCGCTGTCCACGAAGCACACCCTGGCGCTGACCAACCGCGGTGCCGCCACGACGGAGGACCTGCTCGCCCTGGCCCGCGAGGTCCGCGACGGCGTTCTGGAGCGCTTCGGCGTCCGGCTGCACCCCGAACCACTGCTGATCAACTGCGTGATTTGAGCCAAACCGGGCAACCCGTACGTGTGTAGGACGTCTTTGTCGACAAAGGCGTCCGTGCCCGATCGGATGGTTTTTACCTTTCGGCGGGTAACGTCAGCCGGGCTACCGGCGCTAAAGGCGTGTGCCCGCTGGTCGCGGGGGATTTCAGGAGGTTTCGGTGATCGAACGGCGTACCGTCTTCAAGGCTGCCTTGGCGGCTGGGGCCGCACTGGTCGCCGCGGCGTGCTCCAGTGAAAACGGCGGCACGGCGCTGCCCACCGGCGCGGCCAACGCCGACGGTGAGGGCGGCGGCGCGCAGCCTGTGGCGAAGATCACGGCCGAGCCGGCCGCCAACGCCAAGGACGCGCCGGTCCTCAAGCCGGTCGTGCTGAAGGTCGCCGACGGCAAGCTCACCGAGTGCAAGCTGACGGCCGAAGGCGGCAAGGACGTCAAGGGCGACACCTCGCCCGACGGGCTCACCTGGACCAGCTCCGAGCCGCTCGGCTACGGCAAGACCTACAGCTACGCGGCCAAAGCCACCGGTTCGGACGGCAAGCCGGTCGAGTTCACCGGCAGCTTCACCACGCTCGCCCCGGCCAAGCAGGTCCGGGCCACGCTCAACCCGGCCGACAACCAGACCGTCGGCGTGGCCATGCCGATCAGCGTCAAGTTCCAGTCGCCGGTGAAGAACCGCGCCGCGGTCGAGAAGGCGCTCACCGTGAAGACGGACAAGGACGTCGAAGGCGCGTGGGGCTGGCTCTCCGACAGCCAGGTCGACTACCGGCCGAAGGAGTACTGGCCGCAGAACATCACCGTGAACGTCGAGGCGAAGCTCTTCGGCGTCGACCTGGGCGGCGGCGCGTACGGCAAGGCCGACGTCACCACGAAGTTCAAGATCGGCCGCAACCAGGTGGTCAAGGTCAACACCCCCGACCACCAGATGCGCGTCTTCCACAACGGTTCGCAGGTCAAGAGCTACCCGTGCGCCAACGGCCTGGACGCCGAGGTCGACCGCAACACCCCGAACGGCACCTACATCATCATGACCCGGGAGCCGACGGCCGTCTTCGACAACGCCCGCTACGGCTACACCAACGTCAACAAGAAGTGGGCCTGCCGGTTCTCCAACCACGGCGAGTACATCCACGAGAACCAGGACAACGCGGCCAACATCGGGAAGACCAACAACTCCCACGGCTGCGTCAACCTGCTCGAAGCCGACGCCAAGGACTTCTTCGACTCCGCGCTCATCGGCGACCCGGTGGAGATCACCGGCTCGAAGCTCAGCCCGCCGATGGCCTCGGACGTCAAGGACTGGAACTACAGCTGGTCGGCCTGGCAAGGGCTGGGTGCGAAGTAGCCCGTGCGCACCGAAGTCGTCGGGCACGGCGGGGTCCGGCTCGGCCTGCGGGTCGAGGGCGCCGAGAACAGCAGGCCGATCGTCTTCGTGCACGGCTGGGCGCAGTCGGGCGGCTGCTGGGCCGCCCAGCTGGCCGATCCGGCACTGACCGAGCGGTTCCGGCTGGTCGCGATGGACCTGCGGGGGCACGGCGCCTCCGACGTCCCCTCTTCCGGGTACGACGACCCGCAGGTCTGGGCCGACGACCTCGCCGCGGTGCTCGACTTCGCCGGCCCGGACGCGATCGTCGTCGCCTGGTCCTACGGCGGCCTGGTGGTGACCGACCACATCCGGGTGCACGGCACCGCACGGCTGCGCGGGCTCGTGCTCGTCGGCGCCATCACCGAGATCGGCCGCGACCGGCCGGGCGGGCGCGTCGGCGCGCTGATGCGCGAGCACATGCGGGCGCTGCTTTCGGACGATCCGGACATCGCGGTCCCCGCGCTCACCGCGTTCAGCCGCGAGATGGTCGCGGGTCCGGTGCCCGGCGCGCAGGTCCAGGCCCTGCTCGGCGCGTTGCTGAGCGTGCCGCCGTCGGTCCGCTCCGCGCTGTTCCGCCGGGACATCGGCAGCGAAGAAGTGCTGGCGGGGATCGACAAACCGGTCCTGGTCGTGCACGGCACGGCCGACCGCGTGATCGACCCCTCGGCGGCCGAACACGCCCTCGGGAAGATTCCGGGTGCCGTCGGGCGTTGGTTCGTTGATGGGGGGCACGCGCCCTTCGCCGAGTCCGCGGCCGAGTTCGACGCGGTGCTCCGGCAGTTCGCCGAGGAACGCTGAAGTACGCAGGAGACGTGACCAGGTGACCAGCAACATCCGGAGGTTCCGGGCTGTGCCGCGCCGGATCGCGGTGCTGTCCGTGCACACCTCGCCGCTCGAGCAGCCCGGCACCGGCGACGCGGGCGGGATGAACGTCTACGTGAGCCAAACCGCGATCGAGATGGCCCGCCGCGGCGTCGAGGTCGAGGTGTTCACCCGCGCGACCGCCTCCGACCAGCCGCCGGTGGCCGAGCTGGCGCCCGGGGTGACCGTGCGGCACGTGCAGGCCGGCCCGTTCGAGCCGCTGGCCCGCGACGAGCTGCCCGCCCAGCTGTGCGCGTTCACCTCCGGCGTGCTGCGCACCGAGGCCTTCCACGAGCCCGGCCACTACGACCTCATCCACTCGCACTACTGGCTGTCGGGCCAGGTCGGCTGGCTCGCCCGCGACCGGTGGTCCGTCCCGCTCGTGCACACCGCGCACACGCTGGCGAAGGTGAAGAACGCCGCGCTCGCCGAGGGCGACAAGCCCGAGCCGCGCACCCGCGTGATCGGGGAGGAGCAGGTCGTCGCCGAGGCCGACCGGCTGGTCGCCAACACCGCGGTCGAGGCGCGCCAGCTCATCGACCTCTACGACGCCGAGCCGCACGCGGTGCACGCCGTGCCGCCGGGCGTCGACCTCGAACGCTTCAGGCCGGGATCGCAGCACGAGGCCCGCGCGGCCCTCGGCCTGGCCGACGACGACGTCGTGCTCGCCTTCGCCGGCCGGATCCAGCCGCTCAAGGCACCGGACGTGCTGCTGCACGCCGCGGCCGCGATGCTGCGCCGTCGGCCGGAGCTGGCTTCGCGCCTGGTCGTGCTGATCGTCGGCGGGCCGTCCGGCACCGGGCTGGAACAACCGCAGGCCCTGCGCGAGCTCGCCGTCTTCCTCGGCATCGCGCCGCAGGTCCGGTTCCTGCCGCCGCAGCCGGGCGAGGCGCTCGCCCGGGTCTTCCGCGCCGCCGACGTCGTCGCGGTGCCCAGCTACAACGAGTCGTTCGGCCTGGTCGCCCTGGAGGCGCAGGCCTGCGGGACGCCGGTGGTCGCGGCCGAGGTCGGCGGGCTGCCGGTGGCGGTGCCGCACGGCGTCTCCGGGCTGCTGGTGCCCGGCCACGGCGCCGAGGAGTGGGCGGACGCGCTGGCCGCCGTCGCCCTGCGCCCGGATCGGCGCGCCGAGCTCGGCGCCAACGCCGTCGTGCACGCGCGCCGGTTCTCCTGGCGCCGCACGACGGACGCGCTGCTCGACATCTATGCTCAGGCCACGAGCGCGTTCTCCCGCGCGCTGGACCTGCGCGCGGAGGTGGCGGTGTGAGCCTGGACGAGCTGATCCAGTCCACTTTGGACGCCGCGGAGCTGAAGTACGACAAGCGCGGGCCGGGCAAGTACTTCGTCACCCTGCCGGGGACCAAGAAGCTGCAGACGAACGCGTGGCTGGTCGACGGCGACCACGCGTTCTCCGTGGAGGCCTTCGTCTGCCGCCGGCCCGACGAGTCCCATGAGGACGTTTACCGGTTCCTGTTGCGGCGCAACGCGAAGCTTTACGGCGTCCACTACACAGTGGACAGTCTCGGGGACATCTACCTGGTCGGCCGGTTCGGCAAGGAAACGCTGTCCGCCGACGAGCTCGACAAGGTGCTCGGCCAGGTGCTCGAAGCCGCCGACGGCGACTTCAACACGCTGCTCGAGATCGGCTTCGCCACGTCGATCAAGCGCGAGTGGGACTGGCGCGTCTCCCGTGGCGAGTCGCTGGCGAACCTCCAGGCGTTCAAACACCTCGTCACCCCCGAGAAGCCGCACGAACCGGGCTTGACCGAGTCGTGACCATGGCCGTGCAACGGCCCTGAACCGGACATCCGTCTCCAGGCCAGTCGAAACTGGAGGGAGACGCAGGATGCGGACTCGATGGAGAGCCGGGCTCGTGCTCGCGGGTGTGGTGCTGGTGCTGGCCGGCTGCTCGGCGGGGGAAAACGGGGCGTCGTCCACGGCGGACAGTGCCGGCGTCGCGCCCGCCGTCCCCCAGCAGGGAACGGGCAAGGGCGGAGCGGAGAAGGTGACCCCGCCGCAGGCGGGCGCCACCGACCGCAAGCTCTCGCGCAGCGCGCGGCTCGAACTGACTGCCCCCAAGGTCGCCGACGTCGTCGCGCAGGCCCGCGCGATCGCGCAGGGCACCGGCGGCTACACCGGGCAGGAAAGCACCGCCGAAGACCTGGCGACGCTCAACCTCGCGGTGCCCGCGGACAAGCTCGACGGCGTGCTCGACCAGCTTTCGCACCTGGGCAGCAGCAGCCTGGTGAAGCGGGAGCTGAACACCCAGGACGTGACCGAGCAGGTCGTCGACGTCGAAGCGCGGTTGGCGACGCAGCGGGCGTCGGTGGCGCGGATCCGCGCGTTGCTCGCGCAGGCGACTTCGGTGTCCGAGATCGCTTCGGTCGAAAGCGAGCTGACCAGCCGCGAGTCGGCGCTCGAATCGCTCGAACAGCAGCGGAACTCCCTGGCGGGCAGTGTCGCGATGGCGACCGTGGCGCTGACGATCCGCGGTGTCGCCGCGCCGCCGGCATCCCCGGGGGAAGACCACAGCGGGTTCCTCGGCGGGCTGGCCGGCGGCTGGCACGCGTTCCTCGTCTTCGGCGGCGGCCTGCTCACGGTGCTGGGCGCGATCGCGCCGTTCCTGCTGTTCATCGTGCCGCTGGGCTGGCTCGGCTGGTGGGTGCACCGCCGTCGCCGGGTGACGGCGCCGGAGCCGACGCCGAGCGAGAGCTGAGCGGAACAGGCGGGACGGCTCGAGGGAGGGGGAGTCGCGACTCGAGCCGCCCCGCTGAAGTTCCCGCCGATCAGGACCCGGTGACGAGGGGGGTGTCAACGGGGCCGGCGGGCCGCGGCTCGGCAGGGGGGAGACGAGCCGCGGTCAAAGCCCGAATCCGGCCGGGGAGTGCGTGGAATCCGGCCGCTCGGGACGTAGTCAACCTGTCAGATCCCGCCGGGTAATCACAAGACTACTGGCTAGCCCGTTCGAGTGAATTTTCTCGATGTCGATAACGGTGCGCAGTCTGGGGCGGGGATTTTGCGCGTTGTTGGCCGCCGGACTGGCTGCGGAGTGAGGTGTTACTTGCAAGTAACACACTCTCGGTAGGACGTCGGGTGCGGCGGAGGTCACCCGTGGCCCCGGCGGCGCGTTCTGGCAGGCTGTGGGCATGGGCCAGATTGGGACGTTGGTGCTGCTGCGGCACGGGCAGAGCACGTGGAACGCGGAAAACCTGTTCACCGGCTGGGTGGACGTACCGCTTTCGGAGCAGGGCGAGGGCGAAGCCCGCCAGGGCGGTCAGCTCCTGGCCGGCGCCGGCCTCCTGCCGGACGTGGTGCACACCTCACTCCTGCGGCGCGCGATCTCCACCGCGAACCTCGCGCTGGACGCCGCCGACCGCCACTGGATCCCGGTGAAGCGCGACTGGCGCCTCAACGAGCGCCACTACGGCGCACTGCAGGGCAAGAACAAGAAGCAGACCCTCGACGAGTTCGGCGAGGAGCAGTTCATGCTCTGGCGCCGCTCGTACGACACCCCGCCGCCGCCGATCGACCCGAACGACGAGTGGAGCCAGGCCGGCGACGCCCGCTACGCGAACCTCGGCGACAGCGCACCGCTGACCGAGTGCCTGAAGGACGTCGTCGAGCGGCTGCTGCCGTACTGGGAGTCCGAGATCGTGCCGGACCTCCGCGCGGGCAAGACCGTGCTGGTCGCCGCGCACGGCAACTCCCTGCGCGCGCTGGTCAAGCACCTCGACGGCATCTCCGACGCCGACATCGCGGGCCTGAACATCCCGACCGGCATCCCGCTGCGCTACGACCTCACCGAAGACCTGCAGCCGCTGAAGCCGGGCGGCGAGTACCTCGACCCGGACGCCGCCAAGGAAGCCGCCGCCGCGGTGGCCAACCAGGGCCGCTGACGGCCGGCTCCGTGAAGGCCACTTGAGGAACGCCTCAGGTGGCCTTCACGGCGTTCAGGCCGTGGTGACCGGCCGGACGGCGGTCGCTTTCCAGGTGGTGCCTTCGCGGACGAGGTCGAGTTCGGTGGTGAAGGGACGGCTGGTCACCCGGCCCGCCGCGTCGGTGACCTGCAGCGTCGTGAAGAACAGCACGATCCCCCGGCCGCCGGTGAGCGCGACGGCCCCGGCCATCGGGTCCGGCCCGAGCGCCACCTTCGAACCGCTCGTGCGGATCGCCTCGACGTAGGTGACCTTCTTCGCGCGGTAGTCGCTGCGCAACGGCTCGGCCACGACCGCTTCGGCCCGCGCGTAGCTGCCGTCCGGATCGGCGCTGTCGGTCGTGAACAGCGCGCCGGCCACCGTGCGCGCGCCGGCCAGCGCCGAGTCGCGCACCCCGCTCGTGCTGCCGTCGTCGGGGTGCGGTGCGGGCCCCGGCTGGGCCGGGTTCACGGCGATGCCGGAAAGCCGCCAGCGCCCCCCTTCCCGCACCGCGGTGAGGGCGACCGTGGCCAGCCCTTTCGTGGCGCCGCTGTCCTGCGGGAGGACGGCCAGCTCGCGGACCCGGTCGCCGGTGAACTCCACCGCGGCGGTCTCCCGTACCCGGGTGACCAGGCGCACCGCCTGCGCACCCTTCCTGATCGCCTCGAACAACGCGGCGAGCTGGGTCTTCGCGGGCCCGGTGAGGTGGGTCGCGACCGCCTGGTCGTACGCGGCCGGGTTCGCGGAGTCGTAGCTGAACACCGCCTCGGCCGCGGTCTTCACCCCGTCGAGGGCCGCGCCCGTGCCGCGCGCGTCGACCAGCGCGAGGTTCCCCGTGAGCGGGACGGCGGTGCCGGTGACCGTGCACGCCGAGGTCGTCAGGGCGAGCGCCAGCAGTGCTCGTTTCACAAGAGCCCGGCTTCGCGAGCCCGTGCGCCCGCCTGGAACCGGGACGACGCGCCGAGCAGCTCCATCAGCTCCGCCACCCGCCGCCGGTAGGTCCGCAGGCCGACGCCGAGGGCACGGGCCGCCGTCTCGTCCTTGCAGCCGGACGCCAGCTGCTCGAGGATCTCCCGCGCGCCCAGTTCGGCGAACCGGGCCTGGTAGGACTCCAGGTCGGTGGCGCCGGCCCAGGCCGCCTCGAACAGCGACCGGATGCCCTGGACCAGCGCCGGGCTGCGCACGACGGTGTAGCCGCGGACGCCGCCGACGTGGTCGCCCGCCACGATCGCGATCCGGCGGTCGAGCAGGATCGTCTCGTTGATCTCGCGCTCGGTGATCCGGATCCGGGCGCCGTGCGCGGAAATCTGCCGCAGGTGCTCCGCCAGCGCCGGGTCGAACAGCACGCCGGGCTGGTACACCTTGCGCACGGTCAGCCCGCGCACCGACCGCTCGCGCTCGGGTTCGGTCGGGTGCGCCACCGACCACGTGTGCAGGTCGCGGGCCGCGCACGAGATCTCCGTCGCCGCCTCGAACAGGTGTGCCGTCCGCTCGAACAGCTCGGCCTCGCCCCGCACCATGACGACGTCGGTCACTTTCTCCACGCATTCCAGTGTGGCAGCAAACTGCCAAACCCGGTGGTCACGAGGGGCACGCCGGAAGGCTGGAGCCATGACCACGACGAACACCCTCCCCGCCGCCGCGGCGGGCACCTGGAAGCTCGGCTCCTTCGAAGTCAACCGGCTCGGCTACGGCGCCATGCGCCTGATGTCTACTTCGGACGGTGGCATCCGCGACCGCGAGACGTCGATCGCCGTGCTCCGGCGGGCCGTCGAGCTGGGCGTGAACCACTTCGACACCGCCGCCTTCTACTTCGCCGGGCCGCGCTCGGCCAACGAACTGCTCAACCGCGCGCTGGCGCCGTACGACGACCTCGTGCTCACCACCAAGGTCGGCCCCGGCCGCGACTTCGAAGGCACCTTCCACACCGCCCGCCCGGACCAGCTGCGCGCCCAGGTCGAAGAGAACCTGCGCCAGCTCGGTCTGGACCACCTCGACGTCGTCAACTACCGGATCGGCCAGAACCTCGACCGCGGCGAGGGCTCGCTCGCCGAGGGCTTCGGCGTGCTCGCCGAGCTGCGCGAAGCCGGGCTGATCCGCGAGCTGGGCATCTCCAACGTCGGCCCGGAGCACCTCACCGAGGCCCTGGCCATCGCGCCGGTCGTCTGCGTGCAGAACCAGTACGGCCTGACCGCGCGCCGCGAGGACGACGAGCTCGTCCGGATGTGCGCCGAACGCGGGATCGCGTTCGTGCCGTTCTTCGCCGTCGCGAGCGGGGCGGGGGAGGACGCGCGGGTCGCCGAGGTCGCGCGCCGCCACGACGTCACCCCGGCGCAGGTGCGGCTCGCCTGGACCCTCCACCAAGGACCGCACGTGCTCGCCATCCCCGGCACGGGCGACGTCGCGCACCTCGAACAGAACGTCGCGGCGGCGGCGCTGGAGCTCACCGGCGGCGACTTGGCGACCCTCGACGGAAACGGGTGAATTCGCCGGAATGTCTCGCCGGGGAATCGATCGGGTGAACGCCGCCTGAAGCCCCGGCGAACATGTCCTCCGCAGGTGTCGCGGTGCTCACGACAAGGCGGACAACGCTAGGCCGAAGGGCCACATCACCGCTTACGATCGGCCTGTGACCACGCCTGTTTCCCTCGCACTGGCCATCGGCGCACTGGTGGCCGGTGCGGTGGCCGGATACCTCATCGCGCGGGCGAGGACCCGGCGGGAAGAGGCCCGGCCGCCAGGCCCGACCGTCGCGGAACTCCTCGAGCGGCTGGTCCGGTCCTCCGGCAACGGCGTCGTCGTGCTCAACCGGTTCGGCGACCTGGTGCTGCACAACCCGCGTGCCTACGAGCTGGGCCTGGTCCGGGTCAACCAGGCCGACCCGCGGGCCCGCAAGGCCGCGGAGCAGGTCGCCGAGACCGACGAGCCGCTGGAAATCGACCTTTCCCCGCTCGAAGCGCGCGGCCGCCAGCCGGAAGCGGTCCTCGGCCAGGTCCGGCCCCTCGGGGACGGCTTCACCGTCGTCGAGGCCGTCGACCACTCCGAGGCCATCCGGCTGGAGGCCGTGCGCCGCGACTTCGTCGCCAACGTCAGCCACGAGCTCAAGACCCCGGTCGGCGCGATCGCGCTGCTCACCGAGGCCGTCCTCGACGCCGCCGAGGACGTCGAAGAGGTCCGCCGCTTCGGCGGCAAGATCCTGCGCGAGTCCACCCGGCTCGGGCAGCTCGTCACCGAGCTGATCGCGCTGTCGCGGCTGCAGGGTGCGGAGCGGCTGCCCGACCTCAACGTGGTCGAGGTCGACGCCGTCGTCCGCGAGGCGCTCGGCCGCACGACGCTCTCGGCGGAATCCGCCGACATCAGCATCACCACCGACCACCCGAGCGGCCTGCTCATCGAGGGCGACCGCACGCTGATGGTCACCGCGCTGTCGAACCTGCTGGAGAACGCCGTCGCGTATTCGCCGGCAGGCAGCCCGGTGTCGATCTCCCGGCGGCTCGCCGACGGGATGGTCGAGATCGCCGTCACCGACCGCGGCATCGGCATCGCCGAGGACGAGCAGCAGCGCGTGTTCGAGCGCTTCTACCGCGCCGACAAGGCCCGCTCCCGCGCCACCGGCGGCACCGGCCTCGGCCTGGCGATCGTCAAGCACGTCGCGGCCAACCACGGTGGTTCGGTCGGGCTGTGGAGCCGTCCCGGCACCGGCTCGACGTTCACCCTCCGCATCCCCGCGCACGTGAGCCCCGAACCGGCCGCCGAGCCGGCGCGGGCCACCAAGACCCCGCCGGCACCGCGGCAGGAGAAGACCCCCGAGCGCACCCCGAGGCTCGTGGTTACCGGGCAGGACAGCCCAGATCATGGAGGAAACCTGTGACCAGGGTTCTCATCGTCGAAGACGAGGAGTCGTTCGCCGACCCCCTCGCCTTCCTGCTGCGCAAGGAAGGGTTCACCGCGGCCGTGGCGGGCACCGGCCAGGCGGCGCTGGAGGAGTTCGACCGCAACGGCGCCGACATCGTGCTGCTCGACCTCATGCTGCCCGGGATGAGCGGCACCGACGTCTGCAAGCAGCTGCGCCAGCGCTCGGCCGTGCCGGTGATCATGGTGACCGCCCGTGACAGCGAGATCGACAAGGTCGTCGGCCTGGAGCTGGGCGCGGACGACTACGTCACCAAGCCGTACTCGGCCCGCGAGCTCATCGCCCGGGTCCGCGCGGTGCTGCGCCGCGGCGGCGAGCCCGGCTCGGACGGCGAACTGGCCCCGCTGGTGCTTTCGGCGGGCCCGGTCCGGATGGACGTCGAGCGGCACGTCGTGACCGTCGGCGGCGCCGAGGTGTCGCTCCCGCTCAAGGAGTTCGACCTGCTCGAGTACCTGCTCCGCAACGTCGGCCGGGTGCTGACCCGCGGCCAGCTCATCGACCGGGTGTGGGGCGCGGACTACGTCGGCGACACGAAGACGCTCGACGTCCACGTCAAGCGGCTCCGCTCGAAGATCGAACCCGACCCGGGCTCGCCGCGGCACCTGGTGACCGTCCGCGGCCTGGGCTACAAGTTCGAGACGTAACCCCGCCACTTTCACGTGAAAGTGATCCGGAGCCCTCAGCTCCACGTCGCTTTCACGTGAAAGTGCCGCTTTGGGCGAAGGGGAGGCGCGCCGGGGCGAGTGTTGTTGGTTACATGTTCGAGACCTGGCGCTGGGGCCGGTACGCTGGACCCCCGTGCGCCTAGGGGTCCTCGACGTCGGTTCCAACACCGTCCACCTGCTGGTGGTGGACGCCCACCGTGGCGCCCACCCGACGCCGATGCATTCCGAGAAGTCCGTGCTCCGGCTGGCCGAGCAGATCACCCCCGGTGGCGACCTCGCCAAGGCGGGCGCCGACGAGCTGGTGACCGCGGTCGAATCCGCGAAGGAAGCCGCCACCCGGCTCGGCTGCGAAGAACTGATGGCGTTCGCCACGTCCGCGGTCCGCGAAGCGAAGAACTCCGCCAAGGTCCTGGCTCGCGTGGCCGACAAGACCGGCGTCGAGCTGCGGGTCCTTTCGGGCACCGACGAAGCGAGGTTCACCTTCCTCGCCGTCCGCCGCTGGTACGGCTGGTCGGCCGGGCAGCTGCTGGTGCTGGACATCGGCGGCGGCTCCCTCGAGGTCGCGATGGGCCGCGACGAGGAGCCCGTGCTGGCCGAATCGCTGCCCCTCGGCGCCGGCCGCACCACGCGGACCCGCTTCCGGCACGACCCGCCGACGCGCTCGGAGCTCGTCGCGACGTCCGCGTGGCTGGACGACCAGCTCACGGATCTGGCCCGCAAGGTCACCAAATGGGGTGAACCCGACCGGGTCGTGGCGACGTCGAAGACGTTCCGTTCCCTCGCCCGGCTGACCGGCGCCGCCCCCTCGGCGGCGGGTCCCCGCGTGCGACGTACCCTCACGGACACCGCATTGCGCCAGCTCCTGGCCTTCGTTTCGCGGATGCCGTCGGCCGACCTCGCGCAGCTCGAGGGCGTCAGCTCGAGCCGAGCGCACCAGCTGGTGGCGGGCGCGCTCGTCGCGCAGGCCACGATGCGGGCGCTCGGCGTGGCGGAACTCGAGATCTGCCCGTGGGCTCTGCGAGAGGGTGTCATCCTGCGGCGGCTGGACCATTCCAACGGCGCGGATGAAACTGGAGCCGCCCTCGCCGGGCGCTTCGTCGCACAGGAGGACCGGTGAAAGCACACGGCTGGACTTCGCACACAGGAGACAGGCACGGTGGAGAGGTGACGGACATGCAGAGGTCGGCGTACACCACGCGCGGCGCCGCCGGTGTGCCGTCGGGTACCGCTTCGCCGAGTGCCGACGGTGACAACTCGGTGCACGCAGGGGACTACCAGGTATGACGGACCAGACCGGAGGCGACCAGCCGCAGAAGACCGTGGCCGAGCTGCTCGCCCAGCACGGCGCCCAGGTCGACGGCGGCCGCCGTCGTCGTCGGCGCGCGGCCGACGACGAAGACGAACCCGGCACCCCCGAAGCCCCGCCCCCCGCGACCGGCTCGCACCGGCGGCCCGGGGTGAGCGACACCGGTCCGCAGGCGATCATCGACCGGGTGGCCGCCGAAGGCCCGCCGTCTCCGCAGGCACCGCCGCCGCCCGGGCGTCCGGCCGGCCGGCGCCGCGCCGAGCCGCCGCCCGCACCCCGCGCGGTCCCGCAGGACTCCCAGCCACTGCCCCGGCCGGTGCCGCCGCCTCCGGCGCGGCCCGCCCCCGGCGGTGCCGAGTCCGGCCAGTACGCCCGCCCGGTCCCGCAGGAGTCCGGGAAGTACGCCCGGCCACCGCAGGAGTCCGGGCAGTTCGCGCGCCCGCAGGAACCACCGCAGCCGCCGCGGCCGCCCGAGTCGGCCCAGCTCCCGGTGCCGCCGCGCGCCGCGCCGCGCCGCCAGCCGCCGCCCCCGCAGCCGTCACAGCAGCTGCCGGCACCACCCCAGCCGTCGCAGCAGCTGCCGGTCCCGCCCGCGGCCGAGGAGACCCGCGCGGCCGTCCCGCCGGTCCGGCGCCGCCCCGGCCCGCCGCAGCCGTCACAGCAACTGCCGACGCCGCCGCAGCCGTCCCAGCAGCTGCCGGTCCCGCCACCGCCCGGCGGGCCGCTGTCGGCCCGGCTCGACGGCCTCAACGGCACCCCGGACGCCGACATCGACGTGCCGCCGGGTCCGCCCGCCGGGTCGTTCCCGCCGCCGCCCGCCGCGCCCGGCCGCCCGCGCCGCGCACCGGCACGCCGCCCGGAGCCGAAGCGTGAGGACCACACCGAGCAGTTCTCGGCGGTCGCCGACGACGAGCCGCTCGCCCCGCCGGTGCCGCCGAAGGGCAAGAAGCCCGAGCCGCCGGAGCCGTCTTCGCCGGCAGGCCTGGCGAACTGGCGCAAGCGGCGGCAGAAGGAGCAGATGGAGGACACCGAAATCGGCGTGATGCCGGTGGTGCCCACCGATGCCCCGGACGACGGCTACCCCGAGGACGACTTCGAACCCGACGGCTTCGCCCCGGAGAGCAGCGGCTACCAGGCCGCCTACGACGCGGGGCCGCCGACCGGCGGGTACCCGCCGCCGATGCCGTTCGCGCCCGGCGACCGCGCCTCGCGGACGCCGATCCCGGACGACCTCGAGCCCTACGAGCGCGAGTTCGCCGACGACTACCCGGCGGACGGCCCGGACTTCGAGCAGGACGACTACGCCTACGAGCAGGGCGAAGGCTACGAAGACGACGAGTACGACGACGTCCCCGAGCCGGCCCTGGAGCCGGAGCCCGCGGCCTCGCCCGGCAAACAGTGGCTGGCGCTGGCCGGCCAGCTGGCGATGGGCGTCGTCGGCGGTGCCGCCGTCTGGCTCGGCTTCAACTGGCTCTGGGTGAACATCCCGGCCGCCGCGCTGATCGCGGCGCTGCTGGTCGTCGTCGCGCTGGTCTGGATCGTGCGGAAGATCCGCCGCGCCGAAGACCTGCAGACCACGGTGCTGGCGGTGCTGGTGGGCCTCGTGGTGACGGTCTCCCCGGCCGCGCTGCTGCTCGTCGGCCGCTGACCCGGCCGCTGCCGCCGCCGGCCCGCTCCGGCGGGCGGTGAGCCGGGCCGGTGCCACGCGGTGATCCGCGTCCCGTTAGCGGCCCGGCGGCGCCGCGCACCGTCGGTGACGAGGCAGGATGGCGCGCGTGACAGACGAGCAGCCGATCCCCGTGGGACTCAGCACGGCGTCCGTGTGGCCCCTCAAGGCGGGGACGGCCTTCGAGCTGGCCGCCGAACTCGGCTACGACGGCGTCGAGGTGATGGTCTGGGCCGACGCCGTCAGCCAGGACGTCACGGCGCTGCGGCGGTGGTCGCGGCGCACCGGGGTGCCCGTGCTGTCGGTGCACTCGCCGTCGCTGCTGATCACGCAGCGGATCTGGTCGCCGGACCCGGCCGTGCGGCTGCGGATGTCCGTCGACGCCGCCCTCGAGCTCGGCGCGCGCACGGTGGTGGTGCACCCGCCGTTCCGCTGGCAGCGCCGGTACGGCGATGCGTTCGGCGATCTGGTCGACGAACTGGAGGAGTCCAGTGGCGTCGAAATCGCCGTCGAAAACATGTTCAAGGTCCGCCCGCCCGGCGGTTCGCGGAATTCCCGCATGTCCGCGTTCCGGCCGTCGATCGATCCGACCGACGTCGGGTTCCGGCACTACACGCTCGACCTGTCCCACACAGCGGCAGCGGAGATGGACGCGCTGGCACTGGCGGAGCGGATGGGCGAGGGCCTCACCCACGTCCACCTGGCCGACGGCACCGGTGTCCCCAAGGACGAACACCTGGTACCCGGGCGCGGCGGCCAGCCCTGCGCCGAACTGCTCGAAAAGCTGGTCAGCAACGGTTTCGGGGGCCAGATCGTGCTGGAGATCAACACCCGGCACGCCGTCACCCCGGCCCAGCGGGTGCGCGATCTGGCCGAGGCGCTGTTGTTCGCGCGGTTCCACCTCGGGCAATAACCGAGCACGTTCCGACAGGACACAACTGCGCCCGAGTGCATTTCCGCGGGTCGAACCCGTAAAGTTCGGACCGTGAAACCGTCGCTCTCGTTGCTCGTCACCTACCCCGATTCCCGAAATGGCGCGGACCGTTCGTGAGCGGAATGGACGGCACCGCCGTGTCCTTCGACACGGCGAGTGCGGCGCGGTCGCTGGGGGACGGCACCTTCACCGCGGTGCTGCGTGCGGAATGGGCCATCGGCTCGCACCCGCACGGGGGTTTCCTGCTCGCTCTGCTGGCGAAGGCGGCGATCTCCGCACTGCACGAGCGCGGTGAGCCGCACGCGGAGCCCCTCGTCGTCAGCGCCGAGTTCCTGCACGCCCCCGCGCTCGGCCCGGTGCTGCTGCGCACGGACGTCCGCAAGGTCGGCCGCCGCGCGACGGTTGTCGAGGTCCGGCTCGAACAGCGCGGCCGCAGCTGCGTCGAGGCCAGGATCACCACGGGACGGCTGCCGATGCGGCGCCCGGAGTGGACGGACGTGCCGTCGATGCCCGCCGAGCCCCCGCCGGGCGCGCTCGCCATGTCCGACAGCGCCGAAGGCCCGTTCAACCTGGCCAAGGGCTGCGAGGTCCGGCTGGATCCGGCGACCGCGGGCTACCTGAGCGGCCGCACGGGCGAGCCGCCCCGGATGCGGTTGTGGGTCCGGCCGCGCCACGGCCTGGCCGACCCGTACTTCACGCTGCTGGCGTCCGATGTGAACCCCCCGGTGGTGATGAACCTCGGCCGGATCGGCTGGGCACCCACGGTGCAGCTGACGGCCCTGTTGCGAACCCGCCCCGCGCCGGGCTGGCTGCGGGTGCTGGTCGAGTCGAGGTCGGTGCACGAGTCGTGGTTCGACTCCGACGCGACGGTGGTCGACGCCCAGGGCCGGCTGGTGTGCCAGGCCCGCCAGCTGGGCCTGGCACCGGCACCGGGCGGCTGAGCGGCCCGAGCGACATCGGGGTGCGCGCGGCCGCTCCTGGTTCCGGGGGTGGCAGCCGCTTTGGTGCCCTGCGCCCCGGCACCGGGCCGCCGAGGCGCGTTTGGCACGCTGGGAGCCATGACGGTCATCGCGGTGCTGGGTGCGGGCAAGATCGGCGAGGCGTTGCTTTCGGGGCTGCTGCACGGCGGCCACGAGCCGGGCGCGCTTCTCTTCACCGAGCGGTATCCCGCGCGCGTCGAGGAGCTCACCGCGCGCTACGGCGTCCGCGGCGTCGAGGTCGAGGAAGCCGCGAAGCGCGCCGACATCCTGGTCGTGGCCGTGAAGCCGCAGGACATCGAGCCGGTGCTGGACGAGCTGGCACCGCTGCTCGGGCCGTCGTCGCTCGTCGTGTCGCTGTGCGCCGGGCTGCCCACCTCGCTGTACGAACGCCGGCTCGCCGAGGGCGTCCCCGTCGTGCGGGTGATGCCGAACACGCCGATGCTGGTCAACGAGGCCATGAGCGCCATCTCCGCGGGCCGGTACGCGACCGCGGACCACCTGGCCGTGGTGCGGGACCTGCTCTCGCACGTCGGCCGGGTCGTCGAGGTGCCCGAAGCGCAGCAGGACGCCGTCACGGCGCTGTCCGGGTCCGGGCCGGCCTACTTCTTCTACCTGGTCGAGGCCATGATCGACGCCGGGATCCTGCTGGGTCTGCCGCGGGCGCTGGCCGGGCAGCTGATCATCCAGTCGGCCGTCGGGGCGGCGAAGATGCTCGCCGAGTCCGACGAGCACCCCGTGCTGCTGCGCGAGGCCGTGACCTCGCCCGCGGGGACGACCATCAACGCCATCCGCGAGCTGGAGAAGCACGGGGTTCGCGCGGCGATGCTGGCGGCCATCGAGGCGGCGAAGGACCGGTCGGTGGAGCTCGGGAAGGCCCACGAGAGCTGACCCGACGGCCCCCGATTCGCCGGAAAGGGCGATTCCGGAGGTCTTGCACGAGCGGGTGCTTGTGCGTTAGCGCTGGTAGGAGCCCATCTCGGTGACAGGCGTCGCATTAGTCCCACCAGTCCCGCTACTCTCGATAGAGCACGTGCGTGTCGATACCACAGGTGGGGAAGCCTCGTGGCGCGACACGTGTCGAAGGACGCGGTAAACATGTCGCCGAACAAAAAGGAGGATTTGCCCGCAGTCGGGCAGGTCCAGTTCTTGACGGTCGCCGAAGTGGCCACGCTGATGCGGGTCTCCAAGATGACCGTCTACCGTCTCGTGCACTCGGGTGAGCTGCCCGCCGTCAGGGTCGGGAAGTCCTTCCGGGTGCCGGAAAAAGCAGTGCACGAGTACCTGCAGGGTGCCTATTACGACGTGGGCTGACGGTCGCCGGGCACGCCGTGGCCTGCGGCGCGCAGCGCTACAGCGTGCCCGCTGACCGGCCCGCGAACCGTCACGGGTAACCTGGAAAACCGCTCGTGCCTGTGCGCTCCACCCGTTGGACGCTGCGCCGGGCAGCGTGACCGACGTCGACCTAAGGAGCGCCCATGGGCTCTGTGATCAAGAAGCGCCGCAAGCGCATGTCGAAGAAGAAGCACCGCAAGTTGCTTCGCCGCACGCGAGTGCAGCGTCGCAAGGCCGGCAAGTAAATCCGGCTTAGCGCAACCGTGGCCCGTCCAGTCTCTGGGCGGGCCACGTCCATGCGGTGGGCACGTCCGCCCGTTCGAGTGAGGCGTGCGTCGCTTTCCGGCGAACCGTGGGCAATAGCACGTGAGACAGGCCCGAGCTACCACTGAAGAGCGGTAACATCTCAACGGCGTCCGCGCGATGCTTCCAGTGAGTGCAGGTTCGCGCGCCTCGGGTGACCGTCCACCCCGCCACACGCCCTACGCCGCAGGGAGTCGCATGCCCTCGAACATCGTGCTCGTCACCGGGGTCGCCGGGGAACTCGGCGGGAAACTGCTCGCCAGGCTGGGCAACAACCCCGACTTCGAACGGGTCATCGGTGTCGACACCGTCCCCCCGCACAAGACCGTCCTGCAACGCATGGGCCACGCGGAGTTCGTCCGCGCCGACATCCGCAACCCGCTGATCGCCAAGGTGATCAGCACGGCCGGGGTCGACACGGTGGTGCACGCGTCCTGCACCGTCCACCCCGCCGGACCGGGCCGCCGCACGGCGATCAAGGAAGTCAATGTCATCGGCACCATGCGGCTGCTGGCCGCCTGCCAGCGGTCCCCGCTGGTCCGCAAGCTGGTGGTCAAGTCGACGGCGGCCGTCTACGGCGCCGGCGCCCGCTCGCAGGCCGTGTTCACCGAGGACTCCGAGCTCATCCCCACCTCGACCAGCGGGTACGCGAAGGACGCCGTCGAGATGGAGGGGTACGTGCGCGGCCTGGTGCGCCGCCGCCCCGACATCACCACGACGCTGTTCCGCTTCGCCAACATCATCGGTCCCGAGACCGACACCGTCCTCGCCCGCTACTTCGCGCTGCCTGTGGTGCCGACGGTCTTCGGCTACGACGCGCGCATCCAGCTGCTGCACTCCTCGGACGCGTTGTCCGTGCTCGAGCGGGCGACCTTGATCGACAAGCCCGGCGTGTTCAACGTCGGCGCGGAAGGGGTACTCACCCTTTCGCAGGCGATCCGGCGAGCCGGCCGGGTCGAGCTGCCGATGCCGCGGAGCGTGGTGCCGTCGGTCGGCAAGGTCCTGCGCGGCGCCCGCGTGGTGGACTTCTCCGCCGACCAGGTCCGGCTGCTGAACTTCGGCCGGGTCGTCGACATCGCCAAGCTGAAGCGGGAGTTCGGGTACACCCCGCGGTGGACCACGCGGGAGGCGTTCGACGACTACGTCGTGGGACGCGGGCTCCGCCCGGTGCTCGACGGCGGCAGGCTGGCCGGACTGGCCGGCAAGGTGCTCGTCGCCGCGGCGACCGGGCAGAGCCGATGAGCAGGCCTTTCGGGGGTCCGGGTGGCGGAGCCCCCGGCCGGGAGCGAAGCTCCGATGGGCATGGCAGGCCTTCCGGCGGGCCGGGACGGCCCAGCAGACCGCAGGACTTGGACGACTTCGAAAGCGAGGCGGAGACCGTGGGCGGTGCCGAGGCGCAGGTCATCCCCCTGCACGGACCGGGCCGGGAGAAGCCCGAAGCGGTGACCGCGGAGCAGGATCTGCGCGAAGGAGAAGCAGCCCGGGAAAACGCGGCGCCGGTCGTCGCCTTCCCCGGCGCCGATCAGGAGGCGCAGGCCCCCGAGGTCCTTTCGGACGCGGCCCGCTCCGCGCTCACCTTCATCCGCGACCGCCTGACGGGCGACTACACCGTCGACGAGTTCGGCTTCGACGCCGAGCTGACCGACGTCGTGTTCCTCCCGCCGCTGCGCGCGCTGTACAAGAAGTGGTTCCGCGTCGACACGCACGGCGTCGAAAACCTCCCCGCGTCCGGCGGCGCGCTGCTGGTGTCCAACCACTCGGGCACGATCCCGCTCGACTCCCTGATGACGGCGGTGGCGGTCCACGACGAGACCGGCGGCCGGCACCTGCGCGGTCTGGGCGCCGACCTGGTGTTCCAGGTGCCGCTGGTGGGGTCGTTCGCCCGCAAGTCCGGTCAGACGCTGGCCTGCCACGCGGACGCCGAACGCCTGCTGCGCCAGGGTGAGCTGGTCGGGGTGTGGCCGGAGGGCTTCAAGGGGGTCGGCAAGCCGTTCGCCTCCCGCTACAAGCTGCAGCGCTTCGGCCGCGGCGGCTTCGTGTCGGCCGCGCTGCGCGCCGGCGTCCCGATCATCCCGGTGTCGGTCATCGGCGCCGAGGAGATCTACCCGAAGGTCGGCGACATCAAGGTGCTGGCCCGGATGCTGGGGCTGCCGTACTTCCCGGTGACGCCGTTCTTCCCGATGCTGGGCCTGCTGGGCGCGGTTCCGCTCCCGACGAAGTGGAGCATCGAGTTCGGCGAGCCGATCGCGACCGACTCCTACGGCCCGGACGCCGTCGACGATCCGATGCTGGTGTTCCAGCTGACCGACCAGGTGCGGGAGTCGATCCAGCAGACGCTTTACCGGCGGCTTTCGCAGCGGAAGTCGGTCTTCCGCGGCTGAGCTGCCCGGTGCTCTATCCTCTCCGGGATGGCCACCGAGGACGCCCGGCCGTGGCACCCGGTCGTCCGCGCCCGTGCTGCGCTGGACGCGCTGGAGCGGCTCGTCGTGGGCATGGGCACCGCCGTGCTGGCGGTCGCGGCCTCGCTGTGGGTGCTCGGGACGGCAGTGCTGTGCGTGGCCGGCGTCGGCATCCTGCTGGTGCCCGCCGCTCTGCGCCTGGTGCGCACCGTCGCCGACCGGGAGCGGACGCGGCTGGAGGTCCTCCACCCGCCACCCGTACCGGGGAACCCGCGTGCCGCCCTCGCCGAGACCTCCGTCCGGCGTGAACTGGGCTGGGTCGTCTGCCACGGCACGTTCGGGCTGCTCCTCAGCCTGACCGCCCTCACCCTGGCCGTGGACGTCATGCACGACGCCTCGTTCCCGGTGTGGTGGTGGTTCGTCGCGCCCGGCGACGCCACTCCGGCCCAGGGGTTCTTCACGGCGACGGACTGGGGGGACGCCTTCGCGATCTGCCTGTTCGGCGTCGCGACGCTGGTCGTCACGGTCGTGGTCGTGCCGGTGCTGGACCGGTGGCAGGCGTGGCCGGGGAAGCGGCTGCTGTCGCCCCACCGCGGGATGGACCTCGCACTGCGCGTCGTCGAGCTCACCGCCACGCGCGCGGCCGCACTCGACGCCCACGCCGCCGAACTGCGGCGGATCGAACGGTCGCTGCACGACGGCACGCAGAACCGGCTCGTCGCGGTGAACGTGCTGCTCGGTGCCGCGAAGCGGGCGCTGGCGCGGGATCCCGCCGCCGCCGAGGAGATCATCGGCCGCGCCCAGGACGCCGGCGAGCAGGCGCTCGCCGAACTGCGCGGGGTGGTGCGCACCATCCTGCCGCCGGTGCTGACCGAACGCAGCCTTCCCGACGCGCTCACCGCGTTGGCCGCCGACTGCCCGGTGACCTGCCGGATCGACGCCGATCTGCCCGCCCACCCGGCGGTCTCGGTCCAGGTGACCGCCTACTTCGTGGTCGCCGAGGCGCTCACGAACGTCGCCAAGCACAGCGGGGCGAGCGCCGCCACGGTCCGGCTCCGCCACGAGCGGGATCGAGACCGGGTGCAGGTGGAGGTCACCGACGACGGCCGCGGCGGGGCGGATGAGGACACCGGGTCGGGGCTCACCGGCATCCGGCGCCGCGTCGAAGCCCACGACGGGACCTTCGCGCTGGCCAGCCCGGCCGGCGGCCCGACGACCCTGGTGGTGAGCCTGCCGTGCGGATCGTGATCGCCGAGGACGACCCGCTGCTGCGCGAGGGTGTCGCGATGCTGCTGCGCGCCGAGGGTGTCGACGTGCGGGCCGCCGTGGCCAACGCCGAGGACTTCCTCGCCGCGGTGGACGAACACGCGCCGGACCTGGCCATTGTGGACGTCCGGATGCCGCCGACGCACACCGACGAGGGGATCACCGCCGCCGTCGAGGCCCGCCGCCGTCAGCCGGGGCTCGCGGTGCTCGTGCTCTCCGCCCACGTCGAGCAGGCGTTCGCCACCGAGCTGTTCACCGACGGCGGCGCCCGGCTCGGCTACCTGCTCAAGGAGCGCGTCGGCCGGGTCGAGGAGTTCCTCGACGCCCTGCACCGGGTCGTGGACGGCGGCACCGCGATCGACCCGGAGGTCGTCGCCCAGCTGCTGACGCGCAGCCGCCCGGGCAACCGGCTCGAGCGGCTCAGCGCGCGAGAGCGCGAAGTGCTGGCGCTCATGGCGGAAGGCCTCGGCAACGGCGCCATCGCCGAACGGCTCGTCGTCACCGACGGCGCGGTGCACAAGCACATCCGCAGCATCTTCGCGAAGCTCGGCCTCACCCCGGCGGATCGAGCCGACCGCCGGGTCACCGCCGTGCTGCACTACCTCAGGGACACCGCCCGGCTCGGCCGGTGAGACGTCAGGGCGCGGGTTCCGTCGCCGCACGCTGGTAGCCGAGGCGCCCCCGGGTCGCGACGAGCAGCACGAGCGACACCACGCCCGAGGCCAGCAGGAACGCGTGCGTGGTGTCCCGGGCCGTCAGCCCCGGGAACATCTCCGACCAGGCGAGCGAGAAGAAGTTGTTGACGCTGGTGTGCAGCAGCATGGCCAGCGGCAGGCTCTGGCCGGTGCGGTTGAACACCCAGGTCATCACGATGCTGAAGGTGACGCAGGTGGCGATGAACTCGATCGGCGTCAGCCAGGTCACGTCCGGCCAGCCGCCCCACTCGGTGAAGAACAGGGGCAGGTGCCACACGCCCCACAGCGGGCCGAGGATCAGCGTGCCGCCGAGGGGTCCGTAGCGGCGCTGGAGGCGGGGCAGGGCGAAGTCCCGCCAGCCCGGCTCCTCGGCGAGACCGGTCGTGACCATTTGCAGGAGCAGGCCCGGCAGGTACGCCGCCAGCGTGGCCACGGCCGGCACGAGGGGGTTCTGCTCCGACAGCGCGATCGTGGCGCCCGTGAGGACGGCGGGCACGCTCAGCACGACACCCACGTACCAGAGCCAGTGGACGCGCCACTTGAACAGCCGCCCCGTCCAGCGGCGGAGCCCGGCGCGGCCGTCGGCGACCGCGGTCACCAGGAAAGCCGCGCCGATGGGGCCGAGGTAGGCGCCCGGCAGGACGCCGGCGAACTGCGCCGTGCCGAGGACCTCCGGGAAGCGGAAGTGCAGGACGCCCAGCCCGTTCTCCGACAGGATGTAGGGCGTCCACGCGATCCAGCTCAGCAGGTTGGCCAGGCCGAAGAACCACGTCAACGGGTGACGGCGGATCCGATCTCGCCACCCGGTACCGCCGTCGGTCCGCTCTTCTCCGATGTCCACACGGGTCGTCACCACACTGTCCCTTCGGGAGCCGCTGTTCCGGTGGACGAAGCACACCAGCCGGCGGGGGGTGAGGTCACTCCCGCGGACACCCCGAAGGCCGGTACAGCAGGCTGTACCGAAGACAGCGTCAGCGGCGGCGGTAGGCCATCCCGGCCGCCACCGCGCCGGCCAGCGCTCCCGCGCCCAGCACCGACGGCACGCCGATCTTCGCCGCCTTGCGGCCGGTGCGGAAGTCGCGGATCTCCCAGCCGCGCGCCCGGGCCACGTCGCGCAGCCCGCCGTCCGGGTTGACCGCCACCGCCGTGCCCACCACCGACAGCATCGGGATGTCGTTCGCCGAATCCGAATACGCGGTGCAGCGCTTGAGGTTCAGCCCCTCGCGCGACGCCAGCGCCCGCACCGCGTGGGCTTTCGCGCGGCCGTGCAGCAGGTCGCCGACCAGGCGGCCCGTGTACACACCGTCACGCGTCTCCGCCACCGTGCCGAGCGCGCCGGTCAGCCCGAGCCGGCGGGAGATGATCGCCGCCAGCTCGATCGGGGTCGCGGTCACCAGCCAGACGCGCTGGCCCGCGTCCAGGTGCATCTGGGCCAGTGCGCGCGTGCCGGACCAGATCTTGTCCGCCATCAGCTCGTCGTAGATCTCTTCGCTGATCGACGTCAGCTCCGCCACCGTGCGGCCGGCCACAAAGGACAGTGCGCGCTCGCGGTGGGTCTTGATGTCCTCTTTGTTCTCGCGGCCGCCGAGCCGGAACTTGATCTGGCCCCAGACGAACCCGGCCAGGTCCGAGGACGTGAAGAACTTCCGCGCCGCGAGCCCGCGGGCGAAGTAGAAGATCGACGCGCCCATCATCATCGTGTTGTCGACGTCGAAGAACGCGGCGGCGGTGAGGTCCGGCGGCGCCGGCGGGGCGGGGGGCTCAGCGGCTTCGGAGACCACGCGGGCATGGGCGGCCTCGGCCGACGCCTCGCCCGCGAGCGCGGCGAGCCGTTCGAGCTCCTGACTCTTGTCCCTGCCACGCCAAGCTGACACGCACACCGCCTCCACGACTGCCCACGTCTGGCCACGTCCCTGCGGACGTCCGGTCCTTTGCACAGGGTAGCGAGCCGCCCACCGCGTCGTCGCAGGTGTGGGCCGGACCTCAGCCGATCACGATCGGCGGGAGACCCGGCAGCAAGGGCGGGATCGAAACCAGCGGCGGCGCGGGTGTCGTGGTGGTCGTCGCCGGGGGCCGGGACGTCGCCGGCGGCTGGCCGTACACCGGGGGCGGGGTCACCCCGCCGGTCGGAGCGGGGATACCGGGGGTCGCCGCGGCGTCCGGCGGCGGCAGCTGCGTGCCGGTCGCAGCCGGGTCCGTGCTCCCCGCCGACGACGGCGCGACCGAGGCCGACGTCGGCTGGCTGCCCGCGGCCGGGAGCGGCCGCCGCGTGCACTCGCCGGTCGCCGGGAGCGGGCCGAGGTCGTCGGACGTGCCGGTGGTGATCTGGTAGCAGTTCATCCGCGCCGCCAGCCCGCTGGTGCGCTGCTGGACCTGGCCCAGCAGGTCCCGGACGTCGCCGAAGACCGGGGCCGCGTCGGCCGGCAGCGGCTGCGCCGCCAGTCTCGCCGCCTGGTTGCGCGCCCACAGCCGGACGTCGGAGAGCGCTTGCGCCCCGCCACCGTCGCTGGTCGCCACGGCCGACATCTGGGCGACGCCGGCCCGCAGGTCGGTGGCGAAGTCGTCGTAGGCGGTCCGGTAGTCGGCTTCGCTCGCGTCCTGGGTGGCCAGCTCGCCGAGCTCGGTGATCCGGTTGGTGGCGAACTCGAGGTGCTTGCGGGCCTTTTCCTGGTCACCGAACGTCAGGCCCAGCGCTGTCGACTCGCCGGCGCGCTTCACGCCGTACAGCGGGTCACCGGGCAGCGCGGTGCGGGAGAGCACCAGCGTCAGGCCGGAGAGGACGAGGAAGAGGAAGAGCGCGGCGGCCACCAGGTCGGCGGTCCGCGGCCGCCACCTCCGACGTGGGGTGGTGGCCGCCGCCGTCTCCAGGCGGTCCGCGATCTCCGCGCGGATCCGCTGCCGCGTCTCCAGGTCCGGGGCCCCGGCCGCGCCGAGTTCGCGCAGCGCGCCGACGAGCGCGAGTTCGCCGGCGAACTCGCCGTCCCGGCTCACCGGCGACGGTTCCAGGGCGCGCGCGAACCGCTCGCTCTCGGCTCGCTCACGCGCAAACCTCACGGCGCTGCTCTCCATCCCGGGCTTCGGCCGGTCCTGACACCGGTCTGCGTGGGGTAACGATCCAGAAGCCGTGAGGGTTACCCGATTCGGCCGACGAACGGAAAAGTTCGCGGGTTCAGCGCAATCCGGTGGGCAGGAGTTGTGCCAATCGGCGTACCGCGCGGTGCTGCAGCGCCTTGATCGCGCCTTCGTTGCGGTTCATGATCTCGGCCGTCTCGGCGACGGACAGTCCCTGCAGGAACCGCAGGATGATGCATTCCCGCTGGTCGGCGCCGAGTTCCGCGACGCAGCGCAGCAGCTCGGCGCGGGTGGCGCGGCTGATCGCCTCCTGCTCGGGGCCCACCTGGGCGGTCGCGCCGACGCTGAACGGCGCCGAACCGGGTTCGGTCACCTCGTCGGTGACCACCTCGAGCTTGAACCGGCTCGATTTCACGTGGTCGAGCACGAGGTTGCGGGCGATGGTGACGAACCAGGCGCCGACGTCACGTCCCTGGTAGCTCACCGACGTGATGCGGCGCAGCGCGCGCAGGAACGTCTCGCTGGTGACGTCCTCGGCGAGGTCGCGGTCGCCGAGCCGGAACAGCACGTAGCGGTAGACGACGTCGACGTAGCGGTCGTAAAGCCGGCCGAAGGCGGACGAGTCGCCGTCCTGCGCGGCGCGCACCAGGTCCCAGGCCTCGGCCTTCGCCGCTTCGGCGCTCTCGTCGTCGGACGCCTGCCTGCTCAGCGGCACGGCCGACGGCCGCCCGAAGACGCGCTCGGCGAACATCGAGACGGGGCCGCGGCTCACGGCGGTCGGCACGGTCATCGGGCGGCACCTCCGGCGGCGGCTTCGACCCAGCGGGCCACGGTACCCCCGGCACCCGGACGAGCAGGGGCCTGCCGTCTCGCATGCCCCACGAACTCGTGGGCAGGCAAGTTCGTCACGGCGACTCCCTCTCTCCGGTCGCGGCGGTGATCAACGCCACCGGGCGCGACGCAGTGCAGCATACGTGTGGTTACCGCTAAGTAGGTAGTGGTTCCGGGGTTGCGCAGACGCGACGCTGCCGCTCGGCACCCATGACGTCGCTTCAGATGACAGACTTGCAACGGTTCGCGCCGGGCGAGGAGAGGCGGGTCGCGGGTGAGTGCGCAAGAGGCGACGCAAGCGGGAGTCGGCGGGCTGCTCGCCCGGGCCGTGGCCACGTGGCCGGACCACCCCGCCGTGCTCGAGACCGGCACCGGGAGAGGACTCACCTACCGCGAAGCCGACGCGGCCGCCCAGGCCCAGGCCCGCCGGCTGGCCGACGCCGGCGTCGGGCCCGGCGACCGGGTCGGGCTGCGGCTGCCGACGTCGGTGGACTTCGTGGTCGCCTTCTTCGGCGCGCTGCGGGCGGGGGCCGTGGTGGTGCCGCTGTCGCCGCAGGCGCCCGGGCCCGAACTGGGGAAGCTGCTCGAGCACAGCGGGGCGAAGGTCGTCATCCAGCGCGAAGCGGACGAGGCCCTGCCGGACGGCGTGAGCGGTCTCACGCCGGGAGGTGACCCGGACGGAGGAGGCGAAGGCGCCGACGCCGGCCGGGCCGGTGAGGACATCGCGGTCATTTCGTACACGTCCGGCACCACCGGGCCGCCGCGCGGGGTGATGCTGTCGCACCGCGCGCTGCTGGCGAACCTGGCGCAGATCAGCGCGGTCGACGGGGTGCTCGAGCACGACGACCGCGTGCTGATCACCATCCCGCTCTTCCACGTCTACGGCCTCGGGCCCGGCCTCCTGCAGGCCACCGCGGCCGGCGCGACCGCGGTCCTCTCGGAGCGCTTCGAACCGCAGCGCACGCTGGACGACTGCGCCGAACACCGCGTCACCTCGATCACCGGCGTCCCGACGATGTACGGCGAGTTCGCCGCGCTCGGCGCCGACGCACTCCGCCGCGGCCTCGCCACCGTGCGGCGGATGACGTCCGGCGCGGCGCCGCTGCACCCGAAGGTGCTGACCGCCATCCGCGAGGCCGCCGGCCTCGACGTCTACGAGGGCTACGGCCTCACCGAATGCGCGCCGGTGGTGACCTCCACGCTGGTCACCGGCTACCCGAAGCCCGGCTCGGTCGGCAGGCCGCTGCCCGGGATCGAGCTGCGGCTGGTGGACAGCGACGGCACCGACCAGTCCGTGCCGCTCGACCCCGACGACGTCGACGACGTCTTCGAGGCCGACGGCGAGACCGGGCTGGTGTCGATCCGCGGCGCCAACCTGTTCTCCGGGTACTGGCCCGACGGCGGCCAGGGGCCGGACGCCGAGGGCTGGTTCCGCACCGGCGACGTCGGCTACCTCGACACCGACGGCGACCTGCACCTGGTCGACCGGGCCAACGACCTGATCATCGTCAACGGCTTCAACGTCTTCCCGCGCGAGGTGGAGGCAGTGATCGATGAGCTGCCGGAGGTGACCGAGGCGGCGGTCGTCGGGGTGGTGGACGAGCGAAGCGGCGAAGCGGTGAAGGCGTTCGTCGTGCCCGCGGCCGGGGCGTCGCTGTCCGAGCAGCAGGTCGTCGACCACTGCGCGGCCCACCTGGCCGGCTACAAGGTGCCGCACGCGGTGGAGTTCGCCGAGTCGCTGCCGCACTCGGCCACCGGGAAGCTGCGCCGGCTGCGGCTGCGGTAGGAAGGACGGTATGGCGCACGAAGTGACGGTCATGGGCCGGGACGGCTGCCACCTCTGCGAGGTCGCGGAGGCCGACGTCGCCCGGATCTGCGGGGAGCTCGGCGTCGCCTGGAAGGCCGAGGACGTCGACACCGACCCGGAGTGGCGCGCCGAGTACGGCGACCGCGTGCCGGTGATCCTGGTCGACGGCGCCGAGCACGGGTACTGGCGCGTCGAAGAGGACCGGCTGCGGCGCGCGCTGGCCTGATCCGTAACACGTCCGTAAGCCACATCGGGCCGCCTTCCGGAGCGAGTGCTCCGAAGATGGAGGCGTGAGCACTCTCCAGGACGCGCCGCCCGAGACGCCGAAACGCCTGTCGCTGCCGGTCGCGACGCTGATCGGCCTGCTGGCGCTGGCCGCCGCCCTCGGGGTGGGCCACCTCGTCGCCGGTTTCGTCGGGTACACGGCTTCGCCGTTCATCGCGGTGGCCGACTACGTCGTCGACCACAGCCCGAGCGGCATCGTGAAGTGGGCCGAGCGGACGCTGGGCACCTGGGACAAGCCGGTGCTCAAGCTCGGCCTGGCGGTGGTGCTGGTCCTGCTCGGGCTGCTGGCCGGGCAGCTCTCGCGCCGGACGCCGCGGGCCGGGCAAGTGCTCGTCGTCGTGCTCGGTGCCGCCGGGGTCGCGGCGGTGTTCGCGCGCAGCGACCTCGGGCAGGTGTCGCTGCTCGCGCCGGTCGCCGCCCTGGTCGCCGGCCTCACAGTGTTCACCTTCCTGCACCGAGCGGCACTTTCACGTGAAAGCGACCACCAGGGGGCGGCACTTTCACGTGAAAGCGGCGCTTCGGGGGCGTCGCGGCGCAAGTTCCTGCGTGCCGGGGTCGGCGTGGCCGCGGGGTCGGGCGTCGCCGCCGTCGTCGGCCAGGTGGCCGGGACCAGCTCGAACGCCGAGGACTCGCGGATCGCCGTCGGGCCGCTCGTGCCCGCCCGCACCGCCCCGCCGCTGCCCGCCGACGCCGACTTCGTGAAGCTCGGCTCCCCGCCGTTCATCACGCCGAACGCGGATTTCTACCGCATCGACACCGCGCTGGTCGTGCCGCAGGTCCGCGCCGAGGACTGGAGCCTCCGCGTGCACGGGATGGTCGACCGCGAGGTGACGTTCTCGTACGCGGACATCCGCACCCGGCCGCTGGTCGAACGCCGGGTGACGCTGACGTGCGTCTCCAACGAGGTCGGCGGCCCGCTCATCTCGAACGCGACGTGGATCGGCGTCGACCTCGCCGGTCTGCTGGACGAGGCCGGCGTGCAGGCGGGCGCCGAGCAGATGTTCGCCACCAGCGTCGACGGCTGGACGTGCGGCACCCCGGCGAACGTCGCGCTCGACCCGGAGCGCGGCGCGATGCTGGCGATCGGGATGAACGGCGAGCCGCTGCCGGTCGAGCACGGCTTCCCGGCGCGGATCGTCATCCCCGGCTTGTACGGCTACGTGTCGGCGACGAAGTGGGTCAAATCCCTCGAATTCACCCGATGGGATGCCCGGCAGGCGTACTGGCTCAGCCGGGGGTGGGCCGAGCAGGCGCCGATCAAGACCGAATCGCGGATCGATACGCCGAGCGGGTTCGCCGGCGTCACCGCGGGCAAGGTCCGGCTCACCGGCACGGCCTGGGCGCAGCACACCGGCGTCGCGAAGGTCGAGGTCCGGCTCGACCAGGGGGAGTGGCGGGAAGCCACGCTCGCGGCCGAGGTGAGCAAGGACACCTGGCGGCTGTGGTGGATCGAGCTCGACGTGCCGAAGGGGACGCACCAGGCGTCCGTCCGGGCCACCGATGCGGGTGGTTACACCCAGACGGAGAACCGCGCGGACCCGGTGCCGGACGGGGCCACCGGCTGGCACTCGATCACCCTCGACGCCCACTGAGCCACCCCGCCCGCAGCAGTCGCGGCCCCGGGATGGCGCCCGGCTCGCGGGAGCCGTTCACCGCGCAGGCCGGTCCGCTCGCCGCGCCGGCGAGGGCAGCCACGGGCACGCACTCGATCACCGTCGACGCCCGCTGAGCCCGGAAGTGCCTGGCGGACAAGGATTCTGACGCCGTGTCGTGATCGCCGCCACCCGCGCGCGGCTCCCGAACCGCCTCCGACCTGTGACTTTGTGCGTGCGTTCACAAGTGGTCTACCGTAGGGCCATCGCCCGGGCGGCCGGTATCGAACCGGACGCCGGGTCCTGGGTCAAGACACAGTTCCGAATGGTCGTGGCGATGCCGCCAGTCGGGCACAGCGGGCAGGAGACAACGGCGTGGTGACACAGCGGGGGAGGCGCGACGCGGCGGACGCGGCGGCTCCTCCGGGGCGAACGCCACGACGGCCTCGCCGTCCGGCCACCCCGGACGCCGACAACGCACCGACCGCCGAGATGCCCGCGGTACCCGCCGAGGCGAACGGCCGCAACGGGGATGCCCCCGAGGCCGTCCGGGCGAAGTCCATTCCCGAGGCCGCGGTCGCCCGGCTCGCCGTCTACCTCCGCGTTCTGTCCGGAATGTCCGAGCAGGGTGCGACGACCGTTTCGAGCGAAGAGCTCTCGCAGGCGGCGGGCGTCAATTCCGCGAAGCTGCGGAAAGACCTCTCCTACCTGGGTTCCTACGGCACCCGCGGGGTCGGTTACGAGGTCGGCGTCCTGGTCAGCCAGATCGAGCGCATCCTCGGCCTGACCCGCCAGCACAAGGTCGCCGTGGTCGGCATCGGCAACCTGGGCCACGCGCTGGCCAACTACGGCGGCTTCCCGGGGCGCGGCTTCCCGGTCGAAGCGCTGTTCGACCTGGACCCGGACCTGATCGGCGTGCCGGTCGGCGGCCTCCCGGTGTCGCACATGGACGACATCCCCCGGATCTGCGCCGAGCGGGGCGTCTCCATCGGCGTGATCGCCACCCCGCCCACCGCCGCGCAATCGGTGTGTGACCGGCTGGTCGCGGGCGGTGTCCAGTGCATCCTCAACTTTGCTCCCGTCGTGCTGCAAGTTCCGGCTCACATTGAGGTCCGGAAAGTGGATTTGGCCGTGGAGCTGCAGATACTCTCGTTCCATGTGGCCCGCCGAGCGGACAGTGAAGCCTCAGCCGCCGGTAATCAGGGCAATTCCGGATTATCGGGTGCGGTGCTTCCGGCCGAGAATGGCAACGGCAGGCGGAACGGCACGGGTCCGGACGGCGGACGGGGAATGGTGGTGCGCTCATGAGCGTGTTGGCGGTCGGTCTTTCGCACCGGAGTGCGGAGCTGAGCACGCTCGAGCGCGTCGCGGTGCCGACGCCCGAGGTGGGCAAGGTGCTGGACGAGCTGCAGCAGGCCGAGCACGTCAGTGAGGTCATGCTCGTCTCGACCTGCAACCGGATCGAGGTCTACGCGGTCGTCGAGACCTTCCACGGCGGCCTCAACGACGTCTCCGAGGTGCTGGCCCGCCAGGCGGGGATGGCTCCGGCCGAGCTTTACGACAGCCTGTACGTGCACTACGCCGGGGCGGCCGTCGAGCACCTGTTCTCCGTCGCTTCGGGCCTGGACTCGATGGTCGTCGGCGAGACGCAGATCCTCGGCCAGGTCCGGTCGGCCTACGCCACCGCGCGTGAAGCCGGCACGCTCGGCCGCACGCTGCACGAGCTGATCCAGACCACGCTTCGCGTCGGCAAGCGCGTGCACACCGAGACCGGCCTCGACGCGCTCGGCGCGTCGGTCGTCTCCGAAGCGCTCGCCGCGGCCGGGGACATCACCGGCAAGCACGCCGTCATCGTCGGCGCCGGCTCGATGGGGGCGCTGAGCGCGTCGCAGCTGCGGAAGGCCGGCATCGGCGAGATCACCGTGGCCAACCGCACCGACGCCCGCGCCCGCCGGCTCGCCGCGAACGTCACCGAGCAGGGCGTGCCCGCCCGCGCGATCCCGCTGTCCGCGGTCACCGACGCCGTCCGCGAGGCCGACGTCGTGATCTGCTGCACCGGCGCGCAGGACGCCGTCTTCGGCCCGGAGCAGGTGCTGCCGCGCGGCGGCAGGCCCCTCGTCGTCTGCGACCTCGGCCTGCCCCGTGACGTCGACCCGGCGGTCGGCGAGCTGGCCGACGTGCGCGTCGTCGACCTGGCCACCATCCAGCGCCGCATGCGCGAGGCCGGCACGCCGACCACCGAGCGCCAGACGGCCAAGGCGACCGGGATCGTCCTCGACGAGGTGCGCGACTACCTCGCCGCGCAGCGCAGCGCCGAGGTGACGCCGACCGTGACCGCGCTGCGCCGCCGCGCGGCCGAGGTCGTCGACGCCGAGCTGCTCCGGCTGGACAACCGCCTCCCCGAGCTCGACGCCGGGGTCCGCGAGGAGGTCGGCCGCACGGTCCGCCGGGTGGTCGACAAGCTGCTGCACGCGCCGACGGTGCGGGTCAAGCAGCTGGCCGCCGAGACGGCCGAGACCGACTACGCGAACGCGTTGCGCGAACTGTTCTGCCTCGACCCGCAGGCGCCCGCCGCGGTGGCGAGCCCGAAGCCCCCACCAGAGAAGAAGTAGTAGTGACCAGAGTCATTCGCATGGGTACGCGCGGTTCGAAGCTCGCGCTCGCCCAGACCGGGACCGTCGCCGACGCCCTGCGCGCCACCGGCGCCGAGGTCGAGATCATCAAGGTGACCACGCCCGGTGACCAGTCCTCCGCCCCGATTCCCACGATCGGGGTCGGCGTCTTCACGTCGGCGCTCCGGGAAGCCTTGCTGCGCAACGAGGTCGACGTCATCGTTCACTCGTACAAGGACCTGCCGACCGCGCCCGAACCGGGCATCGCGCTGGCCGCCGTGCCGCCGCGCGAGGACCCGCGGGACGCCCTGATCGCGCGCGACGGGCTCACGCTCGGTGAGCTGCCGCCCGGCTCCAGCGTCGGCACGGGCTCCCCGCGGCGCACCGCGCAGCTGCGCGCGCTGGGTCTCGGTTTGGAAATCGTGCCGATCCGCGGCAATATCGACACCCGCATGCGCAAGGTCACCGACGGCGAGCTCGATGCCGTCGTCCTCGCGCGTGCCGGACTGGCCAGGATCGGCCGGGCCGAGGCGATCACCGAGACCCTCGACCCGATCCAGATGCTGCCCGCGCCCGCACAGGGAGCGCTGGCGGTGGAGTGCCGGTCCGCCGACGTGGACCTCGAGCAGCTGCTCCGGTCCACACTGGACGACGAGGGTACGCGGGCCGCGGTGACGGCCGAGCGGGCTCTGCTGGCCGCGCTCGAGGCGGGGTGCAGCGCGCCGGTGGGTGCGCTCGCCGAGATCGTCGAAGATCTCGACGCCGACGGCAAGGTCGTGGAACGGATCTCGCTGCGCGGCACCGCCGCCGCGGAAGGCGAGAACGGTGCGGTGGACATGGTCCGGGCCATCGCACTGGCAGACCTGGACCAGGCCGCCCAGCTGGGCAAGGACCTGGCCGCCGAGCTGCTGGACCTGGGGGCCGGAGCACTCTCCGACCCCGCCGAGTGACCTGGGCGTCACCCATCCGAACGTAGGAGACCTGTGGCCGGGCGATCCCGCACGGCCGCCGCAAGAGGAGAAACGCACAGATGACCCCCGCGCGAAAGACCACCGGGCGCGTAGCCTTCGTGGGCTCCGGGCCCGGCGACGCCGGCCTGCTCACCGTCCGCGCCCAGGAACTGCTCGCCAAGGCCGAAGTCGTGGTCACCGACCCCGACGTGCCGCAGGCCGTGCTGGCCATGGCCGCCGAGGGCGCCGAGGTCCGGCCCGCCGTCGGCGAGGCCGCCGAGGTCGCCAAGGACCTGACCACCGAAGCCAAGTCCGGCCGGCTCGTGCTGCGCCTGATCGCGGGCGACCCGCTGACCACCCCGGCCGTGGTGGCCGAGGTCCAGGCGGTCGCGCGCACGAGCGCCGTGTTCGACGTCATCCCGGGCGTCTCCCCGGCCGCGGCCGTCCCGGCGTACGCCGGCGTCGCACTGGGCGGCACGCACACCGAGGTCGACGTCCGCGGCGACGTCGACTGGGCGGCCCTGGCCGCCGCGCCCGGCCCGCTGGTGCTGCACGCGACGTCGGCGCACCTGGCCGAGGCCGCGTCGGCGCTCACCGGCAACGGCGTCCCGGCGTCGACCCCGGTCGCGGTCACCGCGAACGGCACCATCAACACCCAGCGCACCCTCGACACCACGCTCGAGAAGCTCGCCAACGACGCGGGCGAGCTCGTCGGGCCGCTGATCGTCACGATCGGCCAGGCCGCCGGGCAGCGCTCGAAGCTGTCGTGGTGGGAGTCGCGCGCGCTGTACGGCTGGAAGGTCCTGGTGCCGCGCACCAAGGAGCAGGCGGGCGAGATGGCCGAGCGCCTGCGCGGCCACGGCGCGACGTCGCACGAGGTGCCGACCATCTCGGTCGAGCCGCCCCGCAGCCCGGCGCAGATGGAGCGTTCGGTCAAGGGCCTCGTCGACGGCCGCTACCAGTGGATCGTCTTCACCTCCACCAACGCGGTGCGCGCGGTGTGGGAGAAGTTCGAGGAGTTCGGCCTGGACGCCCGCGCGTTCTCCGGCGTGAAGATCGCCTGCGTCGGCGAATCGACCGCGGCGAAGGTGCGTTCGTTCGGCATCATCCCGGAGCTGATCCCGTCCGGCGAGCAGTCGTCCGAGGGCCTGCTGGCCGAGTTCCCGCCCTACGACGACGTCCTCGACCCGGTCGACCGCGTGCTGCTGCCGCGGGCCGACATCGCCACCGAGACGCTGTCGGCGGGCCTGCGCGAACGCGGCTGGGAGATCGACGACGTGACGGCCTACCGGACCGTCCGGGCCGCCCCGCCGCCCGCCGACACCCGCGAGATGATCAAGACCGGCGGTTTCGACGCGGTCTGCTTCACCTCGTCTTCGACCGTGCGGAACCTGGTCGGCATCGCCGGCAAGCCGCACACCCGCACGCTGGTCGCGTGCATCGGCCCGAAGACCGCCGAGACCGCGGTGGAGTTCGGGCTCCGGGTCGACGTCCAGCCGGAGAAGGCGGACGTGCCGCACCTGGTGGACGCGCTGGCCGAGCACGCCGCCCGGCTGCGCGCCGAAGGTGCGCTGCCGCCGCCGCGCAAGGCGAAGCGGGCCCGCCGCTCCTGAGTCCGTGGTTCGTGAAGGCCACCTGGAGGAACTTCGAGTTCCTCGAGGTGGCCTTCACGGCTTTCCGGGCACCCTTGCGGAACCGGGGCGAAAGCGGCGGGAGTAACTTGGAGGGGTGTTCCCCGAGCATCGTCCCCGCAGGCTTCGCACCACCCCGGCCATGCGCAGGCTGGTGGGCGAAACGACGCTGCGGCCACGCCAGCTGATCCTCCCGATGTTCGTCGGCGAAGGGCTCGACGCGCCCCGGCCGATCTCGAGCATGCCGGGCGTCGTCCAGCACACCCGCGACACGCTGCGGAAGGCCGCCGTCGACGCGGTCAACGCCGGGGTCGGCGGGCTCATGCTGTTCGGCATCCCCACCACCCGGGACGCCGAGGGCTCCGGGGCTGTCGACGAAAACGGCATCCTCAACGTCGCCCTGCGCGACCTGCGGCAGGAGCTGGGGGACGCCACCGTCCTGATGGCCGACACCTGTCTCGACGAGTTCACCGACCACGGCCACTGCGGCGTCCTCGACGCCGACGGCGCGGTCGACAACGACGCCACCCTGCGGATCTACGCCCAGATGGCCGTCGCGCAGGTCGAAGCCGGGGCGCACGTGCTCGGGCCGTCCGGGATGATGGACGGCCAGATCGGCGTCATCCGCCGCGCGCTCGACGAGGTCGGGCACAAGGACGCGGCGATCCTCGCGTACGCCGCGAAGTACGCCAGCGCGTTCTACGGCCCCTTCCGCGAGGCCGTCGATTCACAGCTCAAGGGCGACCGCAAGACCTACCAGCAGGACCCGGGGAACGCCCGCGAGGCGCTGCGCGAGATCGAGCTGGACCTCGCCGAGGGCGCGGACATGATCATGGTCAAGCCCGCGCTGTCGTACCTGGACGTCGTCAAGGCGGCCGCGGACATCTCCCCGGTGCCGGTGGCGGCGTACAACATCTCGGGCGAGTACGCGATGGTCGAAGCCGCGGCGGCGAACGGCTGGCTCGACCGCGAACGCACGGTCCTCGAGGTGCTGACGTCGATCCGCCGCGCGGGTGCCGACCTGATCCTCACCTACTGGGC
The DNA here is from genome assembly GCF_040638285.1 of Amycolatopsis sp. NPDC026612. Taxonomy (NCBI): domain Bacteria; kingdom Bacillati; phylum Actinomycetota; class Actinomycetes; order Pseudonocardiales; family Pseudonocardiaceae; genus Amycolatopsis; species Amycolatopsis sp. NPDC026612. The sequence goes on from NZ_JBEZYB010000001.1 coordinate 253,084, forward strand.
CGCCGAAGCCGCAGCCTGGCTGGACTGACCGGCTAGAGTCACCGCCGTGGCGGACAAGGACACCGAAGACCTCAGCGGTCTCACCGACGACGAACGGCGCCAACGCGGCCGTTCGCCCGATCCCGTGCTGCCCGGCGAGCACGCGCCGAAGGCCGCGCCGCCGCGCCCGGTGGCCATTTCGTTCTGGCTGTGGGTGGCCGGCGGTGTCGTGCTGATCCTCGGTTACGTGCAGCTGCTGGCCGGCAAGTCCGCGGTCATCGACCGGTACGTCGAGGGGACCACCGATCCGAAGATCACGCCGCAGATGATCGCGGACGGGGTCACGGCGATGCTGTGGTACCTCTTCGGCGGGTCGATCGCGTTCGTCCTGCTGTTCCTGCTCTTCGCGTACAAGGCCCGCGAAGGGACCCGCTCGGCCCGGACCGTGCTCACCGTCCTGCCGATCGTGATGGTGCTGCTGATCTTCACCTTCGCGCCGGTCCTCACCTACCTGACGCTCGTCGCGGTGCTGTTGTTCGTCATCGCGCTGGTGCTGCTGTACCTGCCGTCGGTGAGCGGCTACTTCCCCAAGGCCGGCAAGCGGCCGTGAGCGACCGGCTCTACGCCGAGTCCGGCGTGAGCTGGGCCGCCATCGGGTGGGGCCCGGTGTTCGCGCTGGTGGGGGCCCTCGCCGAGCTCGTCACCGGCGGCCCGGTGCACTACGTGGGCTGGCTGATGGTCGGGGCCGGGCTGTGCGTCATCACCATGCCGTGGGTGTACGCGCGGCGCCGGTTCCTCTCGCTGGAAGTCACCACCGAGCACCTGCGGCAAGGCCGGGAGCAGCTGACGGCCGCGCAGATCGCCGAAGTCGCCGACGTCGGCACGCCGGTCGGCGCGCGGGTGCTCGGCGGTGGCTGGTCGGTGCCGCGCAAGTACGACTCGCTGCCGGTGAAGCTCGCCGACGGCACGGTCGTGCTCGCCTGGGCGAAGGACGTCGAGGCGCTCCAGGACGCGCTCGACCGGCTCGTCCGGGCGACGCCGCGTGAAGCATGAGAAAATCGCCGGTGTGATCGACCTTCCGCAGCCCACCGGCGCCGAGCTCTGGCCACCGGACGAACCCGGCCCGCACGCGCGGCTGCACAAGCCGTGGCGGGGGCTGGTCGCCGCCGTGGAGGTCGTGCTGGCCGTGCTCGCCGGCTGGGCGGCCTACGCGTGCTGGCACAGCAGCGTCGCCACCGTCGTCACCCGGACCGACGACGGCGCGGTGCTCGAGTCGCACCGCTACTTCGGCGGGCTGCTCGCGGCCGCCATCGGGCTCGGCACGGTGGCCGCGCTCCTGCTCGTCGACGCGGTCCGTCAGCTGACGCTCGCGGTCCGTGCGCGGAGTTCCCGGGCCGAGGGCTGATACACAGCTCGTACACAGGCAACGAACAGTCAATTGCTAAGCACCGGCACGACTGTTGCCGCATGACGCGCGTGCGTGCCTCGAAGGCATGGCTGATCAACGGAGCTCTGGTCGTTCTGCTGGCCGGGGCGGCATTCGGGATATACCAGGCATTCAGCCCCGCACCGAGCTCGGCGCAGGCCCAGAGCCGCAGTACCCCCGTCCGCCGGGCGACGGTCACCGAGACCATCTCGGCCGCCGGGACCCTCGCCAGCAGCTACACCGGTGCGGCGAACTTCTCGTCGGCCGGCAAGGTCACCTCGATCGACGTGAAGGTCGGTGACGTCGTCAGTGCCGGGCAGAAGCTCGCCACCATAGACAGCACCCAGGCGGCGAAACAGCTTCAAGTCGCGAAGGCGAACCTCGCGGTCGCGCAGGACAACCTCGACACCGCCGAGACGGCCGAAGACACCCCGGCCACCTCGCAGAACAGCCAGAACGGCCAGAACGCGCAGAACAGCGCCCAGTCCGCGGCCAACAACGTCACCTCGGCGCAGGCGAAGCTCGACCAGGCCCAGCTCGACGTCCAGACCGCGCAGCAGGCGCTCGACAACACGACGCTGTACGCGCCCGGCGCCGGCACGGTCACCGCGGTCAACGGCTCGGTCGGGCAGCAGTCCTCCAGCGGCTCGGCGGCGAGTTCCCAGTCTTCGAGCGGCAGCGGCCAAGGCGGCCAGGGTTCGTCGTCGAACTCCAGCTCCGCCTCGTCGAGCAGCAGTAGCAGTAGCAGCTCCGGGTTCATCACGATCACGAACCTGAGCGGCCTGGTCGTCAACACCTCGGTCGCCGAGATCGACGTCAGCAAGGTCAAGGCGGGGCAGAACGCCACGGTGACGCTGAACGCGCTGCCGGACAAGCCGATCCAGGCGACCGTGTCGAGCGTCAACCTGACCCCGACCACGAGCGGCAGCGTCGTGTCCTACGGCGCGCAGCTGGCGCTGACCAGCCCGCCGGACGGGCTGCGGCCCGGCCAGTCGGCGAGCGTCGTGATCACCGTCGCCGAGGCGCAGAACGCGCTGAGCGTGCCGGCCGCGGCGGTGCAGACCGTCGGCAGCACCAACGTCGTCACGGTGCAGGAAAACGGCCAGAACGTCAGCAGGCAGGTGCAGGTCGGCCTGCGCGGCGAGTCGACGGTCCAGATCACCTCCGGGCTGACCGAGGGCGAGAACGTCGTCCTCACCGCCACGGCCGCGACCGGCTCCACCGGCGGGACCAACCGCACGGGCGGGACCGGGGGCACCGGTGGGTTGGGCGGGACCGGCGGTTTCCCGGGCGGCGGCCAGCGCGGCACCGGCACCGGCACCGGCGGCTTCGGCGGACGCGGATGAACCCCGTGATCGCGGTCTCCGGACTGCGCAAGACCTACGGGGCGGGCGAGACGGCGGTGCACGCGCTGCGCGGCGTCGAACTCACCGTGTGGCCCGGCGAATACGTCGCGATCATGGGCGCGTCCGGCTCCGGCAAGTCGACCCTGCTGAACATGCTCGGCTGCCTCGACGTCCCGACGTCCGGCCAGTACCTGCTGGACGGCTTCGGCGTCGGCAAGCTGAACGAACGGCAGCTGGCCCTGCTGCGCAACCGGAAGATCGGTTTCATCTTCCAGTCGTTCAACCTGGTGCCCCGGACGTCGGCGTTGTCCAATGTGGAGCTTCCGTTGGTCTACAGTGGACTCCGCCGGGCCGAACGGCGCCGTCGCGCGCTCGCGGCGCTCGACATGGTCGGCCTGTCCGACCGGGCCAAGCACCTCCCGAGTGAGCTCTCCGGCGGCCAGATCCAGCGCGTCGCGGTGGCGCGCGCGCTGGTCACCGGCCCGGCGATGCTGCTGGCGGACGAGCCGACCGGCAACCTCGACCGGCGCAGCACCGAGGACGTCCTCGGCGTGTTCGACCGGCTCAACCGGCTCGGCCGCACCATCGTCGTGATCACGCACGAGGACGAGGTCGCCGAGCACGCGCGCCGCGTGGTCCGGGTCGATGACGGGCTGATCGTGTCGGACGAAGTGACGCGCGTGACCGGCACCGTCGGAGCCGTCTCGTGAACCTCCTCGAAATCCTGCGGTTCGCCGTGCGCGGGCTCACGGCGAACAAACTGCGCTCGGCGCTCACCACGCTCGGCATCACCATCGGCGTGGCGGCGGTGATCCTGCTGGTCGCGGTCGGCAACGGCGCGTCGGCGGCCATCGCGGCCAGCATCCAGGGCCTCGGCACCAACGTCGTCAACGTCTCCCCGGCGCGCGGCGGCGGGCAGGGCGCGTCGGCGCGGCCGCTGACCGTGCAGGACGCCCACGCGCTCGTCGACCCCGTCGGCGCCCCCGACGTCAAGGCCTCCTCGCCGGTGGTCAACACGACGGCGACCGCGACCTACGGGCAGACGTCGTACGACATCTCCAGCGTCGCCGGCACCGAACCCGCGTACTTCACGACGACCAACCGCGACCTGGCCGAAGGTCAGCTGTTCACCAGCGAGGACGTCACGGCCGCGCGCAAGGTCGTCGTCCTCGGCCCGACGACGGCGGAGTCGATCTTCGGCAGCGCCACGGACGCGGTCGGCAAGAACGTGTTGCTGAACAGCATCCAGTTCACCGTGATCGGCGTGCTGCAGGCCAAGGGCAGCACCGGCCTGCAGAACGCCGACGACGTCGCCATCGCACCGATTTCGGCGGTCCAGAACTCCCTCGCCGGGTACGGCAGCCTCAGCCAGATCGCCGTCCAGGCCACCAGCGCGGACTCCGTCTCGCTGGCCCAGTCGGAGATCACCGCCATCCTCAACGCCCGCCACGGCATCCGGCTCGGCGGCACCCCGGACTACCAGATCCAGAACTCCGAGCAGCTGCTCGCGACGCGGACGTCGGCGACCGAGACGTTCACCGTGCTGCTGGCGGCGGTCGCGGCGATCTCGCTGCTGGTCGGCGGCATCGGCGTCACCAACATCATGCTCGTCACGGTGACCGAGCGGATCCGCGAGATCGGCATCCGCAAGGCCATCGGCGCCCCGCGCTCGGCCATCCTCGGCCAGTTCCTCGCCGAAGCGACCATGCTCAGCCTGTTCGGCGGGCTGCTCGGCGTCGCGATCGGGCTGATCGGCAGCCGGTTCACCATCTCCGGGATCAAACCGGTCGTGGTGCCCTCGTCGATCCTGCTCGCCTTCGCCGTATCCGCCCTGATCGGGCTGTTCTTCGGCAGCTTCCCGGCGAACCGGGCCGCCAAGCTGCGGCCGATCGACGCCCTGCGTCACGAATAAGGAGTTCCCGATGTCTTCGTCCACCGAACCGTCACTTTCACGTGAAAGTGCCGCTTTGCCGCACAAAGTGGAGCTTTCACGTGAAAGTGCCGCTTTGGAGCCGACCGCCGAGCAGATCGTCGCCAGCCCGGCGGTCGACACCGACTTGAACGCGGAGATGCACCGCGCCGCGAAGCCGTTCTCCCGGAGCACGCTGGTGCTGGCCGGGCTCGTCGTGCTCGCGATCGCCTTCGGCGGCGGCGCCTGGACCCACGCGGCGTTCGGCTCTTCGACGTCGTCGTCGCCCACGCGGCCGTCCGGGGGCACCCCGGGCGGCACCGGGCAGACGGCAGGCGCCGGGCAGCAGGGCGGCGGCTTCCGCGGAGCCGGCGGCCGCGGCACCACGGGCACGGTGGACCGCGTCGACGGCACCACGGTGTACGTGAAGACCGCGCAGGGCACCGACGTCAAGGTGTCCACATCGGACTCGACCACGGTCGGCGTGACCCAGCAGGGGAAGCTCTCGGACCTCAAGCCGGGCTCGACGGTCGTGGTCCAGGGCCAAGCGGGTGACGACGGGACGGTCGCCGCGCAGGCCATCACCCAGCAGGCGGCGCGCTAGTTCAGGACGACGATCGCGGTGGTGAGCGCCGTCGCGTAGAGGATCCAGCCGAGGTAGGGCACCAGGAGCGCGGCGGCGGCCTTCGACCGGCGGCCGAACAGGACGATCGTGATGACCACGACGACGTCCAGCACCACGATGTCGGCCAGCGCGAGCCCGGCCGCGCGGCCCTCGAAGAACAGCGGCGTCCAGAGCAGGTTGAACAGCAGGCCGATGCCGTAGGCGGCGAACCCGCGCGTCTCGCCGTCGGTGCGCCAGTACAGCCAGCCGGACACCGCGATGGTGACGTACAGCACCGTCCACACCGGACCGAACAGGGACGCGGGCGGCGCCCACGGCGGCTGCTCGAGCCGCGCGTAGACGTCCTTGGCCGACGTCGCGGCCAGTGCGCCCACCACGGCCACCACGGTCACGACGGCGAGGAAGCCGGCCAGCACCAGCCACGGGTTGCGGTGGGGGACGCGTTCGGTCACCGGCTGTTCCCCCTCCCGGGCGGCTGCCCGCCATCCTAGGCGGGTTTGCGAGACTGAACCTCATTCTGGTCAGGCCGGCGCTACGGATCGTGACCGACCCGCCTCCGGTGACCTGTCGCGCCGGTCGACGGCTGAATGAGGTTCACTGAAGGGGTGAGCACTGGAACCGAGCAGTCCAAGGCATGGTTCGAACGCGCGAAGGCGGCCATCCCGGGCGGGGTGAACTCGCCGGTCCGGGCGTTCAACTCGGTCGGCGGCACCCCGCGGTTCATGGTCCGCGGCGAGGGCCCGCACCTGTGGGACGCCGACGGCAACCGCTACGTCGACCTGGTGTCGTCCTGGGGGCCGATGATCCTGGGCCACGCGCACCCGGCGGTCGTCGAGGCCGCGCGCCGGGCGGCGACGTCCGGGCTCTCGTTCGGCACGCCGACGATCGGCGAGGTCGAGCTGGCCGAGGAGATCATCGGCCGGGTCGCGCCGGTCGAGCGGGTCCGCCTGGTCAACTCGGGCACCGAGGCCACGATGAGCGCGATCCGGCTGGCCAGGGGGTTCACCGGCCGGTCGAAGATCGTGAAGTTCGCCGGGTGTTACCACGGTCACGTCGACGCGCTGCTCGCGCAGGCGGGCTCCGGCGTCGCGACGCTCGGCCTGCCGACGTCGCCGGGCGTCACCGGTGCCCAGGCCGCGGACACGCTGGTGCTGCCCTACAACGACCTCGACGCCGTCCGGAAGTCCTTTCTGGACAACCCGGGGGAGATCGCCGCGGTGATCACCGAAGCCGCGGCGGGCAACATGGGCGCGGTCGCGCCGGAGGCCGGGTTCAACGAGGGACTGCGCGAGATCGCGCACGAGCACGGCGCGCTGCTGGTCATGGACGAGGTGATGACCGGCTTCCGCGTCTCGCGCGCGGGCTGGTTCGGCCTCGAAGGTGTGGCGGGCGACCTCTACACGTTCGGCAAGGTGATGTCCGGCGGGCTCCCGGCGGCGGCGTTCGGCGGCCGCGCCGACGTGATGGCCAAGCTCGCCCCGGGCGGGCCGGTCTACCAGGCCGGGACGCTGTCCGGGAACCCGGTCGCGGTGGCGACCGGCCTCGCGACGCTGCGTGCGGCCGACCACGCCGTGTACGCGGCTCTCGACGCCAACGCGAAGCGCCTCGGCAACCTCTTCCGCGCCGCGCTCGGCGAAGCCGGGGTCGCGCACCACGTCCAGTACGCGGGCAACCTGGTGAGCGTGTTCTTCGGCGAGACGCCGGTCCGCGACTACGCCGGTGCGCAGGCGTCCGAGACGTGGCGGTTCCCGCCGTTCTTCCACGCGCTGCTCGACGGAGGCGTGTACGCGCCTCCGAGCGCGTACGAGGCGTGGTTCGTCAACGCGGCCATGGACGAGGAAGCGTTCCAGGTGATCGAAGCGGCCCTGCCCGCGGCGGCGCGTGCGGCGGCCGGGGCCGTCCAGTGACCACCGTCGTCCACATGCTGCGGCACGGCGAAGTGCACAACCCCGAGAAGGTCCTCTACGGCCGCCTGCCGGGGTACCGGCTGTCCGAGCGCGGGCAGCGGCAGGCGCTGACGGTCGCCGAGGCGGTCGCGTCGCACGACCTCGCGCACGTCGTGGCGTCGCCGCTGCAGCGGGCGCAGGAGACGGCGGCCCCGATCGCCGCCGCGCACCGGCTCGACATCGCGACCGACGAGGGCCTGATCGAGGCCGGCAACCAGTTCGAAGGCCTGCACGTGGCCGTCGGCGACGGCGCGCTGCGGGAGCCGAAGCACTGGCCGAAGCTGATCAACCCGTTCAAGCCGTCGTGGGGCGAGCCCTACCTCGAAATCGCGCACCGGATGCTCGGCGCCGTCCACCGCGCGCGGGAGGCTGCGCTGGGTCACGAAGCCCTGTGCGTGTCGCACCAGCTGCCGATCTGGACGCTGCGGCGGTTCCTCGAGGGCAAGCCGCTGTGGCACGACCCCCGGCGTCGCCAGTGCTCGCTGGCGTCGCTGACGTCGCTGGTGTTCGACGGGGACGAGCTGCGGGAGATCGTCTACAGCGAGCCCGCCGGCGCCACCGACCCGAAGGTGACCGGGGCGTGAAGCGGCTCCTCGCCGGGGTGGTCGCGGTGCTGGCACTCGCCGGCTGCAGCGCGGGCAAGGACGCGGTGGTCCAGGGGAGCAGCTTCAGCTTCGTCTCCCCGGGCGGCAAGATCGACATCGCCTACGACGCCGCCCAGCGCCAGACGGCCCCGGTCCTCGACGGCGAAGACCTGATGAACGAGGGCAAGCACCTGTCGCTCGCGGACTTCCCCGGCAAGGTCGTGGTCCTGAACCTGTGGGGCCAGTGGTGCGGCCCGTGCCGCACGGAGGCGCCGGAGATGGAGTCGCTGGCCAAGCAGGGCGTCCAGGTGGTCGGCATCGACGTCCGCGACCCGGCGCGGGAGGTGGCCCAGGACTTCGTCCGGGACCGCGGCCTGACGTACCCGTCGATCTACGACCCGGACGGCCGGGTGCTGCTCAAGCTGAGCGGCTACCCGCGCAACATCATCCCGTCGACGATCGTGCTGGACAAGCAGCACCGGGTGGCGGCGGTCTTCCTGCGGCCCGTGCTGGCCCAGGACCTGCTCCCGGTGGCGCAGCGGCTGACGGCGGAAGCCTGAACCCCGCCCACATGACCACCGAGGAAGTGCTGCAGGACCAGCCGCACCGGCGGGTCGTCCGCATCGGCGACACGGTCCGCCGGCCGGTGCACCCGTGGACACCGGCGGTGCACGCCCTCCTCCGGCACCTGGCGGACGCCGGCTTCCCCGCGGCGCCCCGGGTGCTGGGCATCGACGACGAAGGCCGCGAGGTGCTGACCTACCTCCCGGGCGAGTCGGGTCCGGACGGCTGGGGCAAAGTCGTCGGCGAAGCCGGTCTGGCCGCGTTCGCCCGGCTCCTGCGGGACTACCACGATGCGGTGGCCGGCTTCCGGCCCGCCGCGGATCTCACGTGGTGCACCGGCACGACCGCCATCGGAGACGGCGAGGTGATCTGCCACGGCGATTTCGGTCCGTGGAACACCGTCTGGCGGGGCGAGCGGCCGGTAGGGATCCTGGACTGGGACTACGCCCGGCCCGCCGCCCGGATCCACGACGTCGCTTATGCGCTGGAGTACGTCGCCCCATTCCGGGACGACGCCGAATGCCTGCGCAACCTCCGTCACCCGGTGCCGCCCGACCGGCGCCGTCGCCTCGAACTGTTCGCGGAGGCCTACGGCCTCACGTCGACGGCGGGACTGGTCGACGCCGTCCTCGACGTCCAGCGGTCGGTGCGGGAGGAGGTCCGGCGGGCGGCGGCGCGGGGTCACCAGCCCCAGGCCCGATGGGCGGCCGAGGGGTACCTCGACGAGCTGGCGGCCAGGTTCGCGTGGAGCCGCACCCACCGGCACCTGTTCGAGGGCTGAGCGGGACCAAGGTCCTGAACTGCGGTGACCGAGGTCCTGTGAACTGCCCCCGGCGTTCTCACCAGGACCTCACTGCCTACCCTCAACGGGGTGAACTCCGTGACCGAGCTGGCGATCTCCGGACCGCTGCTGCTCGCCGCGGGTGTCGCGCTGCTGGCCGGAGCGATCTCCTTCGCCTCGCCGTGCGTGGTGCCGCTCGTGCCGGGGTACCTCGCGTACCTCGCCGCGCTGGTCGGTGCGGAGGCGCCCGCCGTCAGCGCCGACGAGGAGCGCAAGCGGGGACGCTGGGCCGTGGTCGGGGCCGCGCTGCTGTTCGTGCTCGGGTTCACCTTCGTGTTCGTCGCCACCTTCGGCACGCTCGTCTGGCTGACCGCCACCCTCACGCTCAACCAGGACCTCCTGCAGCGCCTCGGCGGCGTCCTGACCATCGCCATGGCGCTGGTCTTCCTCGGCTGGATCCCCGGCCTGCAGCGCGAGGTCCGCTCGCACCACGTGCCCCGCGGCGGCATCTGGGGCGCTCCGCTGCTCGGCGCCGTCTTCGGCCTCGGCTGGACACCCTGCATCGGCCCGACGCTGTCCGCCGTCACCACCCTGGCCAGCGCGACCGGCGGCGCCGAGATCCGCGGGTACGTGCTGATCGCCGTCTACTGCCTCGGCCTCGGGCTGCCGTTCCTGCTCATCGCGCTCGGCGCCCGCTGGGCCGTGCGCGCCACCGACTGGGTGCGCCGGCACGGCCGCCAGGTGCAGATCTTCGGCGGGGTGCTGCTGATGATCGTCGGCATCCTGCTGGTCACCGGCGTCTGGGGAGATCTGATGGGCTGGCTCCGCAACGAGCTCGCGGTCGACTTGAGGCTGCCGCTGTGACGCCCGCCGACGTACTTTTTCCCGCGGAGGCGGCATGAGCACAGTCGAAGCCCCGCCGAAGACTCCGCCGAGCCCCCGGCACACCACGCCAGGGAAGCGCGTGTGGGCGTTCGTGCGCAACACCTGGCGCGGCCTGACGTCCATGCGCACCGCACTGGTGCTGCTGTTCCTGCTCGCACTGGCCGCCCTGCCGGGTGCGCTCCTGCCGCAGCGGAAGCTCAACGCGCCCAAGGTCGCCGAATACATCGCCGCCCACGGCTGGTGGGGCACCCTGCTCGACAAGCTCGAGTTCTACGACGTCTACTCCAGCATCTGGTTCTCGGCGATCTACCTGCTGCTGATGATCTCGCTGATCGGCTGCCTGACGCCGCGGAGCTTCGAATACGTCAAGGCGATGCGCGCCAAGCCGGTGCTAACGCCGCGGAACCTGGCCCGGATGCCGCACTACCGGCTCGGCCGCCGCGACGCCGATACCACCGCCGACGTCGCCGCCGAGCTCGCTGCCGTCCACAAGCAGCTCTCCGGCTGGCGCCGCGTCGAGCGCGAGGAAGCCGACGGCGTCCGCACGATCTCGGCCGAACGCGGGTTCCTGCGCGAGACCGGCAACCTCGTCTTCCACTTCAGCATGCTCGGCCTGATCGTGTTCTTCGCCCTCGGCAAGCTCTACGGCTACGAGGGACAGGTCATCGTCCAGGCGAACGGCGACAGCTTCTGCAACGCCGGCATCTACAACTACGACTCGTTCAACGCGGGCCTGCGCGTCGACGGCACCGACCTCGACCCGTTCTGCGTGAAGGTCAACGACTTCACCGCGCGCTACACCGAGTCCGGCCAGCCCGACTACTACCACTCGAACATCGAGTACCAGTCCGGCCCGGACCTCGAGACCGGCACCTGGCGCCCGTACGGCCTCGAGGTCAACTCGCCGCTGCGCACCGTCGGCGACCGCGTCTACCTGCTCGGCCACGGCTACTCGCCGAAGTTCACGGTCACCTTCCCGGACGGCTCGCAGCGCACCCAGAACACCCAGTGGCGCACGGTCGACCCGACGACGATGCTCGCCGAGGGCGCGACGAAGTTCGACCAGCCCGGCATCACCGACGAGGTGCAGCGGCGGACCCGCCAGCTGGCCATCACCGGCCTCTTCGCGCCGACGGCCTTCCTGCACGGCAGCGTCCTGACGTCGTCGGCGCCCGAAGCGAAGGACCCCGCTGTCGCCGTCGACGTCCTGCGCGGCGACCTCGGCCTCGACGCCGGGCGCGGCCAGTCGGTGTTCGAGGTCGACCAGACCCTCGTCGACGACGGCAGGCTGAAGAAGGTCGCCCGCGAGAACCTGAAGGCCGGCCAGGAGATCAAGCTCGACGACGGCACGAGGGTCCGCTTCGACGGCGTCGGCCAGTGGGTCTCACTGCAGGTTTCCCACGACCCGACCCAGGGGTTCGTGCTCGGCTTCGCCATCGCGATGTTCCTCGGCCTCGGCGCGTCCCTGCTGGTCAAGCGGCGCCGGCTGTGGGTGCGGGTGAAACCGGGGACCGAGGGCGACCCGGGTACCGTGATCGAGGTCGCCGGGCTGGCCCGCACCGACCAGGCCGGGTACGGCGAAGAGTTCCAGCGGGTCAGTGAACGCCTGATCAGTGGTCAGAAGGGCTGAGGCATGCCGATCAACGAGACGCTGTCGACCTACAGCGACTGGCTGTACACCACCGCGGCGGCGATCTACGTCGTCGCGCTGATGTTCACCCTGATCGAACAGGGCTTCGGCGCCAAGGGCCGGCTCGCCACCGAGCGCGCCAAGCTCCGGGCGCGCGAGCTCGTCGGCGCCGGCGGCCCGCCGGTCGAGGAGCTCCCGGCCGCCCAGCGCGAGGTCGGCCGCCCCGAGCGGATCGGCCGGATGGGCGCGTCGCTGCTCGTGCTCGGCGCGCTGCTCCAGCTGACGGCGATCGTGCTGCGCGGCCTCGCCGTGCACCGCGCACCGTGGGGCAACATGTACGAGTACGGCATGGCGGTCACCTTCATCACGGTCCTCACCTGGCTGATCGTGATGTCGAAGTTCCCGGTCCGGCACCTCACCGGCTTCCTGCTGCTGCCCGTCGTGATCCTGATGTTCATCAACGGCACGCTGCTGTACACCACCGCCGCGCCGGTGCAGCCCGCGCTGCAGTCGTACTGGCTGGCCATCCACGTTTCCGCGGCCATCATCGGCTCCGGCGTCTTCCTCGTGCCGGGCGTCGCGAGTGTGCTCTTCCTGTTCCGCGCGGCTCACGAAAAGGACGCCACGAAGTTCGCCCGGTTCGCCTCGAAGCTGCCCGCGGCCGACGTCCTCGACCGGATCGCCTACCGGACCACCATCTTCGCCTTCCCGGTGTTCACCTTCGGCGTGCTCTGCGGCGCGGTCTGGGCCGAGTCGGCGTGGGGCCGGTTCTGGGGCTGGGACCCCAAGGAGACCGTCGCGTTCATCGCCTGGGTCGTCTACGCGGCCTACCTGCACTCGCGGGCGACCGCGGGCTGGCGCGGGGCCCGGGCCGCGGCCATCAACATCGTCGGGTTCTCCGCGATCATCTTCAACCTGTTCTTCGTGAACCTCGTCACCGCGGGCTTGCACTCCTACGCCGGGGTGGGCTGAGCATCCCGCGCGTCCGCCGACTACCGTCGACATCGGGGGCGGAGTGTCAGGCGGAGTGCGTGGAGGTTTTCACCGGTGACCGGACCCAGCGAAGAATCGGCTCCTGGCCACCGCGAACAGGCTGAGCCGGCCGCTGCCGCGCCGCAGCAGGGCCTGTTCGCCGACGATCGGACGGACTCACACCCGCACCCCGAGGCTTCGGGGGCGTACGACGTGCAGCCCACGCAGGCGGTGGCCCCGCCGCCCAACCCGGCGGTGTCGGGCCCGCACCAGGTGCCCAACCCGGCCGTGTCCGGGCCGCATCCGGTGCCCCATCCCGGCGTCTCGGGGCCGCACCAGGTGCCGCCGCAGTACGGCTACGACCAGAACCTCCCGCCGCTGCAGCCGCAGTACGGCGACCCGGCGCAGCAGTACCCGCAGGCCCAGTACCCGCAGCAGCAGCAGCAGCAGCAGCCGTCCGGCCTGCCGCAGCCACAGGGCGGCCGGCACGTGGCGCCGCCGCAGCCGGGGCACGGGCACGACCTGGCGACCGCGCACCTGGTCAAGCAGGTCAAGCGGCCTCCGCAGTCCGGCTGGCGCAAGGCCGTCTACGTCGGCACCGGGAAGCTGGTCAACCCGGGGGAGAGCCCGGCGGACACCCGGCGCCGCGAGCTCATCGGCCGCGTCAACCAGCCGCTGCGCGGGTGCTACAAGATCGCGATGCTGTCGCTCAAGGGCGGCGTCGGCAAGACCACGGTGACGACGACGCTCGGGGCGACGTTCGCCTCGCTGCGCGGCGACCGCGTGGTGGCCGTGGACGCGAACCCGGACCGCGGCACGCTGTCGCAGAAGCTCCCCCTGGAGACGACGGCGACGGTCCGCCACCTGCTGCGCGACGCGGCCCGCATCACGCGCTACAGCGACGTCCGGTCCTACACGTCCCAGGGCGCCAGCCGGCTGGAAATCCTCGCGAGCGAGCAGGACCCCGCCGTCTCCGAGGCGTTCTCCGAGGAGGACTACCGGCGCACGGTCAACCTGCTGGAGCACTTCTACAACATCGTGCTCACCGACTGCGGGACCGGTCTGATGCACTCGGCCATGAAGGGCGTCCTGGACGTCGCGGACGCGCTGGTCGTGGTGTCGTCCGGCTCGGTCGACGGTGCCCGCAGCGCCTCGGCGACGCTGGACTGGCTGGAAGCCCACGGTTACGGCGAGCTGGTCAAGCGCTCGGTGGCGGTGATCAACTCGGTCCGGCCCAAGGGCGGCTCGGTCGACCTCGACAAGCTGTCGGCGCACTTCGGCGCGAAAGTCCGGGCGGTCTGCAAGGTGCCGTTCGACCCGCACCTGGAGGAAGGCGCGGAGATCGAGCTGGACCGGCTGACCGGCGACACGCGCCTGGCGCTGCTGGAACTGGCGGCCACCGTCGCCGACGGCTTCGCGACCCCGCTCTCCCAGGGCTACCGCTGACCCGTAACTCGCGTGATCAGAGCCGGAACTCGCGTGATTGAAGCCGGAACTCGCGAGTTCCGGCTTCAATCACGTTGGTGACGGGCTGGATCACGCGAGTTACGGGTTCGGTGAAGGTAAAGGCCTGCCTAAAGGTCTTCGTCCCGGCGTTTGCGCTGCTGTTCGGCCAGCTGGCGCAGGAAGTCGGGGTCGTCGTCCGGGGCGAGGGGAGCGCGGCGCGGAGCCGAGGGCACCCCGATCCGCTGGCCGGCGAACGACCGCCACAGGAGCAGGGCGACGATCAGTGCGCCGACCGCCGCGAGCAGAGCGAGCATGCCGGATCCTTCCGTATGGCTGCCTGTCCCCCGAGGTTAACCGGTCCGGCCGTGTGGTGGGTCTCAAGCCGGGCCACCAAATGCACGAGGGCCGTGCGGGACGGGATGGTTCCCGTACCCGACACGGCCCTGGTGTCCGGATGGTTCAGGCGTTGCGCGCCGGTTCGCTGGCGTCGGTGGTCAGCTCGGCGAGGAGCTCGTTCACCTCGGACTCGCGGAACCGCCGGTGCCCGCCCGGGGTCCGGATCGAGCCGATGCGGCCCGCGGTCGCCCACCGCGTCACCGTCTTCGGGTCCACCCGGAACAGCGCTGCCACCTCGCCTGGGGTGAGCAGGCGTCCGCCCATCGTCGCGGTCATTTTCCGCCTCCTTAACGAACTCACTGCTATACCGGGAGGCGTCCGGGCCTTCTGCCCGTCGCGCCGGGGTAGCCAACAGCGCAATCGTTGCACTTCACCCGTCGGGTACTCGAACGGTTGTCCACGAGTAAAGAGCCCTTAAAGGTCAAAACGGACAGTTTGTTTGGGGTCGGCAACTACCTGCGGTCATCTGACGTGCAAAAACACCGCACCATCGGTCGCCGGCGGCGGGGCGTGGTGCCAATGGGGGATTGTCCAACCGCATAGAGTGATCCCGTGGATCAGTTGGACCGGAAGATCATCGCAGCGTTGCGCATCAACGGACGGGCCACTTACGCCGACCTCGGGCGAGCCGTCGGGCTGTCCGCGTCGTCGGTGCACGAGCGGGTGGGCAAGCTGGAAGCGGCCGGCGTGATCACCGGCTACCACGCGGTCGTCGACCCGAACTCGGTCGGCCTCGGGGTCACCGCCCTCGTCAGCATCCATCCCACCGACACCGCCACGGAGGACGACGTCGCCGACGCGCTCGCCGAACTCGACGAGGTCGAGAGCTGCTACGCGGTGGCAGGCGACGAGGCGTTCGTCGTCAAGGTGCGCGTGCCGACCGTCGACGAGCTGGAGCGCACGCTCGGCAGGCTGCGCCGCATCCCCGGCGTCGGGCGGACGAACACCACGGTGGTGCTCTCGACCCGCTTCGAGGGCCGCCCGAACAACGCGGGCCTGCAGAAGGACCGGTCAGGCGGGGCGTAGCCTGCGTTGATGTGAGCGACGTGAAGGCCGACCACCTGCCCCGTGACCTGACGCTGTACCTGCTGGCGCGGTTCGTGCTGGTCGGGGTGATCGCGTGGGTGCTGTCCCTGACGGGGGTGCCGCTGCTGGTCGCCCTGGTGATCGGCCTGGTCGTCGGGCTGCCGCTCGGCCTCCTGCTGTTCCGGCCCCTCAACGCCCGTGTGACGGCCGGGCTGGCGAAGCGCAACGAGAAGCGGGCCCGCGCCCGCGCCGAGCTGCGCGCGCAGCTGCGCGGCGAGGGACAGCCCGAGTGAGCCGCCTGCACAACCGCAGCTGGGTCCGCGAGGCCGTCCGGATCATCGAGGCCGACGCCAACCGCAGCGCCGACACCCACCTGCACGTCTTCCCGCTGCCCCCGGAGTGGGGTATCGACCTCTACCTCAAGGACGAGTCGGTGCACCCCACCGGCTCGCTGAAGCACCGGCTGGCGCGGTCGCTGTTCCTGTACGGGCTGGTCAACGGCCAGATCGGGCCGGACACGGTGCTCGTCGAGGCCTCCAGCGGGTCGACCGCGGTCTCCGAGGCCTACTTCGCCCGGATGCTGGGGCTGCGCTTCATCACCGTCGTGCCGCGGCGCACGTCGAAGGAGAAGATCGCGCTCATCGAGTTCTACGGCGGCGAGTGCCACTACGTCGACCAGGCTCCGGCGATGTACCCCGAGGCGGAGCGGCTCGCGGCCGAGTGCGGCGGGCACTACCTGGACCAGTTCACCTACGCCGAGCGCGCGACGGACTGGCGCGGCAACAACAACATCGCCGAGTCGGTGTTCGCGCAGATGCGCTCGGAGCGCCACCCCGTCCCGGCGTGGATCGTCGTCGGCGCGGGCACCGGTGGCACGAGCGCGACCTTCGGCCGGTACGTCCGCTACAAGCGCCACACGACGAAGGTCTGCGTGGTCGACCCGGAGAACTCGTCGTTCTACGGTGCCTGGGAGACCGGGGCGCTGGACTACGGCACCGGCATGCCGTCGCGGATCGAGGGCATCGGACGGCCGCGCTGCGAGCCGTCGTTCGTCCCCGGCGTCATCGACGAAATGTTCCAGGTCCCCGACGCCGGCTCCCTGGCGGCCATCCGGCTGCTGCGCGAGCGGACCGGGCACTGGGCGGGCGGCTCGACCGGCACCAACCTCTACGGCGCGTTCCGGCTCATCTCCCGGATGGTCGAGGACGGCCAGGCGGGCAGCGTCGTCACCCTGCTGTGCGACGGCGGCGAGCGGTACGCGCACACCTACTACAACGACGAATGGCTGGCCGAGCAGAACCTGGATCTGGCCCCGCACACGGCGTTGTTCGAGGAGTTCCTGACGACCGGGAAGTTCGTCCCGGAGAGCTAGAGGTTCAGGCCGACCGCGGCCAGTACCGCCCACGCGAGCATCGCGAGCCCGGTGTCGCGCAGGGCCGGGATGAGGTCGCGGCCGGTCGCGTCGTGGCGGATCGCGTTGACCGACGCGATCAGCATCGGTGCGCTGAGCAGCGGCAACCCGGCGAGCGGGTGCGTGACGAACGCCAGCACGATCGCGAGCACGTACGGCACCGCCACCAGCACCAGGTAGAGCCGTCGCGTGCCCTGGTCGCCCAGGCGGGTGGCCAGGGTGCGCTTGCCGGCCTCGACGTCGGTCGGGATGTCACGCAGGTTGTTGGCGGTCAAGACCGCCGTCGAGAAGCAGCCGACCGCGACCGCGCACGCCAGCGCCGCCCAGCTGACCCGGCCCGCCTGGACGTACACCGTGCCCAGGACACCGGCCAAGCCGAAGAAGACGAACACGGCGATCTCGCCGAAGCCGTAGTAGCCGTAGGGCTTCTTGCCGCCGGTGTAGAACCACGCGCCGACGATGCACAGCGCGCCCATCGCGAGCAGCCACCAGTACCCGCTGACCGCCACCAGGACCAGCCCCAGCACCCCGGCCAGGCCCAGCGCGACCAGCGCGGCGGTCAGCACGGCCTTCGGCTGGGCGACGCCCGAGCCGACCAGCCGCAGCGGACCGACGCGGTTTTCGTCCGTGCCGCGGATGCCGTCGGAGTAGTCGTTGGCGTAGTTGACGCCGACGATCAGCGAGAGGGAAACGAGCAACGCCAGCGCCGACCGCCACCAGGAGAACGCGTCCAGCGCGATCGCCGCGCCGGCGCCCGCCACCACCGGCGCCACCGCGTTGGGCAGCGTCCGGGGCCGGGCCCCTTCGATCCACTCGCTCAAGCTCGCCATGGCGTCATTCAACGCCATGGCGATCACGCCTGGCCGCCGAACCCGGGAAGTCAGTCCGAGGTCGGCAGCTGCCAGACGAGCGACCCGCTGTTGGGATCCACGCTGTCGGCGAGCGCCGCGCTCGCGGGCAGGAGGATCCCCAGCGTGACGGCGATGCTGATGAGGGCGGTGCGAAGCCAGCGCGTCATGGTGAGTAGCCAAGCTGGCGCACCCCGTCAATGTCAACGAAGTCCCGCCATTCAGCCGCCCGAACCCGGCTGAAGCCGGGCTTTCACCGCCGCCCGGTCGATCTTGCCCGGCCCGCGCAGCGGCAGTTCGGTGCCGAATTCGACGCGCTTCGGGGTCGCCGCCGCGCCCAGCTCCGCGCGGACCGCCGCGCGCAGGTCTCCGTGCGCACCGTCCGGGACGACCAGCGCCACGACAGCCTCGCCCCACTCCGGGTCCGGCACCCCGACCACGCACGCGTCCCGCACTCCCGGCTGCGCGCAGAGGCACCGTTCGACGGCGTTCGCCGAGACCTTCACGCCACCCGTGTTGATCATGTCGTCGGCCCGGCCGAGGACCTCGATGCGGCCGTCGGCGTGCCGGACCCCGCGGTCGGACGTCGTGAACCAGCCGTCCGAGAAGGACTCCGCCGTCAGGTCCGGCCGGAGCCGGTAGCCGTGCGCGAGGACGTCCCCGGCGATGCGGATCCGGTCGCCGGAGAGGTCGACGCGGACGCCGTCGAGGGGAAAGCCGTCGTAGACGCAGCCGCTCGCCGTCTCGCTCATCCCGTACGCCGGCACGATCCGGACCCCGGCGTCGGCGGCGCGTTCCCGCAGGGCCGCCGAGGTCGCCGCCGCGCCGACCACGATGGCGTCGAACGTCTTCGCCGCGGCCAGGCCGGGGCCGCCGTCGTCGAGCAGGCGGACCAGCTGGGTCGGCACCAGCGCCGTGTACCGCCGGCTGCCTTGCACCGTCGCGGCCACGGCGGCGAAGTCGTCCGGCCGGAAGCCGCCGCCCGTCATGACGGCGGGCTCGGTGCCGGCCAGCAGCGACCGGACCAGCACCTGTAGCCCGCCGATGTAGTGCGCCGGGGTGGCCAGGAGCCAGTGTCCCGGGCCGCCGAGGCGGGCGTGCGTGGCCTCGGCGGACGCGGTCAGCGCGCCGGCCGACAGCAGCACGCCCTTGGGCGCGCCGGTCGAGCCCGACGTGGCGATGACCACGGCGGTGCCCGGCTCGGCGGGCTCGTCCGGCGCCATGGCGCCGCGCAGGGCGGGATCGGTGAACGGCAGCACCGCCGGGCCGTCGGCCAGCGCGTCCGCGACGGCTCCGCGCAGCGTCCGCAGTGCCTCCCGGGAGCCGTCGAGGTGGATCGGGAGCAGCTCAGTAGTAATAGGGGACGTCCTTGAAATCGGGGTCGCGCTTCTCGAGGAACGCGTCACGGCCTTCGACGGCTTCGTCCTGCATGTACGCCAACCGGGTGGTCTCGCCGGCGAACAGCTGCTGGCCGACCAGGCCGTCGTCGGTCAGGTTGAACGCGTACTTCAGCATCCGCTGCGCCGTCGGCGACTTGCCGGCGATCGTCCACGCCCAGTCCAGCGCCTCTTTTTCCAGGTCGGCGTGCGGGACGACGGCGTTCACGGCCCCCATGCGGTGCATCTGCTCGGCGGAGTACTCCCGGCCGAGGAAGAAGATCTCCCGGGCGAACTTCTGCCCGACCATCTTCGCCAGGTAGGCCGAGCCGTAGCCGCCGTCGAACGAGCCGACGTCGGCGTCGGTCTGCTTGAACTTCGCGTGCTCGGCCGAGGCGAGGGTGAGATCGCACACGACGTGCAGGGAGTGCCCGCCGCCCGCGGCCCACCCCGGCACGACCGCGATCACCGGTTTCGGCAGGAACCGGATCAGCCGCTGGACCTCGAGGATGTGCAGCCGGCCCGCCCGCGCGGGGTCCACCGTGTCGGAGGTCTCGCCGCTCGCGTACTGATAGCCGGACCGTCCGCGAATACGCTGGTCACCACCGGAGCAGAACGCCCACCCGCCGTCCTTGGGCGAGGGGCCGTTCCCGGTGAGCAGGACACAGCCGACGTCGGCGCTCATCCGGGCGTGGTCCAGCGCCCGGTAGAGCTCGTCGACGGTGTGCGGCCGGAAGGCGTTGCGCACCTCCGGGCGGTCGAACGCGATGCGCACGACGCGTTTGCCCCCGCGGCTCTCAGCGGAGCGGTGGTAGGTGATGTCGGTGAAGGCGAAACCTTCGACCTCGGTCCACGCGGCCGGATCGAACAGCTCGGAAACTCGGGCGTCATCCACGTTTGGGAGAATAGGACCTGTGGACACAGAGGATCTGTTGGGAGCTTGCCGGTGAACCCTTCCACCGCGCAGGCCAGGGTCATCGTCGACGAACTCGTCCGCAACACCGTTTCGCACGTCGTCCTCTGCCCCGGCTCCCGCAACGCGCCGCTGTCGATCGCGCTCTACGACGCGGCGGCGGCCGGGAAGCTCCGGCTCCACGTCCGCATCGACGAGCGCGGCGCCGCCTTCCTCGCGCTCGGCATCGCCGCCCGCACCGGCCGTCCGGTGGCCGTGCTCTGCACGTCCGGCACCGCGGCCGCGAACTTCCACCCCGCCGTCCTGGAGGCCGACCGGGCCGGCGTGCCGCTGATCGTGATGACCGCCGACCGGCCGCCCGAGCTGCGGGCCGCCGGGGCGTCGCAGGTCATCGACCAGCACCAGCTCTACGGCGACGCCGTCCGCTACTTCGACGAGCTGGCCGTCGCCGAGCGGCGGGCCGGGCAGAACTCGTACTGGCGCAGCCAGATCTGCCGGGCCTGGAACGCGGCCTACGGTGAGTGGCGCTGCGGGCCGGTGCACCTCAACATCCCGTTCCGGGAGCCGCTGGTCCCGGATCTCGACGACAGTGGTGCTGCTGGCGAGTGGTACGAGTCCCTCGACGGCCGCGCGGACGGCTCGCGCTGGACGGAGCTGCCGGACTTCGGCGCGCTGCCGTCGTTCGTGGTGCCCTCGGCGCGCCACGGCCTGGTCATCGCGTGCGACACCGGCGTCCAGGCGGCCAGCGAGTGGGCCGAGCTGCACGGCTGGCCGGTCGTGTCGGAGACCGGCGGCCTCGGGCTGTCCGGCGGCACGGCGATCTCGTCCGGGGCGTGGCTGCTGGCCGTCGAGGAGTTCATCAGCAAGCACAAGCCGGAGCAGGTGCTGTGCCTCGGCCGGCCGACGGTGTTCCGGCAGATCCAGCAGGTGCTCTCGGACGCCGACGTCGAGGTGCTGCTGGTGCGCCCGGACTCGGACTGGCCGGCGCCCGCGCACAACGTCCGGCAGGTCGGCCAGTGGTTCGACGAACCGACCAAGCCCGCCGACCCGGAGTGGCTGGCCAGCTGGCGCCGCGCCGACGCGGCGGCCGCGTCCGCCGTCGCTGCGACGCTGGCCGACGAGCCGTGGCCCAGCGGGCTGCGGGTGGCCACCGAGCTGGTGGACGCCCTGCCCCCGGACTCCCTGCTGGTGGTCGGCTCGTCCAACCCGACCCGGGACGTCGCACTGGCCGGCCGGCTGCGGCCGGACGTCCTCGTGCACCGCAACCGCGGCGTCGCGGGCATCGACGGCACGGTTTCGACGGCGATCGGTGCCGCGTACGTGCACCGGGGCCCGTCGTACGCGCTGCTGGGCGACCTGACGTTCCTGCACGACGCGTCGGGGCTGCTGACCGGGCCCGCCGAGCAGCGGCCCGACCTGACGATCGTCGTCCTCAACGACGACGGCGGCGGGATCTTTTCGCTGCTCGAGCAGGGTGCGCCGGAGCACTCGGCCAGCTTCGAGCGCGTCTTCGGCACGCCGCACGGCGCCGACCTGGGCGCGCTGTGCGCCGGCTACCGCGTCCCGCACGTCGTCGCGGAGACGCTGACGGAGTTCCGGGCGGCGCTGGCACCGGCACCGGGGCTGCGGGTCGTCGAAGTGC
Organism: Amycolatopsis sp. NPDC026612; assembly: GCF_040638285.1. Taxonomy (NCBI): domain Bacteria; kingdom Bacillati; phylum Actinomycetota; class Actinomycetes; order Pseudonocardiales; family Pseudonocardiaceae; genus Amycolatopsis; species Amycolatopsis sp. NPDC026612. The sequence continues at coordinate 274,789 of NZ_JBEZYB010000001.1, forward strand.
GGGTGGACCGCTCGCGGCACCGCGACCTGCACGCGCGCCTGCGGGCGGCGGTGTCGTCGGCCGTTTCCGCGGTCTGAGTTCCGGTCAACCGCTTTCCGGGTGCTATCCCAGCAGGCAAGAACCTCCCTTCGGCTGTTCCTGGGTGGTCACTGGCTGGCTACGTTCGAGCGCGCTGCTTCTCACTCCGTTGGAGGGTTTCGAATGCGTGCAAGAACGCGTACCGGTCTCGGTGCGCTCGCGGCCGGCGTCGTCTCGGTGCTGCTCGCCGGCACCGCGAGCGCGGCACCCGCGCCCGGCGCCTCCGGTGCCGGCGACCCGTACTACCCGAACGCCGGCAACGGCGGCACGGACGTGCTGCACTACGACATCCGGTTGACCTACCAGCCCGCGACCGACCTGCTGTCGGGCACCACGACGCTGCTGCTCACGGCGACGCAGGACCTCTCGCGGTTCGACCTGGACTTCGCGCTGAAGGCGTCGAGCGTGCGGGTGAACAACCGGCCGGCGCAGTTCGCGAACCAGACCGGCAACGGCGAGCTCGTCATCACGCCGGCGCAGCCGCTGCTCAAGGGCCAGACCGCGACCGTCGTGGTCGCCTACGCGGACACGCCGTCGACCGAGACCGTGGACGGCATCAACGCGTGGAAGAAGGGCTCCTTCGGCGCGCTCGGCATCGACGAGCCGCAGAGCTCCGCGTGGTGGTTCCCGGCCAACGACCACCCGACCGACAAGGCGACCTACGACGTCACGATCGAGGCGCCGGACGACAACGCCGCCATCTCCAACGGCACGCTCGTGCGCACGACGAAGAGCCGCGCGGGCTGGACCCGCTGGCAGTGGCGCAGCACGAAGCCGCAGGCGACCTACCTGACGTCGTTCATCGTCGGCAAGTACGAGGTCATCCAGTCGACCACGCCCGACGGCAAGCCGTTCATCACCGCGTACGGCGCCGACCTCGGCGACTCGCTGTACGCGGCGAAGGCCAGCGTCGAGCGGACGCCGGAGATCGACGAGTTCCTGGCGACGCAGTTCGGGCCCTACCCGTTCGAGGCCGAGGGCGGCGTCGTGACCAGCGGAATCGGCTTCTCCCTGGAGAACCAGACCCGCCCGACCTACGGCGTCCGCAACTTCCGCGCGGGCTCTAACACGACGCTGATCGCGCACGAGAACGCCCACCAGTGGTTCGGCGACAACGTTTCGCTCGGCCGCTGGAGCGACATCTGGCTGAACGAGGGGTTCGCGTCCTACGCGGAGTGGCTGTGGTCGGAGCACGAGGGCGAGGGCACGGCCGCCGAGCTGGCGCAGTACACCTACGACTCGAACCCGGCCGACGGTGACCTGTGGAAGCTCGTCCCGGCCGACCCGGGCGCGGACAACCAGTTCGACAACGCCGTCTACGACCGGGGTGCGCTGACGCTCCAGGCGCTGCGGACCGCCGTCGGCGACCAGGCGTTCTTCAAGATCCTGCAGACCTGGCAGGCGACGAAGGGCGGCGCGAACGGGCGGATCCTCGAGTTCATCGCGCTGGCGGAGAAGGTCTCGGGCAAGCCGCTGCACGACCTGTTCCAGACCTGGCTGTACACGGCGGGCAAGCCGGCGGTCGGCCCGAACGGTGCTGCCGCTCCGGCGTTGCGTGCCGCGGCCGCCCCCGCGAAGCCGAAGTCGTACGACCAGATCCAGGCGAACCACCGGTTCCTCGCCGCGGAACACGCGGGGTAGCCCAGACCGCTACGCTCGCGGCGTGAGCACGAAAGGTGAGCGGGCGAGGCGCGTCGGGTGGTGGACCACCCTCGGCGTCGCCTCGCTCCTCACCGTGATGTGCATCTGCCTGCTGTTCGCCGCGATCCGCAACGACGGCGCGATCTCCGCCCAGCTCGGCACGGCGACGGCCACGGTCGACTCGGTGGCGTTCGACCGCACGATCATCCACTTCGAAACCCCGGACGGCATCGTGCACAGCCCGGCGAACGGGGTGCTGTACCCGGACGGCCTGGCGGCGGGCCAGCTGGTGCGCATCGAGTACGACGCGTCCGACCCGGAGCTGGCCCGGGTGGCGGGCCGCTCGGCGACCTTGACGCTGCTGCCGCTGGGGAGCTTCGTGTTCTTCACGTGGCTGGTGGCGGGTCCCGCGTTGTGGTGGATCCGGCGGCAGAACAAACGGGCGAAGACCGAGGCCACGGCGGCCGCCTGAGCGGACGGCCCCGCCAGCCCCGGGCCCCCTCAGCCCGCCGTTTCCTGCCACCACCCCAGCACCTCGTCGGCCACTCCCGGCGCCGCCACCAGCAGGCCGTCGGTCGGCAACGCCGTGTCCTCCCCGTGCTTGTCCAGGACCACCGCGCCCGCCTCGATGGCCATCGCCACCGCGCCCGCCACGTCCCATTCGTGGTAGCTGTGCAGCACCGCCGCCGCCGCGTGCCCCAGCGCCACCTGAGCGATCGACAGCGCCGCCGAGCCCAGGACGCGGACCCCCGCGTGCGCCGCCGCGGCCCGCTCGATGAAGCCGCCCATGCCCGGCCAAGGACCGCGGCGGGCCAGCTCCGTGCAGACCAGCGCCCCCGCCGTCACGCAGCGGTCCGCCAGCTTGATCGGTTTGCCGTTCGCGCGGGCCCCCCGGCCGCGCGCCGCGGCGTAGATCTGGGCGCGGTACGGGTCCGCCACCACCCCCACCACCGGCCCCGCCGCGTCGACCAGCGCCAAGCTGTAGGCGCACCACGGCACCCCGGCGACGTAGTTCGCGGTGCCGTCCACCGAGTCGACGACCCAGCGGTACTCGGCGACGTCCGCGCCGTGGTCGGCGCCGAACTCGTGGCCGACCACCGGGATGCCCGGGAACTCCGCCGTCAGCACGCGCCGCGTGTGCCGCTCGAGGATCCGGTCGGTGTCGGTGACCCAGTCGAACGGCGAGTCGAGCGTCGAAGGGTGCGCGCCGCGGCCGGCGGTCGCGGTGATCACGTCGGTGGCGTCGTTGGCCAGCCGCCCGGCCACTTCGAGCGCCCTCGACAGCAGGCCGGGCTCGACGGGCCGCGGCGGCCGTGAGGACAAGAGGGTCATGCCTGCTTAGCCTGGCCCACGCTGGTTTCCGGCACACGACCTTGAGATGACATGTCGTAGCCGATCTGTTCCGGCACCGTTGGCCGCAGTGTCACACGAGCGCCAGCATCGGGTGCGATGGTCCAGGACGTGCGAGTCGCCATAGTCACCGAAAGTTTCCTGCCCCAGGTGAACGGCGTGACCAACTCCGTCCTGCGGGTCGTCGAGCACCTGCGCGAACGCGCGCACGACGTGCTGATCATCGCGCCCGGCCCCGGCCCGGACTCCTACCGCGGCGCCCCCGTGGTCCGGATCCCCGCGTTCGACGTCCCGGGGGTCAGCTCCCTGCCGATCGGCCTGCCGACGCGCACGGTGCTGAACGCGCTGGCCGCGTTCGGCCCGGACGTCGTGCACCTGGCGTCGCCGTTCGTGGTCGGCGCGCGCGGGCTCGCCGCGGCGCGCCGGCTGCGGGTGCCCTCGATCGCCGTCTACCAGACCGACATCGCCGGGTTCGCCGCCGCGTACGGCTTCGGCCTCGCCGCCCGCGCCGCGTGGCGCTGGGTGCGGCGGCTGCACTCGCGCGCCGACCGGACCCTCGCCCCGTCCAGCGACTCGGTCGCGCAGCTGGAGCTCCACGGCGTCCCCCGCGTGCACCGGTGGGCCCGCGGCGTCGACGTCGACCGGTTCTCCCCGGCGCACGCCGACCCGGCGCTGCGGGCCCGGCTCGCGCCGGACGGCGAGCTGCTCGTCGGGTTCGTCGGCAGGCTGGCGCCCGAGAAGGAGGTCGACCGGCTGGCCGCGCTGGCCGGCGTGCCGGGGATCCGCGTGGTCGTCGTCGGCGACGGCCCGGAGCTGCCCACGCTGCGGGAACAGCTGCCGGACGCGGCGTTCCTCGGCGCGAAGTACGGCGAAGAGCTTTCGGCGGCGTACGCCAGCCTGGACGTCTTCGTCCACACAGGACCGCACGAGACGTTCTGCCAGGCGGTGCAGGAGGCGATGGCGTCCGGGCTGCCGGTGCTCGCCCCGGACGCCGGGGGCCCGAAGGACCTCGTCCTGCCCGGCCGCACCGGCTACCTGCTGCCCGCGGACCGCGAGCGGTTCGGGCCGGCGCTGGTCGCGAAGGTCGGCGACCTGCGGGACGCGGCACTGCGGGCCCGCCTCGCCGAGAAGGCGCGCAAGGTGGTGCTCGGGCGGACCTGGCCCGCCGTCTGCCGGGAGCTGGTGGGGCACTACGAAGCCGTGCAGGACCGGGCCGCCCGCGCCGCCTGAGTGAGCGGGGCGGCGGCGCCGGCCGGGCGGCGGAGTTCACCTGGGCCCGCGGCGGTGGCGGGATGCTGGCCACCTTCGGCCGAGGTGCCCGGACTAACCTCGAACCATGTCACGCGCAAGCCTGGACAAGGACCCGCACGAAGTCGCCGCGATGTTCGACGGCGTCGCGTCCGGGTACGACCGGGCGAACTCGTTCATGACCTTCGGCTTCGACCGGCGCTGGCGCACCACCACCGCCCGCGTGCTCGACGCCCGCCTCGGCGAGAAGGTCCTGGACCTCGCCGCCGGCACCGGGGTGTCCACCGTCGAGTACGCCCGCGGGGGTGCCTGGTGCCTGGCCGCGGACTTCTCGTTCGGCATGCTCCGCGCCGGGCTGCACCGCAAGGTCCCGATGGTCGCGGCGGACGCGCTGAACCTGCCGTTCGCCGACGAGAGCTTCGACGCCGTGACGATCTCGCTCGCGCTGCGCAACTTCGTCGACCCGAAGGCCGCGCTCACCGAGATCGCCCGCGTGGTCAAGCCCGGCGGCCGCCTGGTGATCTGCGAGGTCTCGACACCGCCGTTCGCGCCCATCCGGTTCGTCCACCGGCGGTTCATGCTGAGGCTGCTCACCTGGGTCGGGAAGCGGACGTCGTCGAACCCCGAGGCCTACTCCTACCTGGCCGAATCGATGCTCACCTGGCCCGACCAGCGCACCCTCGGCGAGATCATCGCGAGCGCGGGCTGGACCGAAGTGGAGTGGTTGAACCTCACATTCGGCGTCGTGGCGATCCACCGCGCGCGAAAGCCCGCATAAACTGCGGCCATGAGCCGTCGTAGCCCAGATCAAGACGCCGAAGTCATCGTCGTCGGCGCCGGACCCGCCGGGTCCACCGTGGCCACCTACCTGGCCCGCGCGGGCGTCGACGTCCTCCTGCTGGAGAAGACCGAGTTCCCCCGCGAGAAGGTCTGCGGCGACGGCCTGACCCCGCGCGGTGTCAAGCAGCTTATTGACCTCGGCATCGACACGAGCGAGGACGCCGGCTGGGTGCACAGCCGCGGCCTGCGGATCCTCACCGGCGACCTGACGCTGGAACTCGACTGGCCGGACCTGACCAGCTACCCGCCCTACGGCGTTTCCCGCACCCGCCACGACTTCGACGACCTCCTCGCGAAGCTCGCCGTGAAGGCGGGCGCGCGGCTCTACGAGCGCACGACCGTCATGAGCGCGATCACCGACGCGAGCGGGCGCGTGGTCGGCGTCGAGGCGAAGGTGGGCCCGGAGAAGACCCCGGTGCACTACCGCGCGCCGCTGGTCCTGGCCTGCGACGGCGTGTCCGCGCGGCTCGCGCTGAGCGTCGGCATCCAGAAGAACGAGAAGCGCCCGATGGGCGTCGCGGTGCGCCAGTACTACAAGAGCCCGCGCCACGACGACCCGTTCATCGAGGGCCACCTCGAGCTGTGGGACCGCTCCGACCCGCGTGACCCGAAGCTGCTGCCGGGCTACGGCTGGGCGTTCCCGCTCGGCGACGGCACGGTGAACGTCGGCCTCGGCATGCTCTCGACGTCGGCCTCGTTCCGGAACACCGACTACCGCGCGCTGCTGCGCCAGTGGCTCGACGGGACCCCCGAGGAGTGGGGCTACCGCGAGGAGAACGCGATCGGCAAGGTCGGCGGCGCCGGCCTCCCGATGGGCTTCAACCGCACCCCGCACTACCGCGACGGCCTGCTGCTGCTCGGCGACGCGGGCGGCATGGTCAGCCCGTTCAACGGCGAAGGCATCTCCGCGGCGATGGAGTCCGCGCAGATCGCGGCGGAGGTCGTCGTGCAGGCCCTCGCGCGGCGCGAAGGGCCTTCGCGCGAGCGGGCGCTGGAGGCGTACCCGCGCGCGGTCGGCGAGCTGATGGGTGGCTACTACCAGCTGGGGAACGTGTTCGCGAAGATCATCGGCAAGCCGAAGATCATGCACGCCTGCACGAAGTACGGGCTGCGCATCAACAAGCTCCTGCCGCTGGTCTACAAGGGCCTGTCCGGCTGCTACGACGCCAAGGGCGGCGACGGCGTCGACCGCCTGATCTCGGCCCTCGCCCGCGTCACTCCGACCCCCCGCTGAACCCGGCTCCCAAGCGGCCCAATGTGGCCTTCGGTGCGTTCAACGCACCGAAGGCCACATTGGGTGCGTTGAACGCAACCAAGGCCACATTGGGGCGCTCTTGCGCGCGGACACACGGGTGGCGTAGCAAGTTGGCCGTGCGGTCAGTGGGATAGATCACAGGTCAGCGCCCGTTTTGTCCTCTCGGAACGCGATCTTGACCGCCTTCGTGCAGGTCGCGCGCGCGGTGTTGCTGCCCCGTGACAACGATGGCGCCGTGACTTAGGGCACCCTCATAACGAGGGGTACTAGGGACAAGCGTGTGAGTCGCGTCCTAGACTCCCCCCATGCTTTGTGAATCCCTTCACACCCACGACGAGTGGCTTGTGAACTATTTCACAAGCGTGCAGTGTTTTCCTCCCAGGTCCAGCCACGGGCCGTAAGGAGACCCTGACCCTCGGCGGTGTGACCCAGGTCCCTTAGGGTGCCGACGAGGCCCAGCGGTTCCCACCACAAGCACAACCGCAGCGGCGCGGAAAGGATGGCGAAGACCCCGTGCTGACGTTGCTGACCCGAACCGACACGGTGCAGCTGGCGCAAGAGGCCCCGAGCCTGAAGCCCTACCTGCCCCTGGTCCTGTTGTTCGTGCTGGCACTCGGGTTTGCCGTGTTGTCGGTCCTGCTGGGCCCGCTCGTCGGCCCCAGTCGCTACAACAAGGCCAAGCTCGAGGCCTACGAGTGCGGCATCGAACCGTCCCCGCAGCCGCTCGTCGGCGCCGGGCGGATGCCGGTGGCGTACTACATCACCGCAATGATGTTCATCCTGTTCGACATCGAGATGGTCTTCCTCTACCCGTTCGCCGTGCAGGCGGACGCGCTGGGCACGTTCGGCCTGGTGGAGATCCTGCTGTTCATCGCGACGGTCGGCTTCGCGTACGCCTACGTGTGGCGGCGCGGCGGCCTGGATTGGAACTAGACCCATGGGCCTCGAAGAGAAACTCCCCAACGGCATCCTGCTGGCCAGCCTTGAAGGTCTCGTCAACTGGTCGCGGAAGAACTCGATGTGGCCCGCCACCTTCGGGCTGGCCTGCTGCGCGATCGAGATGATGACCGTCGGCGGTTCCCGCTACGACATCGCCCGCTTCGGCATGGAGCGCTTCAGCGCCACCCCGCGCCAGGCCGACCTGATGATCGTCGCCGGCCGGGTCACGCAGAAGATGGCCCCGGTCCTGCGTCAGATCTACGACCAGATGGCCGAGCCCAAGTGGGTGCTCGCCATGGGCGTCTGCGCCTCCTCCGGCGGCATGTTCAACAACTACGCCGTGGTCCAGGGCGTCGACCACGTCGTTCCGGTCGACATGTACCTGCCCGGCTGCCCGCCGCGCCCGGAGATGCTGCTGGACGCCATCCTCAAGCTGCACGCCAAGATCCAGGACGAGCCGATCAACGCCCGCCGCGCCGCCCTGCGCGCCGCGAGCGGTGCCCGCACCGAGCTCGTCGCGTCGTCGATCAAGTACGCGAAGAAGTAGAGCGATGACTGAGAACCCCCAACCCGGCGAAGAGCAGTCGAGCGCCGAGCGAGCCGAAACCGGCCTGACGGCGAAGGGCCCGGGCGCGGCCGAACCGGTCGTCACCGGGCGCGAACGCCAGGGCATGTTCGGCGTCCGCGGCACCGGTGACACCTCCGGCTACGGCGGCGTCCGGCTCCCGGCGTACAGCCCGGCGCCGGCCGAGCGCCCGTACGGCGGCTGGTTCGACGCCTTCGCCGACGAGTTCTACGCCGCGCTGGCCGAGCGCAAGGTCCCCGCCGAGGCGATCCTCCAGACGACGGTGGACCGCGGCGAGATCACCTTCTACGTCGCCCGCGAGCACCTGCCCGCCGTCGCCAAGACGCTGCGCGACGACGGCGGCCTCCGGTTCGAGCTGCTGTCCTCGGTGTCCGGGGTGGACTACGGCGTCGACGTCCCGCAGCGGCTGCACGCGGTCTACCACTTCACGTCGCTGACCTACCGGCGCCGGATCCGGCTCGAGGTCACCCTCGACGTCGAGGACGCGCACGTGCCGTCGCTGGTGGAGACCTACCCGACCGCCGACTGGCAGGAGCGGGAGGCCTGGGACATGTTCGGGATCGTCTTCGACGGCCACCCGGCGCTGACCCGGATCCTCATGCCGGACGACTGGGACGGCCACCCCCAGCGCAAGGACTACCCGCTCGGCGGGATCCCGGTCGAATACAAGGGCGCGGAGATCCCCCCGCCCGACCAGCGGAGGTCTTACTCGTGAGCACCGAGAACCTTTCCGACGTCACCACGGGCACGTCGACCACCGAGACCGGCAGCGACAGCACCGACAACGTCAACTACGCCGACTCCCGCGACACCACCGAAGGCCGCGTCTACACGGTCTCCGGCGGCGACTGGGACGACGTCATCGCCGACGCGGCGCACGACGAGCGCATGGTCATCAACATGGGCCCGCAGCACCCGTCGACGCACGGCGTGCTCCGGCTCGTGCTGGAAATGGAGGGCGAGACCGTCACGCAGCTGCGGTCGGTCATCGGCTACCTCCACACCGGCATCGAGAAGAACTGCGAGTACCGCACCTGGACCCAGGGCGTCACCTTCGTGACGCGCATGGACTACCTGGCCCCGCTGTCGACGGAGATGGCGTACTGCCTCGGCGTCGAGAAGCTGCTGCAGATCGAGGCCCCGCGCCGCGCGCAGCTGCTGCGCGTGCTGCTGCTGGAGATCAACCGGATCGGCTCGCACCTGGTCTACATCGCCACCGGCGGCATGGAGCTCGGCGCCACCACCGCGATGACGCTGGGCTTCCGCGAGCGCGAAGAGGTGCTGCACCTGCTGGAGCACCTGACCGGCCTGCGGATGAACCACGCGTTCATCCGCCCCGGCGGCCTCGCGCAGGACATGCCCGCCGACTACCACGAGAAGGTCAGCGACTTCGTCAAGACGATGAAGAAGCGCCTTCCGTTGTACGACAAGCTGTTCACCGGGCAGCCGATCTGGCGCAACCGGCTCAAGGGCGTCGGGTACCTGCCGGTCGACGCGTGCCTCGCGCTCGGCGTCACGGGCCCGGTGCTGCGCAGCGCCGGCCTGCCGTGGGACCTGCGCAAGACCGAGCCGTACTCCTGCTACGACGAGTTCGACTTCGACGTCCCGGTCGACAACGGCGCCGACTGCTGGTCGCGCTACCTGATCCGGGTGCACGAGATGCACGAGAGCCTCAAGATCATCGAGCAGTGCCTGGAGAAGCTGGAGCCGGGCCCGGTCATGGTCGAGGACAAGAAGGTCGCGTGGCCCGCGCAGCTGTCCATCGGCAGCGACGGCATGGGCAACTCGCTCGAGCACGTCAAGAAGATCATGGGCCAGTCGATGGAGTCCCTGATCCACCACTTCAAGCTGGTCACCGAGGGCTTCAAGGTGCCGGCCGGCCAGGTGTACACGAGCGTCGAGTCGCCGCGCGGCGAGCTGGGCGTGCACCTGGTGTCCGACGGCGGCACCCGCCCGACGCGCGTCCACGTGCGGGACCCGAGCTTCGTGAACCTGCAGTCGATGCCCGCCATGGCCGAAGGCGGCCTGGTCGCCGACGTGATCGCCGCCATCGCCTCGATCGACCCCGTCATGGGGGGAGTGGACCGATGACCACAGCAGTTCCCGAGCCGGGCCCCAACTACGCTGCCGCAACTTACGCGGCGGCCTCGGCCGACACCGACGTCGTCGCCATCGCGCCGGACTCCGCGGTGGCGGCCGGGATCATCACCGAGACGCCGCTGGAAGACATCTTCGACGCGGACATCCACGCCAAGGCGCAGGACCTGATCGCGCGCTACCCGATGTCCCGCTCGGCGCTGCTGCCGATGCTGCACCTCGTGCAGTCCGTGCAGGGGTACGTCAGCCAGGAAGGCATCGCGTTCTGCGCGAAGCAGCTCGACCTGTCCGACGCCGAGGTCAGCGCGGTCGCGACGTTCTACACGATGTACAAGCGCCGCCCGTGCGGCGAGCACCTCGTGAGCGTCTGCACCAACACGCTGTGCGCGGCCATGGGCGGCGACGCGATCTACAAGAAGCTCCAGACGCACCTCGGGTCCGAGGTGGAACCGCTGGGGCACAACGAGACCGCGGGCACGCCGAACGAGCCGGGCTCGATCACCCTCGAGCACGCCGAGTGCCTCGCGGCCTGCGACCTCGCGCCGGTCATCCAGGTCAACTACGAGTACTTCGACAACCAGACCGAAGAGAAGGCCGTCGAGCTGGTCGACGCGCTGCGGGCGGGGCAGAAGCCGGCCCCGACGCGCGGTGCCCCGCTGACGAGCTTCAAGGGCGCCGAGTTGCAGCTCGCCGGGTTCTTCCCGGAGGACGAGCGGCAGTACCGCAAGGACGTCGACGGCCCGTCGCAGGCCGTCGAGACGCTGCGGGGCGCGAAGCTCGCGCAGGACCGCGGCTGGGTCGCCCCGGTGGCCCAGGATGTTCCCCTGCCGGAAGTGGAGAAGAAGTAGTGGCTGACCCCATCACTCCGGTCCTCACGAAGCGCTGGCTGTCGCCGAACTCCTGGCAGATCGGCCAGTACGAGGCCCTCGAGGGCTACACCGCCGTCCGCAAGGCTCTCGCCGGGACGCCGGAGCAGCTCGTCCAGCTGGTCAAGGACTCCGGCCTGCGCGGCCGCGGCGGCGCGGGCTTCCCGGCCGGCATCAAGTGGTCCTTCATGCCGCCGAACTTCGACAAGCCGCACTACCTGGTCATCAACGCCGACGAGGGCGAACCGGGCACCTGCAAGGACATCCCGCTGATGATGGCGGACCCGCACTCGCTCATCGAGGGCTGCATCATCGCTTCGTACGCGATGCGGTCCAACCACTGCTTCATCTACGTCCGCGGCGAGGCGCTGCACTGCATCCGCCGCCTCAACGCGGCCGTGCGTGAAGCCGAAGCCGCGGGCTACCTTGGCGAGAACATCCTCGGCTCCGGCTTCGACCTGAAGATCACCGTCCACGCGGGAGCGGGCGCGTACATCTGCGGCGAGGAGACGGCGCTGCTCGACTCGCTCGAGGGCCGTCGTGGCCAGCCGCGGCTCAAGCCGCCGTTCCCGGCCGCCGCGGGCCTCTACGCCGCGCCGACCACGGTCAACAACGTCGAGACCATCGCGAGCGCGCCGTTCATCGTCAACGGCGGGTCGAGCTGGTTCCGCGAGATGGGCCGCGAGAAGTCGCCCGGCCCGAAGATCTACTCGATCTCCGGCCACGTCGAGAAGCCCGGCCAGTACGAGTGCCCGCTCGGCACCACGCTGCGCGAGCTGCTGGACATGGCGGGCGGCATGAAGGACGGCATCCCGCTCAAGTTCTGGACCCCGGGCGGCTCGTCCACCCCGATGTTCACCGCCGAGCACCTCGACGTTCCCCTGGACTTCGAAGGCGCGGCGGAAGCGGGCTCCATGCTGGGCACCACCGCCGTCCAGGTGTTCAACGAGACCGTGTCGGTGCCGTGGGCCGTGATGAAGTGGACGCAGTTCTACGAGCACGAGTCCTGCGGCAAGTGCACGCCGTGCCGCGAAGGCACGTACTGGCTGGCACAGATCCTCGAGCGGATGGTCGAGGGCCACGGGACCGAAGAGGACATCGACACCCTCCTCGACGTCTGCGACAACATCCTCGGCCGGTCGTTCTGCGCCCTCGGCGACGGCGCGGTGTCGCCGATCACCAGCGGCATCAAGTACTTCCGGGACGAGTTCCTCGCGCTGTGCGAGAAGAACCGGCACGAACAGACCAAGCCCGAACTCGTGGGAGCGCAGGCATGACGATCGCGCCCGACAAGCCAGAGACCCAGGAGACGCCGGTCCCCGAAGGCCACGTCAAGCTGGTCATCGACGGCGAAGAGGTCATCGCCCCCAAGGGGGAGCTGCTCATCCGCACGGCCGAGCGCCTCGGCACGGTCATCCCGCGGTTCTGCGACCACCCGCTCCTCTCCCCGGCCGGCGCCTGCCGCCAGTGCCTGGTCGAGGTCGAGATGGGCGGCCGGCCGATGCCGAAGCCGCAGGCGTCCTGCACGATGACCGTCGCCGACGGCATGGTCGTCAAGACGCAGCTGACGTCGCCGGTCGCGGACAAGGCGCAGCAGGGTGTGATGGAGCTGCTGCTCATCAACCACCCGCTGGACTGCCCGGTCTGCGACAAGGGCGGCGAGTGCCCGCTGCAGAACCAGGCGCTGGCCCACGGCCGCACGGAGTCGCGGTTCGTCGACACCAAGCGGACGTTCCCGAAGCCGCTGCCGATCTCGACGCAGGTGCTGCTCGACCGCGAACGCTGCGTGCTCTGCCAGCGCTGCACCCGGTTCTCCAGCGAGATCGCCGGCGACCCGTTCATCGAGCTCCTCGAACGCGGCGCCCACCAGCAGATCGGCACCGCGGAGACGGCGGACGTGCTCGACATGGCGTCGCGGACGACGTCCGGCCAGCCGTTCCAGAGCTACTTCTCCGGCAACGTGATCCAGATCTGCCCGGTCGGCGCGCTGACCAGCGCCGCCTACCGGTTCCGGTCCCGTCCGTTCGACCTGGTGTCCGCGCCGAGCGTGTGCGAGCACTGCTCGTCCGGCTGTGCCGAGCGGACCGACTTCCGGCGTGGCAAGGTCCAGCGCAAGCTGGCCGGCGACGACCCCGAAGTCAACGAAGAGTGGATCTGCGACAAGGGCCGGTTCGCCTTCCGCTACACCGGCGCCGAGGACCGCATCAAGCGGCCGCTGGTCCGCAACCGCGAGACCGGCGAGCTGGAGGAAGCGTCCTGGACCGACGCGCTGCGCGCCGCGGCCGCCGGGCTCGGGGAAGCCCGGTCCAACGGCGGTGTGGGCGTCCTGCCCGGTGGCCGGCTGACCGTCGAGGACGCCTACGCGTACTCGAAGTTCGCCCGCGTCGCCCTGCAGACGAACGACGTCGACTTCCGCGCCCGCCCGCACTCGGCCGAGGAACTGGCGTTCCTGACTTCGCACGTCGTGGGCGTGACGCCGGAGTCCGGCGTCACCTTCGGCGAGATCGAGCGGGCTCGCACGGTCCTGTGCGTGGCGTTCGAGCCCGAGGACGAAGCCCCGATCGTGTTCCTGCGGCTGCGCAAGGCGGCCCGCCGGAACAAGACCCGGGTCGTCCACTTGGGACAGTGGTCGACGTCGTCGGTGCGCAAGACGTTCGGTGAGCTGCTCGCCTGCGTCCCCGGCCAGGAGGCCGCGGCCGTCGAGGCCATCGCCAAGCACGCGCCGGACCTCGACGAGGCCCTGCGCGGCGAAGGCGCCGTCGTCCTGGTCGGCGAGCGCGCCGCTCAGGTCCCGGGCCTGTTCGCCGCCCTGCACGACCTGGTGGAGCGCACCGCCGTCCGGCTCGCGTGGATCCCGCGCCGCGCCGGTGACCGGGGCGCGCTGGAGACCGGCTGCGTGCCGTCGCTGCTGCCCGGCGGCCGCCGGGTCGGCGACGACGCCGCCCGCGTCACCGTCGAAAACGCCTGGGGCGTCCCGATCCCGGCCACCCCGGGCCGCGACACCACCGACATCCTGCTGGCCGCGTCGGCCCGCGAACTGAGCGGCCTGCTCGTCGGCGGGGTCGACCCGTTCGACCTGCCGGACCCGGCCCTCGCGCTGCGCGCGCTGGACAACGCCGGGTTCGTGGTCAGCCTCGAACTGCGGCACAGCGCGGTGACCGAGCGCGCGGACGTCGTGCTCCCGGTGGCCGCGTCGGACGAGAAGGCGGGCAGCTACCTCAACTGGGAGGGCCGCACCCGCCCGTTCGACACGACCATCGAAGGCACCGGCGCCCTGCCGGACTGCCGGGTGCTCGACACGCTCGCCGTCGAGATGGACGCGGACCTGTTCACGCAGACGCCGGCCGCCGCGCGCGGCGACTTCGAGAAGCTGGGCCACGCCTCGGCGCTGCGCTGGGGCCACGTCGCCGCCGAGGTCGCGCCGCCCGCGACCCCGGGTGACGGCCAGGCGGTCCTGTCGACCTGGCGCCAGCTGATCGACAACGGTTCGCTGCAGGACGGCGAGCCGCACCTCAAGGGCACCCAGCGCACGCCGGTCGCCCGGCTGTCGGCGACGACCGCCGCGGGGCTGGGCACCACCGTGCGGGTGAGCACCGAACGCGGTGCGATCACGCTGCCGGTGGAGATCGCCGACCTGCCCGACGGCGTCGTGTGGCTGCCGGGCAACTCCGACGGTTCCGCCGTGTTCAAGACGCTCGGTGCCGGTCATGGCGCCGTGGTGAACCTCGCTGGAGGTGGGCAATGACCCCGCTGCTGACCGAAGCGGCCGTCGGCAGTGTGCCGGACGCGGCGACGCGGGCGGCCCTGCTGGCCGACGACCCGTTCTGGCTGATCCTGCTCAAGTGCGTGGTCGTCCTGCTGATCGGCCCGATCCTGACGATCCTGTTGATCGTTTGGGAGCGCAAGGCCGTCGGCCGGATGCAGAACCGGCCGGGCCCCAACCGCGTCGGCCCGAACGGCTACCTGCAGTCCTTGGCGGACGCGATCAAGCTGCCGTTCAAGGAACAGATCATCCCGGACACCGCCGACCGCAAGGTGTACTTCCTCGCCCCGGTCGTGTGCGTGGTGCCTTCGCTGATCGCGCTGTCGGCCATCCCGTTCGGCCCGGTCGTGTCGATCTTCGGCGAACGGACGGTGCTCCAGCTGCTCGACCTGCCGGTCAGCGTGCTGGTGATCCTGGCCTGCTCCTCGATCGGCGTCTACGGCATCGTGCTCGCCGGCTGGTCGTCCGGCTCGCCGTACCCGCTGCTCGGCGGCATGCGCAGCGCGGCGCAGGTGATCTCCTACGAGATCGCGATGGGCCTGTCGATCGTCGCGGTGATCCTGCAGGCGGGCTCGCTGAACCTGGCGGACATCGTCGGCGCGCAGCACAAGGCGTGGTTCCTCTACCTGGTCCCGAGCTTCGTGATCTACCTGATCTCGATGGTCGGCGAGACCAACCGCGCCCCGTTCGACCTCCCGGAGGCCGAGTCGGAGCTGGTCGGCGGCTTCCACACCGAGTACAGCTCGATGAAGTTCGCGATGTTCTTCCTCGCCGAGTACGTCAACATGGTGATCGTCTCGGCGTTCGCGACCACGCTGTTCCTCGGCGGCTGGATGGCCCCGTGGCCGCTGTCGCTGATCGGGAACAACGTGCTCAACACCGGCTGGTGGCCGGTGCTGTGGTTCTTCGCGAAGATGTTCGTCCTGCTGTTCGGGTTCATCTGGTTGCGCGGCACGCTGCCCCGCCTGCGCTACGACCAGTTCATGCGCCTGGGCTGGAAGGTCCTGGTCCCGCTGAACCTGGTGTGGATCATCATGGTGACCTTCGCGAAGGTCATCACCTGGAACACCGCGACCATCATCATCGCCGCGGTCGCCATCTTCATCATCGTCGGGCTGTTCTTCTACGTCCGCGCCGAGGGCCGCGAAGAGGAAAGCGAAAGCATCCCGGTGACCGGCGGCGGCTTCCCGGTCCCGCCGCTGGACCTCAAGGTCCCGCAGACCACCCCGCGTCAGAAGGCTTTGGCCAAGGCCGAGGCGAAGGCGGCCCGCCGCAAGCCGGCGGCCGTCGGTACCGCAAAGGAAGGAGCACAAGATGGGGTTTCTTGATCCCGTCAAGGGCTTCGGCGTCACCTTCGGGATGATGTTCAAGAAGGTCGCTACCGAGGAATACCCGGAGGCCGGCGCGCCGGCCGCGCCGCGGTACCACGGCAGGCACCAGCTGAACCGCCACCCGGACGGCCTCGAGAAGTGCGTCGGCTGCGAGCTGTGCGCGTGGGCGTGCCCGGCGGACGCGATCTTCGTCGAGGGCGGTGACAACACCGAGGAGGCGCGGTTCTCGCCGGGCGAGCGGTACGGCGCGGACTACCAGATCAACTACCTGCGCTGCATCGGCTGCGGCCTCTGCATCGAGGCGTGCCCGACGCGGTCACTGACGATGATCAACTTCTACGAGCTGGCCGACGACGACCGCCAGCGGTTGATCTACACGAAGGAGGACCTGCTCGCCCCGCTGCTGCCCGGCATGGAACAGCCGCCGCACCCGATGCGGCTCGGTGAAAACGAGCAGGACTACTACGTCAACGGGCCCGAACTCGCGCGTGGCGGGGAGGCGGCGAAGTGATTTCCGCACTTCTCGCCCAGGCCCCGACCGGCGCCGCCGCGGGCGTGTCCACCGGCGAGGCGATCGCGTTCTGGATCCTCGGCCCGGTCGCGCTGCTCGGCGCGCTCGGCATGATCTTCTCCCGCAACGCCGTGCACTCGGCGCTGTGGCTGGTGCTGACCATGCTGAGCCTCGGCGCGCTGTACATGATCCAGTCGGCGCCGTTCCTGGGTTTCACCCAGATCATCGTCTACACCGGCGCGATCATGATGCTCTTCCTGTTCGTGCTGATGCTGGTCGGCCGCGAGAGTTCCGACTCGGTCGTCGAAGTCCTGCGCGGACAGCGGCTGGCCGCGACCGTGCTCGGCATCGGCCTCGCCGCGCTGCTGGCCACCGGCATCTACCGGGCGATGGAGAACGTCACCCCGGCCATCCCGCTCGACTCGGCCACCCCGGCCGGCGGCGGGCCGAAGGGCCTGGGCCGGCTGATCTTCACCGACTACCTGTTCCCGTTCGAGCTGACGTCGGCGCTGCTCATCACCGCCGCGGTCGGCACGATGGTGCTCGCCTTCACCGACCGGCACGGCAAGGGCGGCAAGCTCTCGCAGCGGGAACTGGTCCTGCTGCGCTTCCGCGGCGAGCACGACCGGCCGTCGCCGCTGCCCGGCCCGGGTGTCTTCGCCACCGCCAACTCGGTGGCGACGCCGGCACTGCTGCCGGACGGCTCGATCGCCCCGGAGTCGCTCTCGGCGATCATCGAGTCCACCTCGGCGATCGAGCTGGCGAAGGAACGCAAGCTCGTCGCCGACCAGGGCCCGCACCCGGACGCGCACGCGCTGGTCGGCACTGATTCTTCGGAACCCGAGGGGGAGAAGGCATGACCCCGACGTACTACCTGCTGCTGTCGGCGCTGCTCTTCGCGCTCGGCGCGGTCGGCGTGCTGGTGCGGCGCAACGCGATCGTCGTGTTCATGTGCATCGAGCTGATGCTCAACGCGGTGAACCTGTCGCTGGTCACCTTCGCCCGGATCAACGGCGGGCTCGACGGCCAGATCATGGCGTTCTTCGTCATGGTCGTCGCGGCCGCCGAGGTCGTGGTCGGCCTGGCGATCATCATGGCCATCTTCCGCACCCGGCGCTCGGCCTCGGTCGACGACACCAACCTGCTGAAGTACTGAGGGAGAGACCCGAGTGACCGCATCATCGTGGCTGCTGGTGGCCCTCCCCGGTCTCGGCGCGCTGATCCTGCTGCTGGCGGGTAAGCGGGCCAAGGCCTGGGGGCATCTGCTCGGCTGTGCCACCGTCACCCTCGCCTTCGTCTACGGGCTGATCCTGTTCTTCACCGCCGACACGGGCACCACGACCGACACCAAGGTCTACTCGTGGATCCCGGTCGGCCAGCTGCAGGTGGACTTCGGGCTGCGGATCGACGCACTGTCGCTGACGTTCGTGCTGCTCATCACCGGCGTCGGCATGCTGATCCACTACTACTCGATCGGCTACATGGCCGACGACGAGGGCCGGTACCGCTTCTTCGCGTACCTGAACCTCTTCGTCGCCTCGATGCTGATCCTGGTGCTGGGCAACAGCTTCGTGACGCTGTACCTCGGCTGGGAAGGCGTGGGTCTCGCGTCCTACCTGCTCATCGGCTGGTACCAGGGCCGCCCGTCCGCCGCGACCGCGGCGAAGAAGGCGTTCCTGATGAACCGCGTCGGCGACGTCGGGCTCGCGCTGGCGATCTTCATCATGTTCAAGTACGCGGGCTCGACCGGCTACGCGCAGGTCTTCCAGGCGGTCGCCGACGGCAAGTTCTCGCCGGGCGCGATCACCGCGATGGCGATCCTGCTCCTGCTGGGTGCCTGCGGTAAGTCCGGCCAGTTCCCGCTGCAGGCGTGGCTCCCGGACGCGATGGAAGGCCCGACCCCGGTGTCGGCCCTGATCCACGCGGCGACGATGGTGACCGCGGGTGTCTACCTGGTGGCCCGCTCGAAGGACATCTTCAACGCCACCGAGGACGGCAGGCTGATCGTCACGCTGGTCGGCACGGTGACCCTGCTGCTCGGGTGCATCATCGGCTGCGCGTACGACGACATCAAGAAGGTCCTCGCGTACTCCACGGTCAGCCAGATCGGCTACATGATGCTGGCCGTCGGCCTCGGGCCGATCGCGTACGCGCTGGGCATCATGCACCTGGTCGCGCACGGCTTCTTCAAGGCCGGTCTGTTCCTCGGGGCCGGGTCGGTCATGCACGGCATGAACGACGAGGTCGACATGCGGAAGTTCGGCGGCCTGCGCAAGCACATGCCGATCACCTTCATCACCTTCGGCCTCGGCTACCTGGCCCTGATCGGCATCCCGCCGCTGTCGGGCTTCTTCACCAAGGACGCGATCATCGAAGCGGCGTTCGGCCAGGGCGGCTGGCGTGGCTGGGTGATGGGCGGCGCGGCGCTGCTCGGCGCCGGGCTCACCGCCTTCTACATGACCCGCCTGATGATGATGACGTTCTTCGGCAAGGAGCGCTGGAAGGACCTCAAGAGCGCCGACGGGCACGACTTCCACCCGCACGAGTCCAAGGCGATCATGTGGATCCCGATGGCGGTGCTGGCGGTCGGTTCGGTCGGCGCCGGCGCGTTCTTCGCCCTCGGTGATCGCTTCTCCGAGTGGCTGACCCCCTCGGTCGGCAAGCTGGAGGAAGCGCACCACTCGCCGCTGAACGCTGGTGTCATCTCCGCGGCCGCCATCGCCTTCTCGGTGCTGGGCGTGCTGATCGCGTACCTGATCTTCCGCCGTGACGTCCCCGTCGAGCAGCCCCAGCGGGTCTCGTTCGTCACCCGGGCGGCACGCAAGGACCTGTACGGCAACACGCTCAACGAGACGCTGATCGCCCGTCCGGGCACCTGGCTCTCGCGGGCGCTGGTGTTCGTCGACAACCGCGGCGTCGACGGCGCGGTCAACGGTCTGGCCGCCTCCCTCGGCGGCGGCTCCGGCCGGCTGAGGCGGCTCCAGACCGGGTTCGTCCGGTCCTACGCGCTGTCGATGCTCGGCGGCACGTTCCTGCTTCTGGCGGCTCTCCTGCTGGTGAGGTTCTCCTGATGACCTGGTTGCTCATCCTCATCCTGGTGCCGCTCGCCGGCTCCCTGGTGCTGGCGTTCCTCAAGGGGAACGACCGCGCCGCGGTGCTGGCCGCGCTGGCGTTCTCGATCCTCGAGTTCCTGCTGATCATCCCGTTCTGGCTCAGCTACTCGCCTTCGGGCGCGCGGCTGCAGATGACGTCGAGCTTCGACTGGATCCCGAGCTTCGGGGTGCACATCGCGTTCGGCACCGACGGCATCTCGCTGATCATGATCGCGGTGATCGCGCTGCTGGTGCCGATCGTCGTCGGCGGGCTCGGCACGCTGGACAAGCTGCCGGCGGGCCGCAGCGCGGGCGGGTTCCTCTCGCTGATCCTGCTGCAGGAGGCGCTCACGATCGGCGTGTTCGCCGCGACCGACGTCTTCCTGTTCTACGTGCTGTTCGAGATCATGCTGATCCCGATGTACTTCCTCATCGGCGGCTACGGCGGCGCGAACCGGCAGTACGCGGCGGTGAAGTTCTTCCTGTACTCGTTCCTCGGCGGCCTGATCATGCTGGCGTCGGCGATCGGGGCGTACTCGCTCGCGAAGGACAAGCTCGGGCACGGCACCTTCGACTGGGCCACGCTCGTCACGGTCGTCCGCGACGCGCCGCTGTCCACGCAGATCTGGCTGTTCCTCGGGTTCTTCCTGGCGTTCGCGATCAAGGCGCCGCTGGTGCCGTTCCACACCTGGCTGCCGGACGCGGCGGGGGAGGCGCCGATCGGCGTCGCCGTCCTGCTGGTCGGCGTGCTGGACAAGGTCGGCACGTTCGGGTTCCTGCGCTACTGCCTGCCGATGTTCCCGGACGCGAGCCGGACCCTGGCCCCGCTGGTGCTGGTGCTCTCGGTGATCGGTGTCCTCTACGGCTCGATCCTCGCCGCGGGGCAGCGGGACATGAAGCGGTTCATCGCCTACGTGTCCATCGCGCACTTCGGCTTCATCTCGCTCGGCATCTTCGCGTTCAACGAGCAGGCGATGGTCGGCTCGGCGACGTACATGCTGAACCACAGCCTGGCGACCGGCATGCTGATCGTGGTGATCGGCCTGGTCATCGCGCGCGGCGGGTCGTCGAAGATCTCCGACTACGGCGGCATGGCGAAGGTGACCCCGCTGCTGGCGGGCCTGTTCCTGCTCGCCGGTCTGTCGACGCTTTCGCTGCCGGGCACCAACTCGTTCGTCTCGGAGTTCCTGGTGCTCATCGGGTCCTTTGTGGACCAGCCGGTGTACACGATCCTCGCCACGGTGGGCATGGTCCTGGCCGCGGCGTACGTCCTGTGGCTCTACCAGCGCGTCATGCAGGGTCCCCTCCGCGGTGCTGCTGTGTTGTCGCCGGCCCCGGCTGGGCCTCCCACCCCGGCCAGCGTGGAGTCGGGTGGCGCTGTAACCACCGCCATCGCGCCGGAGCTGGGCGCCAAGAAGGCGATCCGCGACCTGAACGGCCGGGAGATCGCGATTCTCGCGCCGCTGGTCGTGCTGATCATCGTCCTCGGCTTCTACCCGAAGCCGGTGCTCGACACAGTCACCCCGACGGTGCAGCAGACGCTGTCCGCGGTCCAGGGAGGCAAGTAACCGTGCTCGACATCCTCCTGACCCAGGCACCGGAGCCACCGATCCAGGTGCCGTCGGTCGACTACCCGGCCGTGCTGCCGGTGCTGATCGTCTTCGGCGCGGCGTGCGTCAGCGTGCTGGTCGAGGCGTTCGCTTCGAAGCGCTCGCGGTTCGGTGTCCAGGTCGGGCTGAGCCTGGCGGCGATCGTCGCGGCGGGCGTCAGCCTGATCATCTACGCCACGGGCAACGCACCCGCGGGCGGCGTCACGACGTTCAGCGGCGCGATCTCGATCGACCGGCCGGCGCTGTTCCTCTGGGGCACGCTGCTCGCCCTGGCGGTCGGTGCGGTGCTGCTGATCTCCGACCGCGTCGTCGAGCCGGGCGGCGCGTTGGTCGCCCAGGCGGGCATCCGCCCGGGCACGGTCCAGGATCGCGCCCAGACGGCGACCGTCATGCAGACCGAGGTCTTCCCGCTCACGCTGTTCGCGCTCGGCGGCATGATGGCGTTCTGCGCGGCGAACGACCTGCTGACGATGTTCATCGCGCTGGAAGTGCTTTCGCTGCCGCTGTACCTGATGTGCGGCCTGGCCCGTCGTCGCCGCCTGCTGTCGCAGGAAGCGGCGGTGAAGTACTTCTTGCTCGGTGCGTTCTCGTCGGCGTTCTTCTTGTACGGTCTCGCGCTGCTGTACGGCTACGCGAACTCCGTGAAGCTCGGTGCCATCGCGGCCGCGGCGGCCGGTTCGGACCGCTCGGACACGCTGCTGTTCGCCGGGCTGGGTCTCTTGGTGGTCGGCCTGCTGTTCAAGGGCTCGGTCGGCCCGTTCCACACGTGGACCCCGGACGTGTACCAAGGATCGCCGACGCCGGTGACGGCGTTCATGGCGGCGTGCACGAAGGTCGCGGCGTTCGGCGGGATCCTGCGCGTGCTGTCGGTGGCGTTCTCCTCGACCAGCTGGGAGTGGCGCGGCGTCCTCTGGGGCGTGGCGATCATCTCGATGGTGATCGGCGCGGTGCTGGGCCTGACGCAGACCGACGTCAAGCGCATGGTGGCGTACTCGTCGATCGCCCACGCGGGCTTCCTGCTCGTGGGGGCGATCGCGATGACGAAGGACGGCCTGTCGAGCACGCTGTTCTACCTGCTGGCGTACGGCTTCACGACGCTGGCGACGTTCGGCGTGATCAGCCTGGTCCGCGACTCCTCGGGCGAGGCGACGCACCTCTCGGCGTGGGCCGGGCTGGCGAAGCGGTCGCCGCTGCTGGCCGGGGTGTTCACGTTCCTGCTGCTGGCACTGGCCGGGATCCCGTTGACATCGGGGTTCGTCGGCAAGTTCGTGGTGTTCTCGGCGGCGCTGTCGGACGGCATGGCCCCGCTGGTGGTGGTGGCCCTGGTGTTCAGCGCGGTGGCGGCGTTCTTCTACCTGCGCGTGATCGTGTTGATGTACTTCTCCGAGCCGGCGGCGGACGGACCTTCGGTATCGGTCCCGGGCTTCGGCACCGGAACGGCGATCTTCCTCGGCACGGCGGTGACGCTGGTGCTCGGTTTGGTCCCGGCGTTCGCCTTGTCGTGGGCCGGTGCGGGCGGTTTCGCTTTCTGAGGTTCTTCTTCGGGCCGCCACTCCTCTGGTTGGGGGAGTGGCGGCCTTATTTCAGTTTTTGGCTCAGTTTTCCGGGTTCCCCGGGCAGGACGCTGATGTAGCCGTCGGCGAGGGCGAACCCGACGCGCCCGGCGTCGAAGTCGAGGTAGCTGACGGTTTTGCCGTCGGTCTGGAGCTGCCCGACTCCGTAGTGGGGCTGCTGGAAGAGGGCGTCGAGTTCCTGCGCTTCCCGGCTGCGGGCGGGAGCGTCGTCGAAGACGTCACTTTCCGGTCCTTGCCGGAAGTCTTCCTGCGGCAGTGAGAAGGGCTTGAGAGCCGCTGGCCGGTATTCGGGCAGGTGCGCCACGAGGGCATCGGCGGGGTGGGTGTCGGGTGAGAGGCCCGCGAGTTCGACGTGGTTCCCCCGGCAGACGACGCTGACAGCGGTACGGTTTCTTTTCGCGATGAGTACGCCGATTTGCCCGGCGGTGTCCCGGGCGTGGGCGAAGAATTCCTGAGCCGGGCGATCGATGAGGTGCAGGATCTCTTCGAACTCCGGCGTGAAGCCGTCACCCTGGATGAAGCCGTACGGGCTGAGTTCTTCGAAGGCTTCCCGATTGACCCGGTGTCTAGCGGACGGCGGGATGTAGCGAAGCCCTTTCGCGAAGACGGCATGCGGATCACCGCAGCCGACGTTGCGCATGGCGGTGAGCAGGGTGTTCAGTGAGAAGACGGCGTGGAGCACCACTTTGTTCTTCCTCCCCGTTGTGTGGCGCTTTACTGTTTCTTGGCCCGGTTCTCACCGATGACCGGCGGCATCGGTTTCTCGATGAATCCGCCGAAGGTTTCGTCGGGATCGGGATTCCGCAGGTAGGCTGCCCTTTTCTTTTCGCGGTCTTCTTCTTTGCCGCCACGCCCGTTCATCGGGGCGCCCATGGGCGTGCCGTTGGCGCCGCGGGGGCCGGCGGAGCCGCGGGCCGAGTTGGCGCCGGGGAAGCGTTCCTCGGGGAGCCGTGCACCGGTGCCGTTCCCGGGGCCGCGCACGCCGGGTTGGTCAGACCTGCCACCCGGGCCGATGCCGGTGTTGCGCCCGGTTCCTGTCCCGGTCCCTATCCCGGTGCCGGTACCAGTCCCGGTTCCTGCCCCGGTGCCGGTCCCAGTTCCGGTTACCGTTCCGGGTCGGTACTCGGTGCCGGTTCCGGGTCCGAAGCCGCCGATGCCTGGCCAGTTCGTCCCGGTGCCGGTCAGGTTGCGGACGGGCTGCCCGGTAGGCCCGAACTCATACCCACCCTGAGCGGCGGGCGGCACGACGGGCTTGGGGACGTAGCTGTTGGCGTGGGTGTTGCCGGTGTTGTCGGTGCTCCCCGGTAGCCGGCCCTGGTTCTGGAACTGGCTCGGTGTCTGAGGCCGGTTCGTGAGCGGGTCCCGGGTCTGATCGGTGACGTTGCGCGTCTCCTGTTTCGCGACCTGGTCCCGTCCGGTCTGTCGATCTTGCGCGGTAAGCCGGGGCTGCCGTGGGTTCCGCGTCCATCCGGCGTCGGTGTTCGTGGTGCTTCTGGTGTCCGCGGTTTCGCTCAGGGAGACCGGCGCCCCGGAGTCGGCGAGCTGCGCGTACTGGGCGGGCATCTGCCCACCGTTGGCGGTGCTGGCGGAGTGATAGGCACCGAAGGCATCGATGTTGGCCTGGCTGTCAGCCTGCCACCCGGCGACTTTGGTGTTGTAGGAGTCCCACCCCTTGCCGGTGAGCACGTTGAGCACATCATCCGTCCCCAGTTCGGGCGGCTCCGGAGGAACGGGCTTGACGGAGTTCTTGGCAGTACCAAAGGCATCCATCTGAGCCCCAACGGCAGTCTGGGCATTCTTGAGATGAACAGCATCATCAGCAGCAGCTTGCACCAGAGGCCGCGTGGCATCGGCGGCGGAATCCCCGGCGTCGCCGCGCCAGCCGGACATGGTCTTGGCCCGGAGGGCGTTGATCCGCTGGGCTCGCTCGACCATCCTGCTGGTCAACTGGCTGGCGCCTACTTGTGCGGCCTCCAGTGACGGGGTGCCTTTCCCGCTCGTGATCTGCTCGTAGATTTGAGTGGCGGTAAGTGGTCCTTCGGTAACCATTTTTTCACCTGGCCTGGAGGTTGTTCAAGACGGTCGCCGTCACCTCGTGGGCTGCGGCACAGGGATCCTTTTTGCCGATGTTTCCCTCAGAAAGGGCTACCGACACGTCGATGATGTCTTGATTGCTGGTTCCCAGGGCGATCGCGCACTTGCCATTGGTGGTCCGCAGGTCGGCCTGTCCGTAGGCGACGGTCGGGTAGCCGTCGACCGGCTCCATGGGAATGAACAAGGGGAAAGTGGTCCCTTGTTGCTGATAGATCGCGGTCAAGCCACGCCGGTTCTTGGTGACGTAGATGACCGAGACCGCGGCCTGAGTGACCGCTCTCGGGTGCCAGAAGCAGGAGGGTCCGGCCTCGTCGGTCGGATTTTCCTTCGGCTCCACATCCGAACCGAGCAGTTTGGCGATCTGTGTGTCCGTGAGCGTCGTGCAGGGCTTTTGCTGGAACTGAGTAGTGTCGATTGGACTCGGTACGGCAGGTACGCCTGCGCCGGGAAGTTGCGAGGCCGGATCGCCGGTCTTGGAGGTGATCGAGCTCATCGGCGAAGGCGTAGCTGTGCCGTTCTGAGTGGTGGTGCACGCGGCGACGAGTAGCATCGTCGCACTCAATCCGAGCAGCAAAGGACGCTTCACAGACTGCCTCCGGACTGGTTGATCTCCGTCGAGTGGGCGTCTTCGGCGGCGGCATATTTGCCCAGTGCTGTCTGAAATTTGGCAGCCATGGCGCGACAATAGGACTCACGCTCCTCAAGTGTGGAGATGAGCGCTGTGCCCGACTGGCGAATCAGTTCGGCGTTGCCGCCGCTGGCGTATTCGAGGCCAGGGCCCTCGGCGGTGGCTATCGCGCGTGCCCTGCTCAGATCGTCTGCGAACTCATTCGCCAGGTCGTTCCACTCGTGCATCAGTTGACGCAACGTCTCGACGTCATACTCGAACCCGCCACCACCCCCACCGCCATACGACCCCGCCCCCGGCTCAACCGGCGGCAACGGCGCCCGCTGAGTGGTCGGGTCGTACGTCGGTGGCCGGCTCTCAGGCATCGCTCGTCACCGTCGTCATCAGCTCTCCCCTAGCTTGCAGTGTGCTCCACCCCGAGCACTCTGCGTATCCGACGCCTCGCACCCTACCAGGGTTCCCCACTTCGCAAGATCAGCCGGAACAGCAGGTCACGAGGGCCGCGGCCGTCCTCTCGGCGGTGTCCCGGGCCGCGGCCCCCGTGACGTCTAGGGGGTGGGGGAACAGCTTGTGTGGCCCAATGTCACCTGGCCGCTGATGCCCGATGCCGGGAGGAAGTCGATGCGCAGCATCGTCAAGCCGATGCTGCCGTCGCCGGGGAGGTTCTGGGTGTTGAACACCGCGTTCGCCAGCACCGTTCCGTTGGCCTTCTTGATCGGGGACACGTATCCCACCGGCACCGGGGACGGCGGGTTCGGGATCCCCGACAGGCCGCCATACGTCCAGTTCGCGCTCGTCTGCGTCTGGGTCGCCTCGCACGTCACCGTGAAACTCCCCAGCTTGACGCGCGGGCCGCCCGCGGTCACGAGGGCCGACAACTCGAAGTTCTTGCCCGTCGCGGTGGACTTCGTCGACGTCGCGTCCGTGTTCGGGTCCGTCACCGTTGTCGTGCAGGACGAACTGCCGCCGCCGAACGTGATGCCCGGCTTCGAGATCGGCTGGGCCGTTGCGCTCGTCGGGCCGTCGAGGGAACAGTGACCCTGTGTCGGGACCTTGATCGTCGTTCCCGCTTTCGTGAACTCGGCCGAGCCGATGTGGGCCACGCCCGGTTGCGTGGCCGCCTGCGCCGGCGCTGTCACGGCCAATGCGGCCACCGCCAGCGTTCCCGCGAGCCCGGCCCGCCTCGCCATGGTGCTGCGCATGTCGCTGTCCTCCTCGCCGCCCGGAGCCGCCGTGGTCGGCGGCTCTTCCACGCTTGAATATCCGCCCGCCGGAGACGTCCGTTGCGCCCGGAATCTCCGATCACCCCTTCGTGGATCAAGAACCACCCGGTGGGTGGCGGTGGCCGGGAACCCGCCGCGGTGTCATGTTCGTCACCGTTTCCGCAGGACAGCGGGTAAACGACCGCGCCGCGTAGCCACTACGCTCAAGGGGCAACCCGACCGGTGCACGAGTAGAAGCGGAGCCGACGTGTCTGTGCCTTCCCCAGCCCCCGGGGCGGGATCCCTCCCCGCTGCGCCGGGCGGCGCCCTCGACGACCTGCGGGCGTCGGTCGGCCTGCAGATCGCCGACGAATCCCTGCTGCGCTCGATCGCCGTCGGCCTGACCGAGGTCGAAAAGCTGCTGCGCGAGGTAGTCCGCAGCGACGTCCAGGCCGTCAACGACGCCGCGTTGCACCTGGTCGAGGCCGGGGGCAAACGCTTCCGTCCACTGTTCACGCTGCTCTCCGCGCAGTTCGGCCCGAAGCAGGACGACCACGTGGTGATCGCCGCCGCCGCGGTCGAGCTGGTGCACCTGGCCACGCTCTACCACGACGACGTCATGGACGAGGCCACCATGCGGCGCGGCGCCGAGAGCGTCAACGCCCGCTGGGACAACACCATCGCCATCCTCACCGGCGACTTCCTCTTCGCCCACGCTTCGCGCCTGGTCGCCGACCTCGGCACGGACGCCGCGCGGATCATCGCCGAGACCTTCGGCGAGCTGGTCACCGGCCAGATGCGCGAGACCGTCGGCCCCGGCCCGGGTGACGACGCCGTCGCGCACTACCTCACCGTCATCGCCCAGAAGACCGGCTCGCTGATCGCCACGTCCGGCCGGTTCGGCGGCATGATGTCCGGCGCCGCCGAGGAGCACATCGAGGCGCTGCGCCGGTTCGGCGACATCGTCGGCACCGCGTTCCAGATCTCCGACGACATCATCGACATCGCCTCGCCGTCCGACGAGCTCGGCAAGGCGCAGGGCACCGACCTGCGCGAAGGCGTCCGGACGCTGCCGATGCTGTACGCGCTGGCCGACCCGGGCACCGACCCCCGGCTGGTGGAGCTGCTGTCCGGCCCGATCGCCGAGGACGCACTCGTGCAGGAAGCGCTGGGGCTGCTGCGGGTCAGTAGCGGACTCGATCGAGCACGCGTCACCCTTTCCGACTACGCTCAGCGCGCGCGAGCCGAGCTCACCGCGCTGCCCGCATCACCCGCCCGGGACGCCTGCGAGTCGGTCGCCGACTACCTGGTCGCGCGCACGCGCTAAGCCTGAACAGGGGCAGGAAAAGATGTCCATATTCGGACAGGTCTGGCTGTGGAGCCTCGCCGCGTTCTTCGTCGGCGTCGTCCTCGCCTGGCTGGTGCTCGTGCTACCGCTCCGCAAGAGCGTCCGCCGGCTGGAAAGCGCGCTGGCGCAGGCCCACGCCGACGCCGCGCGCACTCCCGCGAACGCGGCGGCGGTGATCGGCAGCGACGTGTTCACGCGGCCGGAGCCGCGACCCGCCCCGGAGCCGTCCCGCCAGGAGACGTCCTACCCCGGCACGCTGGTCGCCGCGCCGCCGATCCACCGCGACGACGTCCACGACGACATCGACGAGGACTTCGCCGAGCTGGACGCCCAGGTGCCGTCGCGGAGGCCGCCGGAGCCGGTGACCGAGCCGGTGCCGTCGCCGGAGCCGGAGCCCGCGGAAGACGACCCGTACCGCAGCGCGGCCACCCACTACCTGACGCCGGAAGCCGAGCCGGAGCCGGAAGACCCCTACCACGCCACCGCGACCGAGTACCTGGTCCCGGCCGGGGAATCGTTCGAAGACGAAGACGAGGCGGAACCCGCTTCGCCGGCACTGTCGCGGCTCGAGCAGCAGACCGACCCGGACTCCGCGGGCTCGCTGTTCCGGCCGCCGTCCGACGAAGAGGACTGGTTCGACCGCGAGGCACCGAGCGAGCGGTCGGCGTTCGAGGAGCCGGTGGAGCGCACGCGGTACATCGGCGAACACCCCGGTTCGGTACGCAACGACGAGCCGGACGAGCCCGAGCCGCCGCAGTACGCCTTCGGTGGCGACGTCGCCGACGGAGAGCCGGCCGTGCCTCCGGAGACCCCGGCCGAGGCGACGCAGGTGCTGCCGAAGCGGCAGCCTCGAGGCGTGGTGCGCGGCGGATTCGACGCGCCCCAGCCGATCCAGCCGTCGATGCGCACGGTCGAGCGCCGCGAGCCCGACCTGTCCGGCGCGCACAGCGGCTCGCTGTTCGAACCGTCGGTGCAGCCGAACCAGGCAGCCGCCGGGGTCGTGGCGCCGGAACCGCCTCCCGCGCGGCAGGCGGCGGGCGACTCCGTGCCGCCGGGCCCGTTCGGCCCCGGTTCGGCGATGCCACGCCCGGGCGGCGGGTCGCCCAGCGACGCCTTCGCCGTGAAGGCCAGCGTCACGGCTTTGCGGTACTGCACCGAGGAATCGGCGCAGTTCCCGAAGATGGTCGCCGAGGTCTGGTTCCGGACGGCGGAGGACGCCGAGCGTGTCGGGTTCCGCCCGCTCAGCTGACCTTCAACGGCGCGGCTGGAACAGCACGAGCGCGGCCCCGCCGGGATCGGTGACCACCACCAGCGAGCCGACCGGCAGGTCGGTGCGCTCGCGCACCAGGGTTCCGCCCAGTTCCAGGGCCTTCGCCGTGGCGGCGTCCACATCGGACACCGGCGCGTAGGGGAGCCACTGCGGGGTCCGGTCGTCGCCGGGGACGAGTTCGGTGAGGCCTCCCCACGGCGCTCCTCCGGTCGTCAGCAGGGTGTCGTTCGCCTCCCAGCCCAGCAATTCGGTGAAGAACCGCTTGCTGCCCTCGGCATCGGCGGTACGGACGTCGAAGAACACGAACGGCAAATCAGGTCGCATGACCTAAACCATAGGACATGTGTCCCAAGAGGGGCAACCCCGGAAACGCCGAAGGCCGCCATGCACCGGGCATGACGGCCTTCGGGGAAAGCGCGTTACGCGACCGTCCAGGTGTCCTTACCGCGCAGCAGGGCCTGCAGGTCGGGCGTGCGGGCCGCGCGGGCCTGCTCGACCTGGGCGCGGGCGCCGTCGTCGTACGTCGGGCGCTCGACCTGGCGGAGGATGCCCGTCGGGACGTGGTTCAGGCTCTGGTCGCCCAGGCGCGACAACGCGAACGCGTACGACGTGTCCACGATCGACGGGTCGTGCACCACGATGTCGTCTTCGCCGATGTCCGCGATCTTGGCGACGTCCAGGCCACCCCAGTCGCCGCGCTTGACGCCGAACTCCTGGTTCGGGCCGAAGCGGATCGGCTCTCCGGCGCGCAGCGGGATCAGGCGCGTCGCGGCCTCGTCGGCGTCCTTGAGGACGTCGAACGCGCCGTCGTTGAAGATCGGGCAGTTCTGGTAGATCTCGACCAGCGCCGACCCGCGGTGCTGCGCCGCGGCCTCCAGGACCTCGGTAAGGCCCTTGCGGTCGGAGTCCATCGCCCGGCCCACGAACGACGCCTCCGCGCCGATCGCCAGCGACAGCGGGTTGAACGGCGTGTCCACCGAACCCATCGGCGTCGACTTCGTGACCATGCCCTGCCCGGACGTCGGCGAGTACTGGCCCTTGGTCAGGCCGTAGATCCGGTTGTTGAACAGCAGGATCTTGATGTTCACGTTGCGCCGCAGCGCGTGGATCAGGTGGTTGCCGCCGATGGACAGTGCGTCGCCGTCACCGGTGACGACCCACACCGACAGGTCCGGCCGCGTGGTGGCCAGCCCGGTCGCGATCGACGGCGCCCGGCCGTGGATCGAGTGCATGCCGTAGGTGTTCAGGTAGTACGGGAACCGCGACGAGCAGCCGATGCCCGAGATGAAGACGATGTTCTCGCGCTTGAGCCCCAGCGTGGGGAGGAAGGACTGGACCGCGTTCAGCACGACGTAGTCGCCGCAGCCGGGGCACCAGCGGACTTCCTGGTCGGACTTGTAGTCCTTGGACTTCTGCGGCTCCTCGGTGGTGGGCACAAGGTCCAGGCCGCCGAGATTGGGGATCCCCAGATCAATCGCGGTCATTTGCCGCCTCCGTAGCAATGCTGGTGATGATCTCCGAGAACAGGTTCTGCAGCTCTTCGGCCTTGAACGCCATCCCGGCGACCTTGGTGTGCGAGTGGACGTCCACCAGGTACTTCGCGCGCAGGAGCAGCGACAGCTGGCCCAGGTTCATCTCCGGCACCACGACCTTGTCGTAGCTGCGCAGGACGTCGCCGAGGTTGGCCGGGAACGGGTTGAGGTGCCGCAGGTGCGCCTGCGCGATCGGCAGGCCGAGCTTGCGCACGCGCCGGCAGGCCGCGCCGATCGGGCCGAACGACGAACCCCAGCCGAGCGCGAGCACCCGGGCCTTGCCGCCGCTCGGGTCGTCGACCACGACGTCGGGGACGTCGATGCCGTCGATCTTCGCCTGCCGCAGCCGGACCATCTTGTCGTGGTTGTCGGGGTCGTAGGAGATGTGGCCGGTCCGGTCGGCCTTCTCCAGCCCGCCGATGCGGTGCTGCAGGCCGGGCGTGCCCGGGATCGCCCAGGCGCGGGCGAGGGTCTCGGGGTCGCGGACGTACGGCCAGAACTCGCCGGAGTCGTTGTCGGAGTTGGGTGCGGTCGCGAACTCGACCCGCAGGTCGGGCAGGCTGCCGACGTCCGGCACCAGCCAGGGCTCGGAGCCGTTGGCGATCGCGCCGTCCGACAGCAGCAGCACCGGGGTGCGGTACTTCAACGCGATCCGGGTCGCCTCGACGGCCGCGTCGAAGCAGTCCGCGGGGGACAGTGGCGCGACGATCGGGACAGGCGATTCGCCGTTGCGGCCGAACATGGCCTGCAGCAGGTCGGCCTGCTCGGTCTTGGTCGGCAGCCCGGTCGACGGGCCGCCGCGCTGGACGTCGATGACGACCAGCGGCAGCTCGACCATCACGCCGAGGCCGACGGCTTCGGACTTCAGCGCGACGCCCGGCCCGGACGTCGAGGTGACGCCGAGCGCGCCGCCGTAGGACGCGCCGAGCGCGGCGCCGATGCCGGCGATCTCGTCCTCGGCCTGGAACGTGATGATGCCGAAGTTCTTGTGCTTGGACAGCTCGTGGAGGATGTCCGACGCCGGGGTGATCGGGTACGTGCCGAGCAGGATCTGCAGGCCCGACTGCTGCCCGGCGGCCACGATGCCGTAGGCCAGCGCGGTGTTGCCGGTGATCTGCCGGTAGGTGCCCTGCTTCAGCTTCGCCGGGGCGACCTGGAACGTCGTCGCGAACGACTCGGTGGTCTCGCCGTAGTTCCAGCCCGCGCGGAAGGCGAGGATGTTCGCCTCGGCGATGTCCGGCTTCTTCGCGAACTTCTCGCGCAGGAACCGCTCGGTGCCCTCGGTCGGCCGGTGGTACATCCACGACAGCAGGCCGAGCGCGAACATGTTCTTGCAGCGCTCGGCGTCCTTCTTGCCGAGGCCGGTGTCGGCGAGCGCGCCCTGGGTCAGGGTCGACATGGCGACCCGGTGCACCTGGTACGCCTCGAGCGAGTCGTCCTCCAGCGGGTCGCTCGCGTAGCCGACCTTGGTGAGGTTGCGCTTGATGAAGTCGTCGGTGTTGAGGATGATCGTCCCGCCGTGCGGCACGTCGGCGAGGTTCGCCTTGAGCGCGGCCGGGTTCATCGCCACCAGCACGTCCGGGCGGTCGCCGGGGGTGAGGATGTCGTAGTCGGCGAAGTGCACCTGGAAGGAGGAGACGCCGGGGATGGTGCCCTGTGGCGCCCGGATTTCGGCGGGGAAGTTCGGCATCGTCGACAGGTCGTTGCCGAACGCGGCGGCCTCGGACGTGAACCGGTCGCCGGTCAGCTGCATGCCGTCACCCGAGTCGCCCGCGAACCGGATGACCACCCGGTCCAGCTTGCTGATCGCGGTCGGCCTGGTTGCGGCGAGCGAGCCGTGACCAGCGCCGTTGCCGTTCGCACTCGTGCTCATGGGTCAGGGATTCCCTCTCTCCCGACGGTACGGCTTCCGTTGGCCTGCCGGTGCCGCGGCTGCGTTCACCAGGTCTACTCCCGAGGTTAGCTCGCCCTCAACACCGATGTTGGTAGTGTCCCGGCTGTTGGGCGACCTCATCGATGCTCTTCACTGTCTCCTCGCAGGTCCGCCAGATACCTGTAACTGATGGTAACGGGCAGGCGCTGCGCTGCGTTGTGATGCGTGTCTCCCGGAGGGTAGAGCGCGCCGGTCGCGTCACGGGCGAGAACGGATCCGGGACCGCATCAGGGAAAGCCGTTCGGCGAACTCCGGTGACGCCAGCGAAGCCAGCTGCGGCCGGATCTCCGCATCGACGGCGTCTTCGTGCCTGGTCAGCGCGGCCGTCGTCCGAAGACTGCGCTTCGTGGCGAGCAGTGCTTTCCGCGGCGCGGCGACGGCGGTGTGCGCCAGCTCACGCGCCGCCGTCAGCAATTCTTCATGACCGCCGTCGACCAGCCGCAGCGCCAGTCCGGCGCGCACCGCCGCCTCGGCGTCCAGGGGCTGCCCGAACAACGTCATCGCGGCGGCTTGCTGCGGGCCGACCAGCCGCTGCGCCATCCAGGTCATCCCGCCGCCGGGGTGCAGCCCGAGTTCGAGGAACCGGGCGACGAACTTCGCCCGCGGCCCGGCCAGCCGGACGTCCGCGGCGAGGGCGAGGTTGAGCCCGGCGCCGACGGCCGCCCCGCCGACCGCCGCGATCGTCGGCAGCGCGCACCGGGCCACGGCGAGGAAGCCCTCGTAGATGGCCCGCAGACCCGGCTCGTCGGCCTCGGCGAGCGTGGACAGGTCGGCGCCGGCGCAGAAGCCGGGCGGTGTGCCGGTGACGACGACGGCGTGCACGGACTCGTCCTGTTCCGCTGCTTCGACCGCCGCCGCGAGCTGGGCGGAGAGGTCGAGGGTCAGCGCGTTCCGGCTGCCGGGAGCGTCGACGGTCAGCACGGCGACGCCGCCCGAGTGCTCGCTGACGATGCTGTCGGTCATGCGGCCAGGGTGGCACGGTCCGGTACCGCCGGTACTGCCGGACCTCACTGCTCCGGACTGGGTGGCCGTTCGAGCAGCCGCGAAAGCACCACCGTGGACACCGTCCGGTCCACGATCTCGAGCCCGCGCAGCCGCTCCAGCGCCGTCTCCAGGTGGTGGATGTCCGCGGCCCGCAGGTGCACGATCGCGTCCGCCGCGCCGGACACCGTGTACGCCGCCACCACCTCCGGCAGGGGCTCCAGCCGCGCGCGGATGCGGGCCGGGGTGATGTTGCCCTGGCACGTGACCTCGACGAACGCCTCCGTGCCCCAGCCCAGCGCCTCCGGGTCGACCACCGCCGTGAAGCCCCGCAGGATGCCCGTTTCCAGCAGCCGGTCGACCCGTCGCTTGACCGCCGGCGCGGAGAGACCGACGACCTTGCCGATCTCCGCGTAGCTTGAGCGGGCGTTCGCCACGAGACACGAAACGATTCGCTGGTCGATGGTGTTCACACGCAACATTTAGCACAGATACGCGCAGCGAACAGCGATTGATTGCGATATTAGGTGCACCTACCCTGCAATCATGCAGGGATCACTGGCCACCCGCGTACCGACCACCCGCCGATACCTGATGTGCCCGCCGCGCTTCTTCGCGGTGGATTACGTGATCAACCCCTGGATGGACCCGACCCAGCCGGTCAGCGCCGACGTCGCGGTGGCGCAGTGGACCGAGCTGCGGGACACCTACCGCCGCCTCGGCCACACCGTCGAGGAGATCGAGCCCCAGCCGGGCCTGCCCGACATGGTCTTCGCCGCCAACTCCGGCACCGTCGTCGACGGCCGCGTGCTCGGCTCGCGGTTCCGCGCGCCGCAGCGCACCGCGGAGGCCGAGCACTTCCGCCGCTGGTTCGTCGAGCACGGCTACCGCGACATCACCATGCCGGAGAAGATCAACGAGGCCGAGGGCGACTTCGCCTGGACCGGCGCCGTGCTGCTCGCCGGCACCGGCTTCCGCACCGACCCGGCCGCGCACGCCGAGGCGCAGGAGGTCCTCGGCGTCCCCGTCGTCTCGCTGCAGCTGGTCGACCCGCGCTACTACCACCTCGACACGGCGCTGTTCGTGCTCGCCGAGGCGACGGACACGACGCGCGCGCAGATCGTCTACTACCCGGACGCGTTCTCGGCGGGCTCGCGCCGCGTGCTGGAGCGGATGTTCCCGGAGGCGGTGCTCGCCACGAAGGAAGACGCGGAGTGCTTCGGCCTCAACGGCGTGTCCGACGGCCGCAACGTCGTTCTCCCCGTCGAGGCCACCCGATTGGGTGAACTTGTCGCGGCGCGCGGGTACGAGCCGGTCTACGTCGACGTCTCCGAGCTGCGGAAAGCCGGCGGCGGCCCGAAGTGCTGCACGCTGGAAATCCGCAAAGGATAAATAACGGCAAAAACGTGTAACTCACCCGTTTGCCACGGCGATTAATCTAAGTAACAAATCGACTACGTGGGGTGGCAGGCGGTGGGAGTGGTGACGGTGATTCTCGTGGTGCACGGGGTCGGGCGGCCGGCGCGCCAGCTCGACCCCGGCGAGGACGAGAGCTGGTTGACCGTCGACCAGTTCGAGCGCGTGCTCGACGTCGCGGCGGACCGCGAAGACATCCGCCTCACCTTCGACGACGGCAACGACTCCGACGTCGGCATCGTGCTGCCCCGGCTGGCCGACCGCGGGTTGACGGCGGAGTTCTTCCCGCTGGCGGGCCGCCTCGGCCAGCGCGGCTGCCTCGACCGCGACGGGCTGCGCGAACTCGCGCGCGCCGGAATGGAGATCGGCTCGCGCGGCTGGGAGCCGCGCGACTGGCGTCGGCTCGACGACCGTCACGCCGACCGCGAGCTGAAGGACGCACCGAAGCTGCTCGGCGACCTGTGCGGCCGCCCGGTGCGGCGCTACTCGCTGCCGTTCGGCGCTTACGACCGGCGCGTGCTCGCCCGGCTGCGGCAGGCGGGAGCCACCCGCGTCTACACGAGCGACGGCGGCGCAGCCCACCGCGACGGCTGGCTGCAGGCCCGCACCGAGCTCCCCCACGACCTCGACGGCGACTGGCTCGACGGCGTCCTCGCCGGCTCCCGGCGGGCGGCGAGCTGGGCGAACCGGCTGTTTCGCCGCGCGGCTCGGTAGGCGCCGCGGCGGCTCGGTAGGTGGCGGGTCGCTGGGGTCGGGTGGGCTGGGTGGTGGCACCGGCTGTCCGAGGCGCTGCCCCGGTCGGCGGTGCGCCGCGCCACCCGGCGGGCGGCTCGCCGAACCGGTCGCGTCCCGGCGATCGGGACACCGGCCACCCCGCCTCTCCCGCCTCCCGGAGCGATGAGCAGCCTTTTCGTCAAATCCGGCCACCTGATGGGAAATTCCCGGACCCGCAGGTCTTGAACCCGCCTCCGCCCGGGGTGCATCCTGGTGCCTCGCCGCCGTAAGGAAAGTTTCCTAACTAAAGGGAGCACCAGGAATGCGGAAACTGATCCTGCTCGCGACGCTGGCGCTGGCCGCGGCCGTGATGCCGTCGGCCCTCGCGTCGGCTTCGCCGGCCCCGTCATCGGCCCAGAACGCGGCGCCGGCCACCGTGGATGCCGCCCCCACCGCCGCCCAGCTGCTCGCGAAGACCACCAGCTGTCAGCAGATCTCGAACGGCAAGTACAAAACCGACGAAGACGTCTCGGGCAAAACGGTCGCCGTCTGCGATGCCAATGGTGCGGTCTTCTGGAAAGCCGACATGGACATCGACTGCGACGGTCAGCGCACCACGCAGTGCAACGAAGACACCGACTGCTGCTTCCAGGCCGACACGGCGTTCCACCAGTCCGACGGCAAGCCGCTCAACGCCGCGAAGCTGCCCTACATCGTCGTGCCGAGCTCCAGCAGCATCTGGAAGTACTCCTCGTCCGGCCTGAAGGGCGGCGGCTCCTGCGCCGTGATCTACAACGGCAAGGTCGAGTACGCGGTCATCGGCGACACCGGGCCGACGCAGATCATCGGCGAAGCCTCCTACGCGACGGCCAAGGACCTCGGCATCAACCCGGACCCGTCGAACGGCGGCACCGACTCCGGCGTCACGTACATCTGCTTCAAGAGCTCGACCGTCTCCCCGATCGAGAACCACGCCAACGCGGTGACCAAGGGGCAGAGCCTCGCCGCCACCTTCGTGAACAACAACTGACGCCACCGATTTACGGCCCGGCGGCGAATCGTGGTCCTTGTCCACGGTCCGCCGCCGGGCCGCCTGCCGGATCGAGACGCAATTCTCACCCGAAACCCTTGCACCTCACCGCAGTATCACGTCTTCCCCCGTTCGCCACCCCGGCGGTAACGATCCTGGGGTGCCCGCCGACCAACGGGAGGGTTGCGCGGAATAGCGGAGGTTTTGGCGTGAAGATCAGTGTCTTCGGGCTCGGTTATGTCGGCTGTGTCTCCGCCGCGTGCCTGGCGGGACAAGGGCACCGGGTGGTCGGCGTGGACGTCAACCCGGTGAAGATCGACCTCGTCACCCAGGGCAACGCCCCGGTGGTCGAGGAGCGGATCGGCGAGCTGACCGCCGAAGTCGTCGCGAGCGGGGCACTGAGAGCCACCACCGACGTCGCCGAAGCCGTCGCCGACAGTGAGATCTCGCTGGTCTGCGTGGGGACGCCGTCGGCGCCGAACGGCAGCCTGTCGACGGTCTACCTCGAGCGCGTGGCCGAGGAAATCGGCGAAGCGCTCGCGAAGAAGAGCGAGCGGCACACCGTCGTCTTCCGCAGCACGATGCTGCCCGGCACCTGCCTCGACCTGCTGGTCCCGATCCTGGAGAAGGCCTCCGGCCGCACGGCCGGCGTCGACTTCGGCGTCGCGGTGAACCCCGAATTCCTGCGCGAGGGCACCAGTGTCCGCGACTTCTTCGACCCGCCGAAGACGGTGATCGGCGAAATCGACGAAGCCAGCGGTGACGCCGTCGCGGCGTTGTACGAAGGCCTGCCCGGGCCCGTTTTCCGGGTGCCGATCCCGGTCGCGGAAATGACGAAGTACGCCGACAACTCCTTCCACGGCCTGAAAATCGGCTTCGCGAACGAGCTCGGTTCGATCTGCCGCGCGCTGGGCCTCGACTCGCACCAGGTGATCGACGTCTTCCTCGCCGACACCAAGCTCAACATCAGCCCCGCCTACCTCAAGCCCGGGTTCGCCTTCGGCGGCTCGTGCCTGCCGAAGGACCTGCGCGGGCTCGTCTACGCCGCCCACCGGGCCGACGTCAGCGTGCCGATCCTGTCGCACGTGCTGGCGTCGAACGACGAACACCTGCAGCGGGCGTTCGACCTGGTCGCGCGCACCGGCAAGCGCAAGGTCGGGCTGTTCGGGCTGTCGTTCAAGCCGGGCACCGACGACCTGCGCGAGTCCCCGCTGGTCGAGCTGGCCGAGAAGCTGCTCGGCAAGGGCTACGACCTGAAGATCTACGACGCGAACGTCAGCCTCTCGCGGCTGATGGGTGCCAACCGCGAGTACATCGAGAGCAGGCTGCCGCACCTCGGGCAGCTGTTGGCCGGGTCCGTCGAAGAAGTCATGGACCACGCCGAAGTCCTGCTCGTCGGCACCAAGGACCCGGACGTGCTGGCGGCTCTGCCGCACGGCGGCGACCGGATGCTCGTCGACCTCGTCCGCCTGCCCGACGCCGCAACGCGTCGCCTTGAAGAGGGATACGCCGGCCTTGCCTGGTAAAGCGCTCATCCTCGTCGAAAACCTCTCCGTTCCCTTCGACCGCCGGGTCTGGCAGGAGTCCACGACCCTGCGTGACGCCGGGTGGGAAGTCCACGTCATCTGCCCACAGGGCACGAAACGCGACACCGAGGCCGAAGCCGTCGTCGACGGCGTCCACATCCACCGCTACCCCCTCAAGGCGGCGACCGGCGGTCCCGCCGGCTACCTGCAGGAGTACGGCAGCGCGCTGTGGCACACGCTCCGGCTGGCGCGGAAGGTCGGGCCGGTCGACGTCGTGCACGCCTGCAACCCGCCGGACCTGCTGTACCTGGTCGCCAAGTACCTGAAGCGCCAGGGCGCGAAGTTCATCTTCGACCAGCACGACCTGTGCCCGGAGCTGTACCTCTCACGGTTCGACCGCGGGCAGGACCTCCTCTACCGCGGGGTGTGCGCCCTCGAACGCGCCACCTACCGCGCCGCCGACGTCGTCATTTCGACGAACGAGAGCTACCAGCAGGTCGCCCGGATCCGCGGCGGCAAGCGGCCCGAAGACGTCTTCGTGGTGCGCAGCGCGCCGGTCGTCGAGCGGTTCCACGAGGTGCCGGCCGAGCCCGAGCTGAAGAAGGGCAAGCCGTACCTGCTCGCCTACCTCGGCGTGATGGGCCCGCAGGACGGCGTCGACTACGCGCTGCGTGCGCTCGCGAACCTGCGTGACGAGGTGGGCCGCACCGACTGGCACGCGGTCTTCGTCGGCTCGGGCGACGCGTTCGACGACATGGTCGCGCTGTCGGCGAAGCTCGGGCTGGCCAACCAGGTCGAGTTCACCGGCCGGATCTCCGACGAGGATCTCGTCCGGTACCTGTCCACCGCCGACGTCTGCCTGTCGCCGGACCCGCTGAACCCGCTCAACGACGTCTCCACGATGAACAAGGTCATGGAGTACATGGCGATGAGCAAGCCGATCGTCTCGTTCGAGCTGCGGGAGGCGCGGGTTTCCGCCGGGGACGCGGCGGTCTACGCCCCGGCGAACGACGAGACGGAGTTCGCGGCGCTGGTGTCCCGGCTGCTCGACGACCCCGAAGAGCGGATCCGCATGGGCAAGCTCGGCCAGGCCAGGGTGGCGGGTCCGCTGTCCTGGGAGAACTCGGCGAGGAACCTGCTCGCCGCGTATGAGCACGCTGTGAAGTCCTGATCGCCTTCTGGTCAAGAACCCACCGGACGTGTAACCAAAGCCCCCGGTCCGACGACGGTTGGGGTAACCGGCCGATCCACTGAACCCGTTCGGCGTACCCGTCTCAGGAATGGAGATCTGCCGTTGACTGACGACACGGTGCGCCTGGCCCTGGTCGGGCAGGTCCTGCGGCGACGGTGGCGGCTGCTGGCCGCCCTCGCCGTCCTGGGCGCGCTGGTCGGCGCCGTCGCGTCGATCCTCTTCTCACCCGGCTACAAGACGTCCTCGAGCGTGCTGCTCCAGGGCCCGCGACAGGCCGACGAACTGCTGACGCAGGCCGAGGTCGCCACCAGCTCCGTCGTCCTCGACCGCACCGCCGCCGTGCTGCCGTGGCGCCCGGCCGGTGCGGACCTGAAGAAGCAGGTCACGACGTCGGTGGCGCAGGGCAACGTCGTGACGATCACCGTCTCCGCCGACACCGCCGAACACGCCCAGCAGCTCGCCGACCAGGTCGCCCAGCAGTTCGTCAAGTACTCCGGGCAGCTGGCGAGCAACTCCGCCGACGCCTCGGTGCAGCTCGCCCAGGAGCAGCGCGAGTCACTGCGCCAGCAGGTCAAGCTGACCACCGAGAAGATCAGCGACCTCGCCAAGAACGTCGGCGGCGACCTGACCGTGGAGAGCGTGCAGGTCCGCACCCAGCTCGAAGGCCTGAAGACGTCGCTGGAGCAGGCGATCAACGACCTGAACCAGGCCGACCTCGCGACCGGCGTCGGCAACACCGTGGTGCTGGGGCCGTCCCAGCGCCCGACGTCGCCGGCGGCCCCGACGCTGACGCAGTTCGTCGCCGGCGGTGCGGTGCTGTTCTTCCTGGGCGGCGTCTTCGGCCACCTGTTCAGCGCCCGGACCGACCGGCGCCTGCGGGGCGAGCCGGAGATCGCGGCCGCGCTCGGCGCGCCGGTCCTCGCCGGCGTCGACGTCACGACCCCGCACGGCGACCGCCTCCCGGCCACCGGCTTCACCGGCAAGGTGCGGCGCCTGCTCGGCAGCGACCGGCCGTGGGTGCTGCCGCCGGTCGCGAGCTCGGCCGACGCGGTCAACCGTGACATCCGCTACCGCCGGGTGCTGGCCCGGCTGGCCACCGGCCCCACCGACGTCCTGCTGCTGGTGGCCGACGACGACGAGACCGGCCGCCTGGCCGCCGTGCAGCTCGCCGAGCTGGCCGACCGGCTGTCCGTGCCGCTGCGGATCTTCGAGTTCTCGGCCGAACGGCCGACGGTGCCGGACGCCAGTGCCCGCTCCGGCGTCCTCGTCGTGCTCGGCTCCGGTACGCGCACCGCGTGGCAGCTCGTCCGGCTCGCCGAGGCCTGCGCCGACGGCGGTCAGGAGATCGTCGGCGCCGTCCTCACCCACGCCGTCCGGCCGATGGCGGCCGGCAAAACCGAACCCGCGGCGGAAGCCCCCGAGAAAGCCCTGGCAGGTTCGGCGTGACGACTACCCAGACCGGGTCCTTCGAGGCCGAGCCCCCACCCCCGGCGGCAGCGGGCGCCGCCCCGCTTGTCGACCTCCAGCGGCTGTTCGTCGCGATCCGCCGTCGCAAGCGGGTGTGGCTGGCCACCGGGCTGCTCGGGCTCATCGCCGGCGTGGCGGTCGGCTTCGTGCTGCCCGCGCCGCCGACCGCGGTCGCCAAGGTGATCGTGGTCCACCAGGACGACTCGCCGACCGACAGCGGCACGCTGATCCGCACCGACGTCGCCGTGCTGCAGACCACCCAGATCGCCGAAGGCGCGCTGAAGAAGCTGGGCAGCACCGACGCGCCCGAAGACTTCATGAAGAACTACGCGGGCCTCGGCGTGACGAACAACGTCCTGCAGATCACCGTCAAGGCCAAGAGCAACGAAGAGGCCGTGGCCCGGGCACAGGCGCTGGCCGAAACGTTCATCGCCGACCACGTCAAGCGCAGCCAGGCGGCCGCGGCCGCCCAGTCGCAGGCCATCCTCGACCAGCGCAAGAACGCGCAGGACGAGCTGGCCAAGATCGAGCAGCAGATCGTCGAGGAGGAGGGCAAGGGCCGCCAGGCCAGCCAGCCCACCCTCGAAAGCCTCTACAGCCGCCGTGCCGCGCTCACCACGCAGATCTCGGACTTCACCTCGCGCGCCCAGCAGGCCGGTATCGGCAGCCCGCAGGTCGCCGCGGGCACCCAGATCGTCGACGCGGCCCGCGCGCTGCCCAAGGCGTTCCTCAAGACCACCGCGACCAACGCCGGCATCGGGTTCGCGCTCGGACTGGCCCTCGGGATCGCGCTCGTCGCCGTCGGCGCGGTGTCGCGCGACCGGCCGGTGCTCCGCCGCGAGATCTCGACGCACCTCGGCGCGTCCGTGATCGCGCAGCTGCCGTCGAAGCGGCGCGGCCCCGCCCGGCTGTGGCGACGCTCGCGCGCGGTCTCCGAACGCAAGCGCGTCGCCACCACGCTGGTCCGCCTGATCAAGAAGGACCCGCGCGAGGTGTCGCTGCTGGAGCTCGGCGCCCCGAAGGTCGCCGCCGCGCTCGGCCTGGACATCGCCGAGGAGCTGGCGGCCGAGGGCGCGGCGAGCGTCGTCGACGACCTGCCGGGCGAGGACGTCCGCAAGCTCGCGCAGGAAACCAAGAGCGACGTCTCCGTGGTGGGCGCCGGCGACGCGCCCGGGGCGCCGGTGGAGCGCCGCGTCGGCGTCGGCACGGTGTCGCCGGGCACGGCGTGGACCGACCTGGAGCACCTCGGCAAGGAAACCGTGCTGGTCGTGAAGGCCGGGCAGGCGAACACGCTGTGGCTGCACACCGTCGCGCGGCAGCTGGCCGACCAGCAGATCCCGATCATCGGCGTGGTGCTGGTCGACCCGGACCCGCGCGACAAGTCCGACGGCACACTGTGGGACGGCTTGCACACGGCCCTGCGCGGACGCAGCTCGGCCCCGGCGGCGGAACCGGCCCCGTCCGAGCGGGAAGACCGCTTGGACGAGCTGGCCGCCCGG
The DNA here is from genome assembly GCF_040638285.1 of Amycolatopsis sp. NPDC026612. NCBI lineage: Bacteria > Bacillati > Actinomycetota > Actinomycetes > Pseudonocardiales > Pseudonocardiaceae > Amycolatopsis > Amycolatopsis sp. NPDC026612. The sequence continues at coordinate 317,402 of NZ_JBEZYB010000001.1, forward strand.
GTCGCCGAGCGCATCGCCACGGCGGAGCCGCCGACGCGCCGGTTCACCCCGGTCCGGCCGGTGCTCCCACCCGCTCTCGCCACCCCGAGGCCGCCGGCATCGCCACTGCCGCCACCCGGCAGCGTGAGCGTTCCGGACCACCTGAACGCACCGACGAAGAAGTTCGCCCCGGTCAAACCGCCGAAGCGGCCGACGCCGTTCAAGCGTGACGACGGCGAACCGAGCCACAAGGGCGAACTGAACGCCGGACTCGAACCGGAAAAGAGCGCGGAGGTCTCCTGACCTGCGCCGCGACCGAAGGGGAACGCACCCGAGATGTGCGGCATCGCAGGCACTTACCTCTGGCCGGACGGCGGGCCGCTCACCGACCGGCTGACCAAGACGCTGGCCCACCGCGGGCCGGACGGCTCCGGTCGCTACGAGCACCGCGCGGGTCCCGGTGAAGTCCACTTGGGACACCGGCGGCTCTCGATCATCGACCTGTCCGAGACCGGCGCCCAGCCGATGGTCCTGGACGGGCTCGCGCTGAGCTACAACGGCGAGCTCTACAACGCGCCCGAGCTGCGGGCCGAGCTGGCGGCGGCGGGGGTGCGCTTCCGCGGCACGTCCGACACCGAGGTGCTGCTGCAGGCGTGGCGGCGCTGGGGCACGGACTGCCTGCCCAAGCTGCGCGGGATGTTCGCCTTCGCGCTGTTCGAGGAGGGGACCGGCGAGCTCTTCCTGGTCCGCGACCAGCTGGGGATCAAGCCGCTGTTCTTCCTGCAGCGCGCCGGCGGGGTCGTGTTCGCGTCCGAGCTCAAAGCCCTCGCCGGTGAGCTCGGCGGGGCGCTCCAGGTCGACAACGCCGCACTGATCGCGTCGCTGCTCTACTACTGGGTGCCGGACAGCCGGTGCGCCTACCAGGGCGTGGAGAAGCTGCAGCCGGGCACGTGGCTGCGCTGCCGGCCGGACGGCCGGGTCGACCGCGGCCGGTACTGGTCGCTGCGGGAGGTCGCCGAAGAGGGCGCGGCCTTCGACGGCGAGGTCGACCTGCACTCCGTGATCGCCGAGTCGACCGCGAAGCACCTGCTCTCGGACGTCCCGGTGGCGACGTTCCTTTCGGGTGGGCTGGACTCCAGCTACCTGACGGCGCTGGCCGCGCGCTCGCAGCCGGGGATCTCGGCGTACACCATCGGTTTCCGCGCCGAGGACGCCAAGTTCGAAGCGATGCCGGACGACCTGAAGTACGCCCGGATCGTCGCCGCGAAGTTCGGCGTCGACCTGCACGAGATCGAGATCGCGCCGCAGGTGCTCGACCTGCTGCCGAAGATGACCTACCACCTCGACGAGCCCATCGGCGACCCGGCGGCCATCAACTCGTTCCTGATCTGCTCGGCCGCGCGCGACGCCGGCGTCAAGGTGATGCTGTCCGGGATGGGCGCCGACGAGCTGTTCGCCGGGTACCGCAAGCACCTCGCGAACCTGATCGCGCTGCGCTACCACAAGGTGCCGTCCGCGGTCCGCAGGCCCGTGGAGTCCCTTGTGGACAGACTGCCGGTCGCCTCGGCCACCCGCGGCTACCGTTCGGTGCGGTTCGCGAAGCGCTTCCTGTCCTTCGCGGGCCTGCCCGAGGAGACGGCGTTCCGGCGCAGCTACACGATGTACGACCAGGCGGAGCTGCTTTCCCTGCTGAACCCCGACCTGGCGCCCGCGGTCGACGACGTCCTCACCGAGCACGCGGACACGTACCACGACCAGGCGCTCGACGACTTCGTCAACCGCATGTGCCTGGCCGACTCGCGGATGTTCCTGCCGGGGCTGAACCTCACCTACACCGACCGTTCGACGATGGCGGCGTCCACCGAGGTCCGGACGCCGTTCGTCGACGTCGAGGTGGTGCGCGCGGCCTTCAAGATCCCGGGGAACAAGAAGATCGTCGGCCGCGGCGGGAAGATGGCGCTGAAGAACGCGGCGCTCAACGTTCTGCCCAGCGAGATCGTGCACCGGCCGAAGGGCCTGTTCAGCGCGCCGTTGCGGGCCTGGATGAGCCGCGATCTGGCCCCGCTGGTGCGGGAAGTCGTCAACGAGGGCGTGCTCGTGCAGTCCGGCTTCCTGCGGCGCGAGGCGCTGCAGCGCATGGTCGACGAGGACGCCGCCGGCCAGCAGGACCGCAGCAAGCACCTCTGGCACGTCTTGACCCTTGAGTACTGGTACCGGAACGCGATGTCTGGAGCGGAAGCCAAGTGAAGCAGGTAGTCCAGAACTACAAGAGCGGTGAACTGGCACTGCTGGACGTGCCCGAACCGGCGTGCAAGGCCGGCGGCGTGCTCGTCCGGACCGTGTATTCGCTGATCTCGACCGGCACCGAGATGATGAAGGTGTCCGAGGCGAGCCTCTCCCTGGTGGGCAAGGCGAAGGCCCGGCCCGACCAGGTCGCCAAGGTCATGCAGAGCGTGGCCACCAACGGTCTTTCGGCGACCTACCGCAAGGTGACGTCCAAACTGGACTCCTACACCCCGCTCGGCTACTCGCTCTGCGGCATCGTCGAGCAGGTCGGCGACGGCATCACCGACGTCTCGGTCGGCGACCTCGTGGCCTGCGCGGGCAACGAGCACGCACTGCACTCCGAGCTGAACTGGGTGCCCAAGAACCTCTACTCGCGGGTGCCCGCCGGCGTCGACCCGCGGCACGCGGCGTTCGGCACGGTCGGGTCGATCGCGATGCAGGGCGTTCGCCGCGGCGAACCGCAGATCGGCGAGGTGGCCCTGGTCATCGGCCTCGGCCTGATCGGCCAGCTCGTCGTGCAGCTGCTGACGTCGTCCGGCGTGCGCGTCGTCGGCGTCGACCCCGACCCCGAGCGCTGCAAGCTCGCCGAGAGCCTCGGCGCGCTGACCTGCGCCCACCCCGCGTCCGGCATCGTCGACACCGCGGTGGACGAGCTGACGCACGGCGCGGGCGTCGACCAGACCTACCTCGCCGCCGGCGGCAACACGAACGACCCGGTGGAGCTGGCCGCGAAGCTGTCCCGCGACCGCGGCCGCGTGATCGACATCGGCAAGTGCAAGCTCGACCTGCCGTGGAACGCCTACTACGAGAAGGAACTGGACGTCCGGTTCTCGCGTTCGTACGGCCCCGGCCGCTACGACCCGTCGTACGAGCTGGAAGGCCGTGACTACCCGATCGGCCAGGTTCGCTGGACCGAACGCCGCAACCTCGAGTGCGTCCTCGACCTGATCGCGCGCGACCGCCTCGACGTCGAGCCGCTGATCACGCACGTCTCGGACTTCTCCGAAGCGGTTTCGACGTACAAGTCCTTGAACGAGGGCGAGCTGAAGGCCGTCGCGGTGCTGTTCCGCTACCCGGACGCGGTCGCGAAGACCGAGCCTGTGGTGACGTCCGCGCGGATCGGCGTGGTCTCGCGTTCGACGCCCGCACTGCCCGCCGGGCAGCCGGTGCGCCTCGGCTTCATCGGGGCGGGCAACTACGCGTCGTCGATGCTGCTGCCGCACCTCGCCGAGCGCGAAGACGTCCAGCTCAAGCACGTCGCGACGACGTCGGCGCTGTCCGGCGCCAACGCGCGGCGCAAGTTCGGCTTCGCTTCGGCGTCGACCGATGTCGACAACGTCCTCGGCGACGACTCGATCGACGCGGTGTTCGTCGTGACGCGGCACAGCTCGCACGCGGAGCTGACCCGGCGCGCGCTGCTGGCGGGGAAGACGGTGTTCGTCGAGAAGCCGCTGGCGCTGTCCGCCTCGGAACTGCAGATCGTGCTCGACGCGGTCGAGGAGTCCGGCAACGACCGGCTGCAGGTCGGCTTCAACCGCCGCTTCGCGCCGCTGCTGCACGAGGCCCGCGACCAGTTCGGTCCGCGTGTCGGCCCGGCGACCGTGCGGTACCTGGTCAACGCCGGCCGCCTCGACCACGGCAGCTGGTACAACCAGGCCGATTCCGAGGGCTCCCGCTTCGCCGGCGAAGGCGGCCACTTCATCGACACCGTGAGCTGGCTGCTCGACGCCGACCCGGTCTCGGTGTACGCCACCGGCGACCTCCAGGTGACCCTCGGGTACGCCGACGGCTCGACGGCGGTGATCACCTACGCCGAGACCGGCTCGTCGGGCTTCCCGAAGGAAACCCTGGACGTCGTCGCCGACGGCAAGGTCCTCAAGTTCGACGACTTCGTCCGCGCGTCGGTGTACTCGCGGAAGAAGTGGGCCAGCTCGCGCATCCCGAAGGGCCGTGACAAGGGCCAGGCCGCCGAGGTCGACGCGTTCCTGTCAGCGGTGCGCACGGGTGGCCCGATGCCGATCTCGCTCGCTTCGCTGGCCGCGACGACGCTGGCCACGCTCGCCGCGCAGACCAGCGTCGCGAACGCGGCGCCGGTCCGGATCGAGCTGCCGCGGAAGGCGGGTGCCCCGGCATGACGAGCAGGCTGGAGTTGCCGCGGAAGGCCGGTGCCCGGACATGATGGGTCCCGGCTGGTACCTGCGCCGGCTCTCCCGGATGGGGCCGGCGGAGGTCGTCGGCCGCGCACGGCACGCCGTCGTCCAGCGGCAGTGGCGGTCCGCGCTGCCCTCGGCCCCGGACTGGCCCGCGCACCCGGAGTTCACGGCTTCGCTGCCTTCCGGGGCGCTGGGCAAGGTGTCCGGCGAGGCGGTTTCCCGGCTCCTGGCCACGGCCGACGAGCTGATGGCCGGGCGTGCCGAGTACTTCGGCGTCGAGCGCTCGGATTTCGAGGCGCCCGACTGGTTCCTCGACCCGAAGACCGGGCGTCGCGCGCCCTCGCACGTGTACGCGTTCGACGTGCCGTACCGGTCGGAGGACACGGTCGGCGACATCAAGCAGATCTGGGAGCCGTCGCGTCACCAGCACCTCACCGTGCTGGCCGCGGCGTACGCCCTGACCGGGTCCCCGGCCTACGCCTCGCGCGTGGCCGCGCACTTGCGTTCGTGGTGGGCGGAAAACCCGCCGCTGCAGGGTCCGCACTGGGTGAGCGGCATCGAGCTGGGCATCCGGCTCCTGTCGTGGGTCTGGGTGCGCCGCCTGCTCGACGGCTGGGACGGCGTCACGGCGTTGTTCGAGGACAACCCGGACTTCCAGCTCCAGCTGTGGCACCACCAGAACTGGCTCGCGACGCTGCGCAGCCACGGCTCGTCGGCGAACAACCACGTGATCGCCGAGGACGCCGGGCTGCTCGCCGCGGCGTGCGCGTTCGGCTGGTTCCCGGAGTCGGCGGGCTGGCGGACCTCGGCGATGCGTTCGCTGGACGTCCAGCTGCGGCGCAACACGTTCGCGTCCGGCCTCAACGCGGAACTGGCGTCCGAGTACCACGGCCTGGTGCTGGAACTCGGCCTGGCGGCGGCGGTCGAGGCCGACGCCGCGGGCACGCCGGTACCGGAGTCGACGTGGGACGTCCTTGGCCGCATGACGGACGCCCTCGCGTCCATTGTGGACAACCGGCTCCGGCCGCCCCGCCAGGGCGACGCCGACGACGGCTTCGGTCTCGTCGTCGACGGTTCGGAGACGGACCGCTGGGCGTCCTTGCTGGCGTCCGGTGAGGTCCTGTTCGGCCGCATGGACTGGTGGCCGCCGATCCCGGGCGACGACGTCCGCACGGCCCTGCTGGCCGCGCTCGCTTCGCGGACCCCGCGCCCTTCGGGCGTCCGCCCCAACCGCCGTCCGGCGCACCTGCGTGACGCCGGGATGACGATCCTGCGATCGGGCCCCGTGTGGGTCCGCTGCGACGGCGGCCCCCACGGGTTCCTGTCGATCGCCGCGCACGCCCACGCGGACGCGCTGTCGCTCGAGGTCCGCCACGACGGCGTGGACGTGCTGGCCGACCCGGGCACGTTCTGCTACCACGGCGAGCCGCAGTGGCGGTCGTACTTCCGGTCGACGCTGGGGCACAACACGCTCGAGCTGGCCGGACGCGACCAGTCGGTGTCCGGCGGCCCGTTCTTGTGGACCCGCCACGCGGTGACGAAGGTGCTCGAGGTCCACACCCCGCAAGACGGCCCCTCCCGCTGGTCGGCGGCCCACGACGGCTACGCACCGGCGGTCCACCGCCGCACGGTCGAGCTGGACGGCGACGCACTGAAGATCATCGACGAAGTACTCGGCGAGGACCAGCCGGCGGCGGCCCGCCTGACGTTCCACTTCGGCCCGGCGGTGACGGTCGTGCTCGACGGCACCACGGCCCGCCTCCGCTGGCCGGCAGAGCCGGGACCCGCCACCACCGGCGGCGAGGGGCGGTCGGGTTCGCCGGCCGCTGGTGTGGGCGGGTTCGGCTCGGTCGCCGGCGGGGATGGTCGATCCGGTTCCCTGGCCGCTGATGGCGGGCGCGCGGCCGGTTCGGTCGCTTTGCGTGGGGGCGGCGAGCGCGGGGGCGCCACCGGTGTCGACGATCCTCTGGTCGGTCGGGTGTCCGGGTCTCTGCCCGGCGCCGGAGGCGCGGTACGCACTGCCGTCATGGAGCTGCCGCCCGGACTCTCCTGGACCGTCCATCGCGGCGAAACCGATCCGCCGCTCGGCTGGTACTCCGCGGGCTTCGGCCGGAAGGAACCCTCCACGACCCTGGTCGGCTCCGGGACTCCCGGACACCTCACCACCCTGCTCCGCTTCAGTTAGGACCCGCCCGTGACAGCCCGCCGCTTCCGACTCCGCCGTGCCGCTCCGCTGCTCGGCGTCCTGCTCACGGTCGCGGCGTGCTCGGCCGGGCCGAACACCGATGGCGGCGCCGGCCAGGCCACCCCGGCTCCCAGCGGGTCGGTCGCCGCCGTGTGCGACAAGCAGCCGGCCGGTCCGACGGCCGCGCCGGCGGGGGCGGTCGTCGTCGACCCCGCGGTGCCGGGCGATCTGGCGGTCAAGACGCGTTCGGCCGGCCCCGGCACGACGTTCTGGCTCAAGCCGGGCAAGCACATCCTCGGCGACGACAAGTACGACCAGGTGTCCCCCAAGGACGGTGACGTCTACATCGGCGCACCGGGCGCGATCGTCGACGGCCGGAAGATCAACCAGTACGCGTTCACCGGCCACGCGGTCAACGTCAAGGTCACCTACGTGACCGTGCAGGGCTTCGCCGCCCCGCACGACGAAGGCGTGGTCAACCACGACTCCGGTGACGGCTGGGTCATCGAGCACTCGACCGTCCAGGACAACGACGGCGCCGGGCTCATGGCGGGCGCGCGCCAGCAGGTGCGCGGCAACTGCCTGCGCCGCAACGGTCAGTACGGCATGAACGCCTACTCCGGCGGCACCCCGCTCACCGCGCTGGTCGTCGAGGGCAACGAGATCGCCGGCAACAACACCGGCGACTGGGAAGCGAAGATCGACGGCTGCGGCTGCAGCGGCGGCGTCAAGTTCTGGCAGGTCGACGGCGCCGACGTGCGCGGCAACTGGGTGCACGACAACCACGGCACCGGACTGTGGGCCGACACCAACAACAACGACTTCCTCATCGAGGGCAACCTCATCGAGAACAACGACAGCGCCGCGCTGATCTACGAGATCAGCTACAACGCCGTCATCCGGGACAACACGATCCGCAAGAACAACTGGGTCGACGGCCGCAAGTACGCCGACCGCGCCGACAACTTCCCGACATCGGCGATCTACATCTCCGAGTCCGGCGGCGAGCCGCGGGTCAAGGCCCGCACCGCGAAGATCGAGATCTCCCGCAACTACCTGGAGGACAACTGGTCCGGGATCACGCTGTGGGAGAACGCGGACCGGTTCTGCAACAGCCCCGCCAACACCTCCTCGGGTGACTGCACCCGGCTGGTGCCGTCCGTCAAGCAGTGCGCGGCGCCGGCGATCACGAGCGGCTCGCTGCTGGCCGACTGCCGCTGGAAGACCCAGCACGTCGACATCCACGACAACAAGTTCGTCCTCGACCCGGCGGTCGTGGGCTGCCAGGCCTCGTGCGGCCGGATGGGCCTGCTGTCGAACTTCGGCAGCTACCCGGACTGGTCGCCGTACAAGGGTGACGAAGTCCAACACGCGATCACGTTCAACCAGGACAACCACTGGCACGACAACAGCTACGCCGGTCCGTGGACGTTCATCGCCCAGTCGGCCGACCGCGTCCTCGAGATCGGCGAGTGGCAGGGCTTGCCCTACTCGCAGGACAGCGGAAGCACCTTCACGGCGCAGGCCGGGGGCTGACATGACGGCGCACCTCGCAGTGACCGGCATCCGCGGCGACGCCGCGCCCGAACCCGCGTCCGCGACGCCGAAGTGGGCGGGCGTGGCGTGGGCGCTGCTGATCCTCAACACGCTCGGCTCGACCGGCGCGAAGACGGTCCTTCCGCTGCCGCGGTCGGTCAGCCAGCTGGTCACCATGGGCTCGCTGATGACCGCGTTCGTCATCGCGCTCGCGCTGAACAAGCACCTGCGAATCCGCCCAAGTGCGTACCTGCTGCTGCTGACGGCGTTGCTGGGAATCAGCATCCTTTCCAGCGCCGACCTGAAGGAGGGCGCGGGTGCACTGTTCCGGTGCTTCCGGCTCACGGTCTTCGTCTCCACGCTCTGGTTGCTGACCCGCTGGTGGGACGGTGGGTTCAGCTTTGTCCGGGCCCACATCCGCACCTACGCGGTCGTGCTCGCGTCGGTGGCGGTCGGCCTGGTGATCTCACCCGGCAACGCCATGCCGGAGGAGTACGGCGGCCGGCTCTCGGGCGCGATCTGGCCGCTCACCCCGCCGCAGATCGGCCAATACGCGGCCGTCATCTCCGGGCTCGCGCTCCTCCTCTGGTTCGGGCGCCGCACGACGTGGCGCAGCGCGCTGGTGATCGTGGTGCCGGCGCTGGGGCTGCTGATGCTCACGCACACCCGCACGGCGACGCTCGGCCTCGTCGCCGGCCTGGCGGTGGCCTTCCTGTCGATGATGCTGACCAGCGCCCGCGCGCGGAAGGTGTTCGCGTGGACGGTCGGCGTCGGCGGGGTCGCGGGCGTGGTGCTGGCGGGTGCGCTGCAGGCGTGGTTCCTCCGCGGGCAGAGCGCAGACAACTTCTCCAGCCTTACCGGCCGCGCGAAGGTGTGGGACGCGCTGCTGGAGGCCCCGAGGTCGACAGCGGAGTACATCTTCGGGGTCGGGCTGACGGACAAGTCCTACGACGGCCTCCCGATCGACAACAGCTGGCTCGCGGTCTACCACGAGCAGGGTTTCCTCGGGATCGCGCTGGTCGCCGCGTTCCTGCTGACGCTGGTCGTGGTCGCGGTCCTGCGGCCGCCTTCGCTGGCGCGGGCGTGCGCGATCTTCCTGATCACCTACTGCATTTCGGCCTCCTACACCGAAGCTGGTCTCGGCGACGCGTCGCCGTACTTGCTGCACCTGGCGGTCGCCGCGTCGCTGCTGGTCCGTGGGGTGCCGCAGTCCGACGAACAAGCATTCATCCCGATGAAGGGGGCAGACGTGCGAGGTGCAGGCGCGTGAAGGTGCTCGTGGTGCACAACCGGTACCGGTCCGAGCAGCCGAGCGGGGAGAACAACGTCGTCGACGCCGAGGTGACGCTGCTCGCCGAGGGCGGTCACCAGGTGTCGCTGTTCGAACGCCGCAGCGACGACATCGCGGCGATGCCGCTGCCCCGCAAGGCCGCGGTGCCGCTGATGGTGCCGTGGAACCCAGCGGTGCGGAAGGAGCTCGCCGCCCGGCTGCGGGCATCGCGCCCGGACGTCGTGCACATCCACAACACGTTTCCGCTGCTGTCGCCCTCGGTGGTCGCCGCCTGCGCGGACGCGGGGGTGCCCGCGGTCGCGACGCTGCACAACTACACGATGGTCTGCCCACCCGGCACGCTCCACCGCGACGGCCGCATCTGCACCGAGTGCGTCGGCGGCTCACCACTGCCCGCGGTGAAGCACGGCTGCTACCGCGGTTCGAGCGCGGCCACGGTCCCGATGGCGGCGAGCATGGTCGCGAACCGGCGCCGGTGGTGGGCGGGCGTTTCGCGGTTCTTCTGCATTTCGGCGGCCCAACGTGACCTCCTGGTGTCGGCCGGGATGCCCGGCGAGCGGATGGCGGTGAAACACAACTTCGTCACCGACCCCGGTGTCCGCCGCACCGGCGGCGGGAAACACGTGCTGTTCCTCGGCCGCGTCACCGAGGAGAAGGGGGTCGGCCTGCTGATGCGGGCCTGGGACCGCCTCGGCGGCGCCCTGGGTGTTCCGCTGGTCATCGCCGGCACCGGCCCGATGCAGGACGAGGTCGCGGCCTGGGCGGCCGGACGCGCCGACGTCTCGTACGTCGGCCTGCGGAACAAGGCGGAATGCCGCGCGCTGACCGCCGACGCGATCGCGGTGGTCGCGCCGTCGACGTGGCTGGAGGCGTTCGGTCTGGTGGTGGTCGAGGCGATGGCCGCCGGCGTGCCGACGGTCGCGGCCGCCCACGGCGCGTTTCCCGAGCTCATTGACGACGGTGTCACGGGTCTCCTGCACGCACCGAACGACGCGGGCTCGCTGGCGGACCGCCTGCGCGCGGTCGCCGGCGACCGCAACGGCGAAATGGGCGACGCGGCCCGCGTCCGGTACGAGAAGGACTTCACGCCCGCGGTCGGGCTGGACCGGTTGATCGCCGGGTACAAGGCGGCGATCGAGGCGTGAAGCAGCTGGTCCGGACGGCGCCCGCGGCCCTGCCCCCGGTGCTGCGTGCCCCGCTGGCGATGTCGGCTGCCCTGGCGACAGCGGTGCTGGTCGCGCTCGGCATCCTCCACTTCCAGGACTCGGGCTTGACCGGGATCGACGCCACGCTTCTGCCGTCGATCGACGGGGTTCGGCCGCCCTGGCGGTACCTCGCCCTGGTTTTCGACTTCGGCGGCGAACCGGTCGGGTCGGTGATCCTGATCGCCCTGCTCGCCGGGGTGTGCTTCTTGGCCCACCGTGTCCGGACGGCCGTGCTGACGGTGCTGGGCGTCGTGGTCACCGTGGCGGTGACCACGGTGTTGAAGCCGCTCGTCGGACGCACCATTCACGGTGAGTTCCTGTCCTACCCGAGCGGGCACACCGCGCTGGCGACGGCGCTCGCGCTGATCATCGCCCTGCTGCTCACCGACCGGCTGGCGCTCGGGCGCGCGGCTGCCGTGCTGCTCGCCCTGGGGATGGCCCTGGTCGCCGGCATCGCGATGGGGTGGGCCGAGGTGGCGTTGGGGGCGCACTACCCGACGGACGCTGTCGGGGGATTCTGCGCAGCGCTGGCGGCGGTCCCGCTGACCGCTTGGGCTGTAGACCGCGTCGCCGATCGGCTCTGACGGACGGCAGTCGGGCGCTCGGGTGGCCGGCGGGTCTGCCGGGTAATGCTGGAGTGCCGGGTCGGCTGGGCTGCCGGGTGGTGCTGATCGGCGCTGGGGGCTGGACGCTCGGGTGGCCGGGTCGCTGGTCGGCTTCGACGGCTGGGCGCTCGGTAGCCGGGCGTCGAGCGGCTCCGGCGCGCGGTGGCTGGGCGCTGGGAGGACCGGCTCGTGCGGTTGTCTCGACCGGCCGATCGGGGCCCGGCACGTGTCGGTCCAAGCGGAGGCTGTTCGTCGGTGGGGTGACCGATTTGTGAAGGAGAACCCCATGATCCAGGATCTGATCGCCGCCGAGCGGCGGGAGCTGGCTGTGGTGCTCGAGGAGCTGGCGCCGTCGCGGTGGGCCGAGCCGACCTTGTGCGCCGGTTGGCGGGTGGCCGAGGTGGTGGCGCACATGACGATGCCCTTCCGGATCTCGACCGGCCGGTTCGTGCGGGAATTGGTGAAGTCGGGCGGCCGCTTCAACGTCATGGCCGACCGCGTTGCCCGCCGGGAGGCGGCCGAGCTGCCCCGTGAGGCGCTGGTCGCCTCCTTGCGCGACAACGCCCACCACCCGTGGCGGCCGCCGGGCGGGGGCGCGGAAGGTGCTCTGAGCCACGACGTGATCCACGGCCTGGACATCACGACCGCCCTGCAGCTGGACCGCCGGGTCCCGCTGGACCGCCTGGAGGTCGTCTTCGCCGCGATGAAGCCGAAGCAGGTCAAGTACTTCGGCACCGATCTGACCGGCATTGCCCTGCGCGCCGACGATCTCGACTGGTCGTACGGCACCGGCACACCACTTACCGGGGCCGCCCAGGACCTGCTGCTCGTGCTCGGCAACCGGCGCCTGCCTGCCGGCCGTCTTCGGGGCGAGCCGAGCGCGCGCTTCAGCACGATCTGAGCTCGTGCCGGGAAAGTCGAAGGGGTCATGTCTCCGACGGTACCGAACATGCGTGCGAACGCCATCGCTGAAAAGGGTGAAGCCGACGCTGTCCGGAATTCTCCTTTCGCGAGATTTTCCTTTTACTGCAAGGGAAATCTCGTCCAGATGAGTGAGGCGTGGCGAAAACTGTCGGACCCCACCGGCAAGCTCCCGATCAGCAGCCGGCGGTCCCACCGCCGAACGAAGAGCACTCGTCCTGCGAGTAGGGCGCCGCCCGCCAGCCCGCAGTGTCGACCGTCCTGGAGGTGTCATGCACCACGAAGGTCCACGGCCCGGTGTAGGAGTTGTCGTGCCACCGGTTCGCCTGGTGGAAGGTGATGGCTTCCTGGACCACCGTTCCCTTGTAAGGAGACCAATCCGGGAACGTCCCGAAGTTCGACAGCAGCGCCATCCGTCCGCACAGGCTCGTGCAGCCCAGCCGGCCGGCGTCGAACCGGAAGGTGTTCCCGTGGATCTCCACCCGCTGGGTCTTCCAGCGGCAGTCGTCGTACGCGGGGGCTTTCCCGATCGTGCCCGCGGCGCACGCGGACTTCGCCGCCGCCTTGGTGCAGTAGCCGGAAGATGTGTTCGCCGGGCTGTTGCAGAAGCGGTCGGCGTTCTCCCACAACGTGATCCCGGCCCAGTTGTCCTCGAAGGTGTTCCCGCTGATGTCGATGGCCGACGTCCGCGCCTGCACACGCGAATCGCCGCCCGATTCCGACAGGTACACCGTCGCCACCGGGAAGTTGTCACCGCGCGAGGCGAACGCGCGGCCCTGCACCAGGGTGTTGCCGCGGAAGGTGTTGCCGCGCAGCGCGAGGTTGTAGCTGGTTTCGTAGAACAGCGCCTCGGCGTCGTTGGCCTCGAACAGGTTGTCCTCGACGAGGAAGTCGTTGTTGTTCGTGTCGGCCCACAGCCCGGCGCCGTGGTTGCCGTGGACCCAGTTGCCGCGCACGTCGGCGCCGTTCACAGCCCAGAACTTGGCGCCGCCGCTGCACCCGCAGCCCGGCACCTTGGCCTCCCAGTCGCCGGTGTTGTTGCCGGTGATCTCGTTGCCCTCCAGGACGAGCCCGGTGATGCCGTCGCCGGCCTGGTACGCGTTGAGCCCGTACTGACCGTTGTTGCGCAGGCAGCTGTGCCGCACGACCTGGCCGGCGCCGGCCATCAGCCCCGCGCCGGCGTTGTCCTCGACGGTGGTGTTCTCGATCAGCCAGCCGTTGCCGGAGTCGTGGTTGACCACGCCCTGGTCCTGCAGGGCGGCGAACCCGCGGATGGTGAGGCCGCGGATCTCGACCTTGCTCGCCTGCTGGGTGAAGGCCGCCCGGTTGACGCCGCGGCCGTCGACGACCGCGCCCGGCGCGCCGAGGTACACGTCGCCGTCCTTGGGGGCGACCTGGCCGAACTCGTCGTTGCCGAGCGTGTGGGTGCCGGGCCGGAGCCAGAACGTCGTACCCGCCGGGTGCGCCGCCGTCTTGGCCGAGAGGTCGCCGTCGACACCCGGCTCGACGGTGACGGCCCCGGAGGGTGGTTGCTCGTACTCGGCCGGCTGGTGACCGCACACCGGCCCGGGTCCGTCGGCGGCGCCCGCGACCGCCGGGCACGCCACGGCGATCAGGAGCGAGCAAGCAGCAACGAGAACAGCACGAGATCTACCCATGGCAGGAAGTTACGCACGACCGGGCCGGAAAACAGTCACCCTCAAGTGTCCTCATCGGACCCAGCGGGTGAATCCGGCCCGATCGCGGGGGGATCAGGCGTGTTTGCGGAACACCGGCTGCACCGGGCGCCCGCCCATCCACGGCGCTGGGTCGTTGGCGTCGAGGGCCTTCCGGTACACCGTGCAGGCCTGGCCGACGACGTCGATGGTCTTGTCGATGTCGGCTTCGGTGAGGGCGGCACTGACCACGAAGGACGGTCCGAGCACACCGCCGCTGATCAGCTCGCGCAGGAACAGCGTCCGGTACGGCTGCGACGGCTTGCCCTGCTCGTCGAGCGTGCCGAAGACCAGGTTGCTGGCGCGGCCGCGGACGACCACGTGGTCTTCGACGCCGATCCCGGCCGCCACCTCGCGGACGCCGGCGGCGAGCCGGTCGCCGAGGGCGTGCATGCGGCCGATGACGTCTTCGTCGCGGTAGATGTCCATGACGGCCATCGCGGCGGCCAGCGAGTGGGTCTCCGCGCCGTGCGTGGTCGAGAGCAGGAACACCCGCTCGCGGTCGGTGCGCAGGCCGCCGATCTCCATCAGCTCCCGCTTGCCCGCCAGCGCCGACACGGCGAAGCCGTTGCCGAGTGCCTTGCCGAACGTCGAGAGGTCGGGCGTGACGCCGTAGAGGCCCTGCGCACCGTGGGCGGACCACCGGAAACCGGTGATCATCTCGTCGAAGATCAGGACGACGCCGTGCCGGGTGGTGAGTTCGCGCAGGCCCTGCAGGTACCCCGGCGGCGGTTCCACCGCGGCGGCCGCCTCCAGGATCATGCACGCGATCTCGCCCTCGTGGCGCTGCAGCAGTTCCTCCGCGGCCTGCAGGTCGCCGTACGGGAAGGACGCCGTCGCCTCGGTCGTCTCGTCCGGGATGCCGGCGTTCATCGGCGTGGTGCCGATGAACCAGTCGTCGGTGGAGAAGAAGGCGTGGTCGGCGCACTTGGCGACGAGCTTGCGACCGGTGGCGGCGCGGGCCAGCCGGACGGCGGCGGTCGTCGCGTCGGAGCCGTTCTTGGTGAACTTCACCATGTCGGCCGTGGGCACGTTCTCGAGGAACCGCTCGGCGGCCTCCGCCTCGATGATCGACGGGCGGATGAAGTTGCTGCCCTTCTCCAGCTCGCCGCGCACCGCTTCGAGAACCCGCGGGTGGGCGTGGCCGAGGCTGACGGCCCTCAGTCCCGCGCCGTACTCGACGTAGTCGTTGCCGTCGACGTCCCAGACGTGGCCGCCGCGGCCGTGGGAGATGACCGGGGCCATCCCTTCGGGATACTGGTCCGAGCCCTTGGCGTAGGTGTGCGCACCACCGGGGATGACCCGGTGCAGCCGCTCGTCCGCCTTCGTGGAGCGGGGCAGGTTCGTTCCCATGTCGTGGCTCACCTCGTTGGTTTCAACGCCTCTCCGAGAGTCGGCGCCCGTTCGTCCCGGTCACTGACCATTGTGACCGACAGTGGCCAGGAAATGTCCAATTCAGGGTCTTTGTACGAAATCGTAATGTCTTCTTCAGGATTGTGCGCCCGATCGATACGGTACGAAACGTCAGAGGGATCCGTGAGTGACTGGAATCCGTGCGCACACCCCGCGGGGATGTACACGGAAACCTGGGTATCACCGGATAGTTCGAATGTTTTCACATTCCGGAATGTCGGCGAATCCGGTCGGAGATCCACCACGACGTCGAAGATCGCGCCGTGCGAACACCGGACCAGCTTCGCCTCGCCGGCGCCGCCGCGCAGGTGCATCCCGCGGATGACACCCTTGCGGGACCGGGAAAGGCTGTCCTGGGCGAAGCCGTCCGGGTCGATGCCCACCGAGGCGACGACGTCGCGGTCGAACGTCCGGCTGAAGAAGCCGCGCTGGTCCGTGTGCGGTGTGGGTTCGAACAGATACGCGCCGTCGATCTCGGGCACCGGAATGGCCTTCATCGCCCACCCCCGAAGAGGGCCGCCGAAAGGGCGGCGAACTGGTCCTTGAGCCGTTGCGCGTTCATCTCGTTCCGTTCCAGGAGCGTTTGGCGAAGTTCCGCCGAACGGTTCTCCAGTTCGGTGAATTGTTCGACGAGCCGGTCGAAGCGGACGGTCTTCGCCCGCTGGGTGAAGCCATCGAGGCCCATCTCCGCCATGAGGACGTCGTTCTTCGGTGCGTAGCCGATCGCCACGGTCGGTTTCGCGACCTTCAGGGCGCAGAGCACGTTGTGGTAGCGCGTGGCCACCACGCTGTCCACCGCGGCCATCTCGTGCATCAGCTCGTCCAGGGTCTCCGCCGAAGCCGCTGTCACCAGCGGGGAATCGGTCTTCTCGATGATCTCGTCGACGACCTGCCGGTCGATCCGGTCGCCGATGAACAGCCGGACGGGTCTGTCCTGCTCAACGAGCCACGCGACGAAACGGTTCATCGTGTCCACGTAGTGGCGGTAGATGCGGTCCGCCTCGGCGCGGTCGTCGTTGCCGCCGTAGTAGGCCATCACCCCGACACCGACGGTGCCCGGCACGCCGTCGGCGTCCGGGGTGGGGAGGGAGAACGCCAGGTCGGGGTAGACCTGGTCGGCCGTCGTGTCGACGCCCATGGCGCGCATGGCGTCGCGCGAGAGGTCGTCGCGGTATGAGCGGTAGGCGGCGAGCCGGCCGGACCAGCGGACCAGTGTCCGCGTCGCCCGGGCGCTGATCTCGTTCGCGCCGACGCAGACGAGCGCCACCTTGGTGCCGAAGAGGCGCCCGGTGGCGGAGAGGAGGAAGAGCGAATACGGGAAACCCCACGGACGCAGCGGAAGGGTCGCTTCGAGCACGCCCATGCCGGGCACGATGACGACGTCCTGCTTGCGTACCCAGGCCGCCGTGCGCGCGATGTCGACCAGCTTGCCGAAGCCCTTGAGGGCGACCGAGCGCAGGCCGGACGCCGTCTCGTACTCGGACTGGTTCCAGTGCAGCGGCGTCGTGTCGAGGCCGTACCGCTCGCGGACGAGCTCCGGACCGCCGACCAGGGCGCTCAGCACGGCGTCCGGGTACTCGGCGCGCAGGTAGCCGAGCACGGCTTCGAGGGAACCGTCGTTGCCGAGGTTCCCCGAGCCGAGCAGGCCGAAGACGCCGACGCGGGGCGCACGCTTCACGCGAGCCTGCCTTCCCGGCCGGCCACGATCTCGTTGACCGTGGCGACGTCGGAGGCGGTCG
This sequence comes from Amycolatopsis sp. NPDC026612, assembly GCF_040638285.1. NCBI lineage: Bacteria > Bacillati > Actinomycetota > Actinomycetes > Pseudonocardiales > Pseudonocardiaceae > Amycolatopsis > Amycolatopsis sp. NPDC026612. The sequence goes on from NZ_JBEZYB010000001.1 coordinate 334,430, forward strand.
GCGCGCGGTCCTCGACGCGCTCGCCGTGCCCGGAGCGGGCCCGGTTGGTCAGCCAGGCGCCGAGGTGGCCGAAGCACTCGCGCTTGTCGGCGGCCGAGATCGGCGCGCGCCGGATCAGGTCGGCGAACCCGAACACGTACTCGCCGAGCAGGCGGACGGTGGGATTCCGGAGCCGGTTCGCGCGCCGCGGGTCCAGATTCGCGCACCGGCTCCGGATGGTCGGGTTGGCCCGTTCCGCGCGGCCGGGGTGGTCGCGGCGGAAGTAGAGCAGCTCGGGTACCTGGTAGAACGGGCCGTGGAGGGCCATCTCGGCCGAGTACGTCCGGTCGGCGTGGTGGTAGCTGTCGAGCGGCTTGACCCGGCGGAGGACGTCGGCGCGGATGACGCCGTAGAAGTCGTCGCCGCCCGGCTCGAACAGGACGCTCCGGAACCGGTCCGGCGCGTGCCGGGAGCCGGTGTCCAAGGTGTACTCGAGCGGCTGGACGATGCGGCCGTCGCCGTCGATGATGGCCTGGTCGCAGTGGGCGAGGATGACGTCCGGGCGCTCGTCGAGGGCTTCGACGCACCGCTTGAGGAGGTCGCGCGCGTACAGGTCGTCGTGGGAGACCCACTTGAACAGCTCGGTGCGGGACACGTCGAACACGAAGTTGTGGTTCGGCGTCGCGCCGATGTTCTTCGGCTGGCGGACGTAGCGGATCCGCGAGTCCTTGTCGGCGTAGCGGCGGCAGATCTCGTCCGTGCCGTCGGTGGAGGCGTTGTCCGAGATGATCAGCTCGAAGTCTTCGTAGGTCTGGCCGAGCAGGGCGTCCAGCGACTCGGCGAGGTACTCCTCGCCGTTGTACACCGGGAGGCCGAGGCTCAGCCGCGGGACGGTGGTCATGGAGTCCTCATTCCTTGATCGGCTCTTTGATCGGCTCGAACACCACGGTGGGCTCGTCGGCCCCCGGCGGCACGTACTCGCGCAGCCCCAGCCGCAGCTGCAGCCACCAGACGACGGACCCGGTGAGCGTCGCGGTCGCGACCCCCCACGCGGACCCGGCCGCGCCGCCCAGGAAGGCACCGGTGATGCCGAAGGTGACGTAGAACAGGGAGGCGATCAGCTGCGACCGCAGGCTCCGCGGTGCGGCGCCCAAAGCGCGGAGGCCGGCCGCCGCGCCCGTGGCGAAGCTCGCGCCGACCACGGCGAGGGTGACCGGCAGGATCAGCGGCGACGACGAGTCCCACACCGAACCCATCACCCAGCGGCCGGCGCGGTCGGGCAGCAGGAACAGCAGGCCGAGGCCCCAGCACAGCGCGGCGGCGGCCTGGCCGCCGCCGAGGATCACGCAGAAGTGCTTCAGCCGGTGCGGCGCCCGCTGAAGCACCCGCGCGCCCTCGGCGACGGTGACCAGGGACAGGCCCATGAGCAGGGCCAGGAACGGGCCGAGAAGCTGTTCGGCGCCGCGGACCGCGCCGACGGCGGTGATCCCGGCGATGGCGCCGAGGCCGTACGCCCGCAGCTGTGAGGCGCCGCTGTTGCTGACGTTCTCGACCAGGTACCGGACGCTCAGGTCGCGCTGCGTCCGGAGCCAGCCGAAGATCTCCCTCGGGTGGGGGAGGATCCCCGTCTGGAACCAGCCGTACAGGGCGGCCACCGCGCCGGAGATGCCCCAGGCCAGCACGAACGCGACCACGGTGTGGATCTGTGCGGCGACGTACAGCGCCGGGAGCAGCGCCACGCCCCACACGCAGTCGTTGACGAACGCCTTCTTGCCCGCGCCGTGGGCGAAGAAGGCGAACCGCCAGGCGTCCTGCAGCAGCAGGCCGGGCAGGACGACGGCGAGCGCGACGAACGCGTTGCCGAGCGGGCCGCCCGCCGCCAGCCCGGCGACCAGGCTGACCACCCCGGTCGCGAAGCCGACCCCGATCGCGGTGCCGGATGCGCTCGCCACACCCGAGCGCCAGCGGTCCTCCGGCACGGCGCTGAACCGCACCATCAGCGGGTCGGTGGCGAGGCCGCGCGAGATGTTGAGCACCACGCCGTAGGTGACCCAGGCGAGGCTGAAGATGCCGAACGCGAACGTGCCGAGCGAGCGGGCCACGTACAGCCCGACGGCGAAGTTGGTCAGGCTGGACACCGCCTGGTCGCCGAGGCCCCAGCTCAACCGTCCGGCCATCGCGCGCGCCGCGCCCGACCGGAAGATCGAGCGCGGCGCACGGCGATGGTTGGCCACGTCGCTCACTCCTTGACCAGACCGGCGTCGTGCAGGGCACGCGCCGCGACGTCGACGATGTCGAACGGCAGCCCGGCGCGCTCGGCGATGTCCAAGAGCGAGTGCTCGCCGTCGGAGAAGTTGAGCACCCACAGCATCGCCAGCTGGGCCTGCTTGGCGTCGCTGCGGCCGCCGAGCGAGTCGTACAGCCCGCGCTTGCCGAGCTGCGGCTCGCCGTACGGGCTGAGGTTGACGTACCGGCGGTTGCGGTCCAGGACGCCGAAAGCGTCCTTCAAAGCACCGAGCGTGTCCTCCATGGCCGACGGCGAGACGAATCCCGGGTTGTCGGCGGAGGTGTGGTACTCGGGGTAGCCCGCGTACGGCGTGCGTGTCAGCGAGCCGACGCCGAGGTTGAAGCCCGGCGAGCAGAACTGGCGCTCGTCGTAGCCGTACGGCGAGAAGTCGACGACTCGATGCTCCCGCGACCGCAGCACGTGCTGCATGACCCGGTCGATCTCGGCGTCGTCGCGGCGGGACTTCTTGTACGTCAACGAGCCCGGGTCGCCCGCGCAGGCCAGCACCAGCCCGTGACGCACCTTCTCGATGCGGGAAGCGTTGCGCGCCAGCCACGTGATCGAGCCGATCGTGCCCGGCATGAACAGGAACCGGTAGGTGTAGTGCGGCTGGGCAAGAGCCAGCTGCTGCGCCAGCGAGACGGCCACCGCGATGCCGGCGAGGTTGTCGTTGGCCAGCGAGGGGTGGCACACGTGGCAGGACACGATGACCTCGTCGGTGACGCGGCCGGGCACGACGTGCTCGGCGTACGTCAGCGAGCCGTCCGACAGGGTCGAGTCGATGACGACGTCGTACTCGCCGTCGGGCAGCGCGTCGAGCTTTTCCTGCGCGAGGCAGAATCCCCAGGCCGGGGCGTAGTAGCTGGTCCGGTAGGGCACCCACGACGGCTGGTCGGGCAGCGTGTGCAGGTGCTCCCGCAGCTCGCTCAGCGGCATCCGCTCGTTCACCGGCACGGAGTAGCCGACGACGTGCAGGTTCGACTCCCGGAAGTCGATTACCCGCTCACCGGAAGGCGCGGCGACGTAGGCGTCCCGGATGTTCCACTCCTGCGGGATCGTCCAGTCCAGCACGGCCGTGCCGGTCGGGACCTCGTGCCGCTCCAGTGCAATGTGCTCGCCGATGATGTCCATGGTCTGCCGCACGCCGTCGCCGGTGATGCTGCGGCAGATCGGGTACAGCCGCTCGACCAGGGCGTGCAGCTCCGCCCCGGTCCGCAGCTGCGGGCCCGCCACTACTTCCGCCGCAGGGTGTTGTCGACGCGGCCGGCCGCGCCCTCGCTCTTCAGCCAGGCCAGCCGGGTGAACAGCTGCTGGAACGACTCCCGGGTGAGCCCGAACCTGCGGTAGGCCTCGATGAGCTCCACCGCGCCGTCCTTGACCGACCACTCGCAGGTGAACCCGGGGATCGCCGCACGGAAGCGCGAGAAGTCGACCCGGTAGGACCGCGGGTCGGCGCCCGCCTCGCCGGTGATGTTCAGCGTCGAGCCCGGCACGGCCTCGACGACCTCCTGGGCGATCTCGGCGACGGTGACGTTGTTGTCCTCGGTGCCGATGTTGAAGGCCTTGTTGTGCACGGCCTCCTTGGGGGCGGTCAGCGCGGCGGCGAACGCGCGCGCGATGTCCTGGGCGTGCACCAGCGGCCGCCACGGCGTGCCGTCGGAGAGCACCAGCACCTCGCCGGACAGGTGCGCGTGCGCGGTCAGGTTGTTCAGCACGATGTCGCCGCGCAGCCGCGGCGAGTAGCCGAACGCGGTCGCGTTGCGCATGTACACCGGCGTGAAGTCGTCGTCGGCGAGCTCGTGGACGTCGGCTTCGACACGCACCTTCGACTCGGCGTACGGCGTCACCGGCTTCAGCGGCGCGTCCTCGTCGACCAGGTTGTCGCCGCCCGCGCCGTACACCGAGCAGGTCGACGCGTAGATGTACCGCTGGACGCCGGCGTCTTTCGCCAGCTTCGCGAGCTTCACCGACGCGTGGTGGTTGATGTCGTAGGTCAGCTCCGGCGCCAGCGAGCCGAGCGGATCGTTCGACAGCGCGGCCAGGTGGATCACGGCGTCGACGCCGGAGACGTGCGCGGCGGTGACGTCCCGGAGGTCGACGACGTGCCCGGCCGGGTCGGCGGGAGCGGGCCCGAGCAGGCAGTCCTCGAACAGCCCGGAGTCCAGGCCGACGACTTCGTGGCCGGCGGCGGCGAGCACCGGAGCCATCACCGTCCCCAAGTAGCCCTTGTGCCCCGTGAGCAACACCCGCATCGGATTCAGCCCTTCAGATCGAGAGTGAGTTTCTTGACGAAAAACGCTTCGGCGTACTTCGCGGCGGCTTCGATCCCGCGGATCCGGGCCAGCCCGAGGAAGGCCTCGCGGTCGTACCACGGCCGCTGCCGCTGCGACCCGTAGTGCGCCTGCAGCAGCCGGACCTTCTCTTCGGCGACGTCGTCGGAAAGCGGCTGGTACACCGATGGGCTGCCGAGGTCGCCGTCCCACTTGACGATCTCGTAGCCGAGCGCCAGGTGGTCGCGGAACGTCGTCGGCACCAGCTTCGCCAGCCCGCGGTGGTCCTGGTGGGCGTCGTCGGTGCGCGGCGCCAGGATGACGTCCGGGTCGGTCCGCCGCCGCAGGTCCTCCAGCGCGTTCTTGGCCTCTTCCCAGTGCGCCGGGAAGCGCCCGTCCGGCAGCTTCAGCACCGTGACGTCGACCTGCGCGCCCGGGCAGAACGCCGCTAGCGCCGCCCGCTCCTCGTCCTCGCGGGGCGTGCCGCCGCCGGAGAGGACCAGGGCGTCGACCTTCAGGCCCGGCCGGGACGCGCACAGCGTCAGCAGCGTGCCGCCGGCGCCGATGGCGATGTCGTCGCAGTGCGCGCCGAGGGCCACGACACCGCCGAGCCGGTCCGGCCGGAGCCCGATCACGCGATGCTCACGGCCGCGTGCTCCCACAGCGCCCACGGCCGCTCGCCGTGGCTGTAGGCGTAGTCGAGCGCCGCCCGTTCCTTGACCGTGTCGGTCGGCTTCCAGAACCCGCGGTACGGGTAGGCGAGCAGCCGGCCGCGCTTGGCCAGCTCCCCGCAGCCGTCGGCGACGAGGTCGCCGTTCTCCGGGATGTGGTCGAACACCTCCGGCCGCAGCACGAAGTAGCCGCCGTTCTCCCACAGCGGCATTTCGCTCACCGCGGTGATCGAGCCGACCATGCCCCCTTCGTCCATTTCGACGCAGTGGAACGACGACTGCGGCGGGACGACCATCATCGACGCGCCCGCGTCCGCCTTCTCGAAGCGTTCGATCATTTCGGGCAACGGCACGTCGGAGAGGACGTCGGCGTAGTTGGCGAGGAACATCTCCTCGCCGTCGAGGTGCTCGCGGACACGGCGGAGGCGCTCGCCGATCGGGGACTCGATCCCGGTCTGCACGAACGTGATCGTCCAGTCGGCGATGTCGGTCGAGAGCAGCTCGGCCTTGCCGTTGCGGAGGATGAAGTCGTTCGAAATCGTCTCTTCGTACGACAGGAAGAAGTTCTTGATGTGCGCTGCGCCATAGCCGAGGCACAGGATGAACTCGGTGTGGCCGAAATGCGCGTAATACCGCATCACGTGCCAGATGAGCGGTCTCGGACCGACCATCGCCATCGGCTTCGGGACGTCGTCGGCCGCGCCGTTGCGCATCCGCATCCCGTAGCCACCGCAGAAGAGGACGACCTTCACTTCACTGCACCTCGACGATTTCCAGGCGGGGAATGGGGAACACGAGTTTTCCGCCCCACGTACCCACGAATGACAGCTGTCCGGTCAGTTCCTCCCGGAGGTTCCACGGGAGGACGAGCACGTAGTCGGGCCGATCCGCTTCGATCCGTTCCGGGGGCAGCACCGGGATGCGCGTTCCCGGGGTGAACCGGCCGTGCTTGTAGGGATTGCGATCGACGGTGTAACTCAGCAGGTCCGTCCGGATCCCGCAGTGGTTGAGCAGGGTGTTGCCCTTGCCGGGGGCGCCGTAGCCGACGACGGTCTTGCCGTCGTTGCGCGCCTCGATGAGGAACTTCAGCAGGTCCAGCCGCACGCGGGTGACGCGCTCGGCGAACTCGGTGTACCCGGACAGCTCGTGCAGCCCGGCCGCCTTCTCCGCGGCCAGCACGTCGGTCATCCGGCTGCTCGGCGGGCCCGCGACCGCGTCGGGACGCGCCCACAGCCGGATCGACCCGCCGTGCGTCGGCAGCAGTTCGACGTCGACCACGGTCAGCCCGCCGGTCGCGAGGGCCCGGCGCGCGGACTCGACGGTGTAGTACTGGAAGTGCTCGTGGTAGATCGTGTCGTACTGGTTCTGCTCGATCAGCGTGAGCAGGTGCTGGACCTCGATGGAGACCCAGCCGTCGTCGGCCACCAGGGCGCGGAGGCCCTTCGTGAAGCCGAGGACGTCGGGGATGTGCGCGTAGACGTTGTTCGCGGCGACGAGGTCGGCCGGCCCGTGCTCTTCGCGCACCTTCAGGCCGGTTTCCTCGGAGAGGAAGGCCGTCAGGGTGGGCACGCCCGCGTCCCGCGCCGCCTGCCCGACGTTCACCGAAGGTTCCACGCCCAGACACCGGATCCCGTGCCCCACGACGTGCTTCAGCAGGTACCCGTCGTTGCTCGCCACCTCGACGACGAACGACTTCTCCCCGAGCCCGAGCCGCTCGACCGAGCCGTCGACGAACCGCTTCGCGTGCTCGACCCACGACGTCGAGAAGGACGAGAAGTACGCGTACTCGGTGAACGTGTCGTCGGGGTCGATCAGCGGCGGGATCTGGGCGAGCCAGCAGTCGGTGCACACCTTCAGGTGGAGCGGGAAGGTGGCTTCCGGCTCGTCGAGCTGCTCCGCCGTCAAAAATCGCTCACACGGGGGAGTGGCGCCGAGGTCGACGACACTGGCCGTGTTTGTCGAACCGCAGAGTCGACATGTGGTCATCTACCAGGCTCCTTGGCTCGCGGTCGCGATCTGCACCTGACACGTCGACCGGCGCCGGAAGGTCGTTACAGCGACGCGGGAGCCGCTGGTGGACCGATTCGGAACCGCAACCTGAATGGCCCAACTGTGGCGGGAATCACCAACCGTGCTCGTTCGAACCCGTAACGTCCACAGTGGACCTGCTTCTAGGCTGACCGGATGACTTCCCAGCCGACTCCCCGCATGAGCGGGTTCACGGGCGTGGTGCTGGCGGTCCGCTTCCTGACCGAGCTGGTCCTGCTGGCCGGCCTCGCGGTGGCGGGTGCCCGGCTCGGCGGCGGTGTGGTGCTCTCGATCGTCGACGCGGTCCTGCTCCCGGCCGCGGCCGCCGCGCTCTGGGGCCTGTTCGTCGCCCCGCGGGCGCGCCGCCGCCTCCCGGAACCGGCCCGCTTCCTGCTGGAATTCGTCCTCTTCGCGGTCACCGGCGTGGTCCTCGCGCTGGTGGGCTGGCTGGTCGCCGGGATCGTGGTGGCGGTCGCCGGGATCGGCGTCGCGGCCCTGACCCGGGTCTTCGCCAAGGACGGCTGAACGCACCGGAGCCCTCCCCGCCGGCCGGCGGAGAGGGCTCCGGTGCGTTCAGGCGAGCTTCTCGGCGGCCGGGATGACGTCGGTGGCGAACTTCTCCAGCACCGCCGGCCGGTGGACGTGCGGCACCACGCCGAGGGCGACCTGGATGCCGAGCCCGTTCAGCCGCTCCAGCTCGGCCACCAGCTCGCCGGTCTTCTCACCGTTCTCGCCGACGTCGAGGATGTGGTAGACGGTCTTGGTGATCGAGTCGTAGTCGCGGCCCTCGTTCTCGCAGTGCTGCCGCAGCACGTCGAGCTTGCGCTCCAGGTCCGGCCCGTTGAAGAGGTTGCACGCGTCGGCGTACTTCGCGACGAGCTTCAGCGTCTTCTTCTCGCCGCCGCCCCCGATCATGATCTGCGGACGCGGCTTCTGCAGCGCCTGCGGCACGTTCAGCAGCCGTCCGGCGTCGAAGTGCTTGCTCTTGAACGGGGCGTCGCCGTCGGCCCACATCTGCAGGACGTACTGGAGGTTCTCCTCCAGCAGTTCGAACCGTTCGGCCACGGACGGGAACGGGAATCCGAGCCCGCGGGACTCCTCCTCGTTCCAGCCCGCGCCGATGCCGAGGATTGCGCGGCCGCCGGACAGCACGTCGAGCGTCGTGATCGCCTTGGCCAGCAGGCCGGGGTGCCGGTAGAGGACGCCGGTGACGACGGTGAGCAGCTTGGCGCGCTCGGTGTGCGCGGCGATGAAGCCGAGGGTGGTGTACGCCTCGAGCATGTCGTTTTCGACCGGGCCGACGGCACCGATCTGGAAGAAGTGGTCCATCACGGCGATCGAGTCGAAGCCGGCCTGATCGCCCGCGCGGACGACGGCGGCCAGGTCGGCGCCCAGCGCGGACGCCCCGTTGGGCCAGGTGAAGTCGGGGATCTGCAGTCCGAGTTTCATGCTTTCCGACGGTATACCTGGAGTGGCCCCAGCTGCCCGGTCAGAAATCGCGGACCAGGAAGACCCGGCCGTGCAGGGGGTCGGTGACCCACACCGTGCGCGTGCGCTGGTCGACGGCGACGTCGCCGGGGTTGACGCCCAGCGACAGCTCGCCGCTCAGCGTGCCCGCCGTGCCGTCGACCCGGGCGAGGCCGTTCTGGCCGCCGTTGGTGTACACCGTGTTCGTGCCCTGGTGCACGACCAGCGCGGAGGATTCGCTGCGCAGCAACACGGTCTTGCGCTCGGTGCGGGTCGCGGCGTCCACAATGGACATGTGGTGGATGCCGGAGTTCGCGACGTAGACCGTGCCGCTCGCGTGGTGCACCGCGACGCCCGTCGGGTTGCGCCCGACGTGCACCGAAGCGACGAACTTGCCGGTGTCGATCGAGAACACCTCGACCGAGTCGGTGGCGGTGCTCGCGCAGTAGGCCAGCTTGCGGCCGGGGTCGACGCCGATCCCGGCGAGGCCCGGCTTCGGGCCGGGCACGAGCGCCGCCAGCGTGCAGCTCACGCCGTCGAGCACGGCGAGCGTCCCGGTGGTGCCGCTGGCCGCGTAGACGCGGTCGGCCTCCTCGTCGACCGCCAGCGCGGACGCGCCTGCTCCCGCGCCGACCACGCTGACCAGGTCGTGGGTGCGGCCGTCCAGCACGACCACGGTGCCCGCCGGCGGGTTCGCGACGTAGATCCGGCCGGCCTTGGCGCCGACCGCGACGTCGCCGGGTTCGCCGCCGACGTGCACCACGTCGGTGACCGACGCGCTCCGCGGATCGACGACCGACACCGTCCCGGCCTCGGGATCGGTGACGTACCCGAGCCCGGTGACCGGGTTCACCGCGACGCCGGCCGGTGCCCCGCCGACGTCGATCGACCGGACGTCCTCCGCGCGTGCCGTCCCGGGCAGGACGAATGCCCCGGCGCCCGCCGTGACCAGGGCGAACAGGGTCCTCCGGGGTAGCTGGCGACCTCGCATCGGCGCCTCCGCTCGTGATCAACGCGCCTGCCGAGCGTAACCCGCGCCATGCCCGGGTGAAGGAACTTCGCGTCGCCCGATCGCGTTGTTTCCACTGGGTAAACCCCACTGGGACGGCGGATGGAGGCGAGCGCGCGTGCACGGGCACCAGAACGGACTCAAGACGGCGTTGCTGCTCGGCCTGCTGTCGGCGATCATCGTCGCGATCAGCGGGCTCTTCGGCCGCGGTGCGCTGGTCATCGGCCTGGCGATCGCCCTGGGGATGAACGCGTTCGCCTACTTCAGCTCGGACAAGCTGGCGTTGCGCGCGATGCGGGCCCGGCCGGTATCGGAGGTCGAGCAGCCCACGATGTACCGGATCGTGCGCGAGCTCGCGCACGTCGCGCGCCAGCCGATGCCGCAGCTGTACATCAGCCCGACGGTCGCGCCCAACGCGTTCGCGACCGGCCGCAGCCCGCGGCACGCGGCGGTCTGCTGCACCACGGGCATCCTCGACCTGCTGGACGAGCGCGAGCTGCGGGCCGTGCTCGGCCACGAGCTGTCGCACGTCTACAACCGCGACATCCTGATCTCGTGCGTCGCCGGCGCGCTGGCCAGCGTGATCAGCGTGCTCGCGAACATCGGGCTGTTCTTCGGCGGCAACAACCGCGACGGCAACCCCCTGCTCAGCCTGCTGCTGATCTTCGTCGGGCCGATCGCGGCGGCCGTCATCCGGATGGGCGTCAGCCGGTCGCGGGAGTACCAGGCCGACGCGTCCGGCGCCGAGCTGACCGGCGACCCGCTGGGCCTGGCCTCGGCGCTGCGGAAGCTGGAAGCCGGCACGCGGGCGCGGCCGCTGGTCGCCGAGCCGCAGCTGGTGTCGCAGTCGCACCTGATGATCGCGAACCCGTTCCGCCCCGGCGAGGGCCTGAGCAAGCTGTTCTCGACCCACCCGCCGATCGCCGACCGCATCGCCCGGCTGGAAGAGATGGCGCGCCGCCCGTTCTGATCCCAGCCGTCGCCATCGACGGGGCCGGGTACCCACCCGGCCTGATCCCGGCTAGGCCGAAGCTCCCGCGGCTACGGCGACGGCCTTGACGTAGTCGCCGTAGCCGGACTTCGCCAGCTTCTCGCCCAGCGCGTAGCACTCGTCGGCGTCGATGAAGCCCATGCGCAGCGCGATCTCCTCGAGGCACGCGATGCGCACGCCGGTGCGGTGCTCCAGCACCTGCACGAACTGGCCGGCTTCGAGCAGCGAGTCGTGCGTGCCGGTGTCGAGCCAGGCGAACCCGCGGCTGAGCTCGACCAGCGTGGCGCGGTCCTGGCGCACGTAGGTGAGGTTCACATCGGTGATTTCGAGCTCACCGCGCGCCGACGGCGTCAGCGCGCGGGAGATGTCGACGACCTGGTTGTCGTAGAAGTACAGGCCGGTGATCGCCTGGTTGGAGCGCGGCTTCGCCGGCTTTTCCTCGATGGTGAGCAGCTTGCCCGCCGCGTCGACCTCCCCGACGCCGTAGCGCTCGGGGTCCTTGACCGGGTAGCCGAACAGCACGCAGCCGTCGAGCTCGCGCACGGCCTGCTGCAGGCGGCTCGAGAAGCCCTGGCCGTAGAAGATGTTGTCGCCGAGGACGAGCGCCACGTCGTCGTCGCCGATGAAGTCCGCGCCGATCAGGAAGGCCTCGGCCAGCCCGTTCGGGCTCGGCTGCTCGGCGTAGGAGAACGAGACGCCGAACTGGTCGCCGTTGCCCAGCAGCCTGCGGAACATCGGCAGGTCGGTGGGGGTGGAGATGACCAGGATCTCGCGGATCCCGGCCAGCATCAGCACCGAGATCGGGTAGTAGACCATCGGCTTGTCGTAGACCGGGAGAAGCTGCTTCGACACCGCCTGGGTGATCGGGTGCAGGCGTGTCCCGCTGCCTCCGGCCAGCACGATGCCCTTCATGAACGACCTCCCTTTCCCCGCGGCTGCGACCCGCCCACCCTACGGGGCCGCGGTCAGGAGGCGGATCCCTTACCGAAGTAGGCCTTGCAGCCGTGGTTGTCCTCGGTGGCGATCTCCAGCACGTTCCGGCCGTCGTCGACCGGCAGGAGCGTCGAGGAGTAGTTGGGGCAGAAGTTGTTGTGGATGCCGGTGATGTGCACGGGAGCGGGCAGTTCGTACCAGTCGCCGCTGCCGAAGTCGTCGTTCGCGAGCAGCACCTGGCCGTTCTGCGGCTGCGGCTCGCCCTTGGCATCGGTGTAGATCTGCCCGACCATGACGATCCGCACACCGTTCGGGCCGCCGGGGAACAACGCGATCGTCTGGGCGTGCTGGAAGTAGTTCCCGGTGGCGGTGCCGACGCGGGTGCCGGGGTCGGCCGGGTCGCCCCAGTTGGCGCCGTCGGCCGAGATCTTGAAGTACGGGTCGCAGTAGCGGTCGCGGAAGTTGCAGATCTCGTAGGCGAAGTAGTAGCGGCCGTCGGGGAGCCGCCGGATGATCGGCATGCCCGGCCGGACGCGATCCGGCGGGATCGCCATGGTGAGCTGCTTGGTGCCCCAGTTCACCCCGTCGGTCGAGGCGACCCGGTTGAGCACCTGCGCGTACTTTGGCGCCTGCGTCTCGTCGGCGAAGTGGAGCCAGAGCGTGCCGCCAGCGTCGACGGTGAATTCGGGCTCCCAGATGCCGTCGGTGTTGTGCGACCGCGCGGCCTCGGCCAGGAAGCTCCACTCGCGGCCGCCGTCCTTGCTGGCCCAGATCCGGATCCCGACGCGGCGCTGCGCCCCGGCGTCCTGCCGGTAGGACGCGGCCCACAGCAGCGTGCCGGCGCGGAGCTTGCCGACGCGCTGGGGCAGTTCGTAGACGGTGCCGCAGCACATGCCGTACCGGCCGTCGGGGTCGTGGATCGCGCCGATCGCGTGGAACGACTCGCCTTCGTCGGTGCTCTCCAGGACCGGGGTGAACTTCCCGCCGGCGTCTTCGCTGGTGAGCGTGGCGATGATGTGCCCGCGGCCGGTGGTGGAGTGTTCGAGGCGGATCAGGCGCGCGTAGGCGCCGTAGCCGGGAATGAGCTGCTTGCGCTCAGCCGCGCTCGCCGGCGTCAGCAGCGAGGCGACGGCCGTGAGCGACACCACGAAGACGAGCAAGCGACGCATCTGGACCCCCTCCACCCGGTGACCGCGCGATTACAACACGCCTGGTCAGCGGTCACCCGCCCCATTCGCGCGTTCGGGTGACGGTCCGCTCGCGTAACGCTCCGGCGATAGGGGCCGAAAGATCAGCTGGGGGGCCGTGGTGGCCCTGAGGGGGAACGATGAAAATCCGGCTGGGCTGCCTGCTGCTCTTGGTACTGGCTTCCGCGTGCGCGCCGTCGACCGGTTACGGCACGATCGTCGCGGATACCCCTTTTGTCCCCACGCCGACGTCGACCGCGCCCCCGGCACCGCGTGATGTGCCGACGGAAACGCACACGGGCAAGGGCAGCGGCGAGTTCGTGACCACGTGGCCCGCGGACCAGTTGGGCTTCTTCACGTTCGACTGCCCCAAGTGCCGGGACAACGTGATCATCGACACCGACGGCGGCGAGCACGGCCTGGTCAACGCGATCGGCGCGTACCACGGCACGACGTGGATGAACACGGAGCCGGACCGCCCGACGAAGAGGGTGACCGTCCACGCGGACGCCGCCTGGACGGCAACGATCGCGGACCACCGCAGCATCCCGACGGCGGAGAGCGGCAAGCCGACCACGGGCAAGGGCGAGACGGTCCTGAAGCTCCCCGCGGGCGTGACGCGCATCCAGTTCACGGCGAAGACCCCCGGCAACGTCGCGCTGTGGGTGATGTCCCCGGAGGACCGCGACCTGATCCTCAACCAGATCGGCGACCTCCAGGTGGAGCGGGACGTGCACGGCCCGGCGTACCTGAAGGTGGAAGGCTACGAGACGACCTGGACGCTGACGCCGTCCTGAGCGGGCACCCGGGGCTCGGGTGCCCGCGGCGGCGTCACCGGTAGTTGGTGAACTGCGTCCAGCCTGGGGTGATGCCGGGGTGTGGGGCTCTGAGCTGCGGGTTTGTGCCCGTTGGTGGTCGTCGTTGGTCGTCGCTGGTTGGTGCCATCTGTACCGGATTTGTACCCAGCGTGCCGTGCGCCAGAAGGTCTCGCGACGCGTACAGTCCACGTGTGGTCCGTTCACACTTCAACTTCGACTGGTCGGCAGCGATTCAGGGCTGGCTCCAAAAGAACGTCGAGCAGTCCTACCGCTCGGACATGCATCGGTGGCCCACGCTCTTATCGTTCGATGCGACGATATATCGCTGCGGCCCAAATGCTCGACTATTCGTGGTGCGAGATAAGCCGAGTGCAAGTGCAATCCCTAGTATTTCCGGTGGAAATGAGACGATTGCCTGGCCAAACTCTCTTCCTAATGTGATAAATCCGTTTGAAGAGACCGTTCTGCCTGACTTGCTGGAGCGTGTCTACGCCCACTTTGAGCTTCGGCAGCAGGACTTTGCGATCATTATTCCTGACAGTGAGCACTCGACTATCGAGGAGGATTTTCGGTCGTGGACGATCGAGCAAGAGAAGGCGGCTCGGTGGCAACTGGAATTCGCAATGAAGCGTCAGCTTCTCTACGTGCGCGGGTTTGATCAGGTGGGCGGAGGGTTCTTCCTGCCTCCTGGATACGAGTTTCTTGCAAAGGATTGTGAGCGATTTTTCCAGGATCACCCTCGGTATGAGAAGAATGTTTTTGTTATGACCAGGTTTGTTCCGGGTGACAAGCTGCTGGTGGCGCTCGATGTCGAGTTGAGGCGTGTTCTGCGGGAAAATGATCTCGATCCGGTTCGGGCCGACGATAAAATGTACCTGAGTGACCGAAACCTATGGAACAACGTCTGTGTATATATGCTGTGCTGCAGCAAGGGCATAGCCATTCTAGAGGACCGCTTGGTAGATGAGTTCAATCCGAATGTAGCGCTAGAGTACGGATTTATGCGGGCGTTGAATAAGCCGACTATGCTACTTGCCGACGTCGGGTTTAGGAATTTGCGAGCCGATGTTATCGGAACGCTCCGCGAAACTTTTGACATCACGGATATTAAGGAAACGATCGAGTCTCCAGTGAGTCGTTGGCTGCGCGAGTTGAACTAATTTGGATACGTAAACCCAGTTGCGTTTACTTCTGCTCAGAATCGAGTGGGTGGCCTCACGGCATCTCGTCGACCTGGCGCAGCCCGATCACGCCGGGTCAAGGGGGCGCCTCTCCGCGTCCGTGACTGAGCTGCGAAACCGCCCCCTTGACGCGGCGTGATAGCCCTCCGGGAGGTCGACGAGATGCCGTCTGGCCAACCACGGACGCACGTGCGAGCCCCGCCGGCCATCTCGGAGACCTGCCCGTCCGGCGAGGACATCTCTTCTCGGATCCGCGGCTTACTCCAACCCATCGGCCTACTCGCCCCCGGCCGACTCGCGGGGGACCGGCCGCCAGGCCGCACGCCCCCGCGAGGGCTTGGCCGGGGGCAAAGAGCTGGGGCCGAGCGGCCCCGGAGGGGCCGCCTTGATCCTGTAGAGAAAGTTCTCACCAAGCCTCCACCTCACGGGCAGTGGCTCAACCGAGGAGAGCCCGAAGCGCTGCGGCATCGTTGGCGAGTTGCGCAGGGTCGATCTGGGATTCGTCGCCACTCTGAGGCAGCAGCGGGAACGGCCTCCCCGGAGCAGGGTCCTCGACGAAACGCGGCACTAGGTGCGTGTGGAGATGCGGGACGGTGTTCCCCAGCGTCTCGTAGTTCATCTTCAGCGGCCGGTAGAACGTGGCTAGCGCCTTCGCCACCGTCAACGTCGCCTTCCAGTACCCCTGCGCCTCCGACTCGCTCAGCTCGAACGGCTCGACGACGTGACGCCCCCGCCAGATCACGAGCGTGTACCCGCGCTGGATGTCGGCTCGCTGGAGCACGGCGTCCACATCGGCCGTCTCGAAGATCCGGATGCCGTAGGTGTCCTCGTCCAAGCGCTTTGACTCGCACATCTCACAGGCTTGGCCGCTGATCCGATCAGCCCAGTTGCCCGGCCACTCGCTCGTCATGGCTGAATGTCGCCTTCATTCCACTCGTAGATGAACTCGTGCTTGTCGCCCGCGTAGACGTCGTGAGCGGCCTGCAGCGGCCTACCGTCCTTGTCGTAGTCGACGTCCCACATGTGCATCACCGGCACCCCCGCGTGGAGGTTGAGCAACTCCGTCTCCTCCGGGGTCGGCATGAGGGCGCTGAACACCTCGACCCCTCGGAAGAACGTGTGCCCGAGCGACTCGATCAGCTCGTCGGGCCCCTCCGGCAGTGCGTCGGGAGACTCGAGGCGAGTGTCCGCCGCGAGCCACAGCGGGTAGTAGCTCGCGGAGACCACGACCGGCTCGTCGTCGAGGAACTGCAAGCGACGGCGTACGACTGCCTCGTCGCCGGGTGAGGCGCGTAGCCAATGAGCTGCGTTCGCGGGCAGGGGAGCCCGTCCGACGAAGAGGATTCGCCGCGAAGGCACTCGCCCCTGCTCGATGGCTCCAACGTCGAAGACGGGCTTACCGGTGTCCCGGTGCGCCGCGTGACGTCGTGCGGCCGAGACGCGACGGAGGGGTGGACGGCGTCGAACGAAGGTGCCGCGTCCGAACTCGGTCGTCACCAGGCCCTCGGCGACCAGGAAGGCAATCGCCTTGCCGGCCGTTGCCTTCGTCGTGCCGTACTGAGCGATGAGCTGACGCTCGGACGGAAGTACGGCCCCCGGGGCGAGTTCGCCCTGCATGATCGCCGCGCGCAGGTCGGCCGCGATCCGTCTGCTGAGCGGTAGCCGTTCCGACACGGGGTCTCCTTCGCTGCGTCAGCGTCCAGCGTACGGCCTCCCTAGTGAGACCTCCACACCTTGCTTGACAACCTCCCTAGGGAGGTGCAACCTGAGGATGCCTCCCTAGGGAGGTTGACCGGGTTCGGCGCGACGACGACGGAGGCGAACATGGGCGCTCTTGCACTGCTGGATGACGAGCGGTACGTGACGGTGATCCCGGAGCGGTTCCGGTTCTCCGACGAGAACCCGCTGACGCTGGAGCCGTACGGCCGCAACAAGTTCGGTGACCTGCCGCCGTACATCGAGGACGTGATCACGGACGTCGTCGGGCTGACCGAAGCGAAGTGGGAAGCGCTCGTGGACGCGGGGGAGACCTACACCGTCGTCGGGCCGTTCCAGTACTACTCCCTGGCCCCGCTGTTCCGCACGTTCCCCGACCGCGTGCACCGCGCTGGCCCCGCTGGCTGGTGCCCGGACTGCTGGGGCACCCTCGCGGCCTGCGATCGGGACGGCTCCGTGACCGGGACCGTCGGCGCGGCCTACGTCTGCTTCTGCGCTGGGGTTTGAGCCATGACCACCACGCAGCTCGGTGACGTGCTCACCTTCGACTGCTCCCGCTGCGGGCAGCCGCACATCCAGGCACCCGTGATCGCGTGGACGCCGTGCTGGTCCTGCTCCGGCATGGGCACCCTGATCCCGGGTTCCGGCGTCGCCTGCCGCACCTGTCGGGGCGAGGGCCGGTTCGGCTCCTTCTCGGACATGGTCGTGGCCCGGCAGGAACGCCACTGCGAGCAGGTCCGTCGCCTGCCTGGCGAGCGGTTCCGCCTGTCCGATGTGGACTCAGAGACGGGTCGCCGGTTCTGCGACCTGCGGTTCGCCGACCTCCCCGAGCTGGTCCAGGACCTGGTCCTGAACATGGGCGTCTCGCCGGAGCGCTGGAACACCCTCGTGGAACGCGGGGAAGTCCTCGAAGTGCCGTGCCTGGACGGCGTGCACACCGTCGCTCGTCCGGTCGTGTGGGGTGACCGCCATGCGTCGCGCGTCGGTTGGCCGGGCGCCGCTCGGGTGGGGGTGGCTGCCTGATGGTGGCTGCCCCGGCTGGCTTCGGCGAGATGGTGGCCGCGTTCTCGGAGTCCGGCACGCTGGACCCGGCCCTGGCGCATGTGCTCGCCCGCGCGAACTTCGACACCTGGGCCGGGAAGGTCAAGGCCGCTCGGGGCTGTGCGAAGCCGGTCCGGATGGCCGGGGGATCCACTGTGGTCGACTCCTCCGGCAAGGTCGTCGCCGAGCTGTCCGGCAGCGTGTTCGTCCCCTGCAAGAACCGGCGCGCGTCGGTGTGCGAGTCCTGCTCCGCGCACTACGCGCACGACACGTTCCATCTCATCCGTGCGGGCATGGCCGGGGGCAAGGGCGTCCCCGAGACCGTTACCGGCCACCTGCGGGTGCTGGCGACGCTGACCGCGCCGTCGTTCGGGAAAGTCCACTCGCGACCGTTCCGCAATGGACACGTGCGCCGCTGCTCCTGCGGTGAGTTGCACTCCCAGTACGACGACGTCCTCGGCACGCCCCTGGACCCCGAGACCTACGACTACGTCGGGTCGGTGCTCTGGCAGGCCCACGCCGGGGAGCTGTGGCGCCGCTTCACCATCGCCGTCGGCCGCAAGCTCGCGCGCGCCCTCTGCCTGCGCCCGGCTGAGCTGCGTGAGGTCATGCGCCTGTCCTACGCCAAGGTTGCGGAGTACCAGCGGCGCGGCCTCATCCACTTCCACGCTGTCGTGCGCGTCGATGGCCCCGAGGGACCGGACGGCCCGCCCCCGCCGGCCGAAGTGACCGACGACCTCCTGACTGCCGTGATCGAGGACGCGGCGGCCTCC
Source organism: Amycolatopsis sp. NPDC026612 (assembly GCF_040638285.1). Taxonomy (NCBI): domain Bacteria; kingdom Bacillati; phylum Actinomycetota; class Actinomycetes; order Pseudonocardiales; family Pseudonocardiaceae; genus Amycolatopsis; species Amycolatopsis sp. NPDC026612. The sequence goes on from NZ_JBEZYB010000001.1 coordinate 352,781, forward strand.
GTCGTCGTGCGCACGCCCGAGTCTCGGGCGGTCGGCGTGGTCGAGCTGACGTGGGGTGAGCAGGTCGACGTGGAGCCGATCGCGGCTTCGGAGGGCACCTCGGAGGGCTCGGACGGCGGCTGGCACGACCGGCGCGTCGCGGGCTACGTCGCCAAGTACGCCACTAAGGGAACCCGCCTGACCGAGGGCTCCGACTACCGCATCCGCTCGGCGGAGCACATCGAACAGCTTCCGATCACCGAGCACCACAAGCAGCTCATGCGCACCGCCTGGCGGCTCGGCGGCCTGCCCGAGTACCGGGAGCTGAACCTCCGGAAGTGGGCGCACATGCTCGGGTTCCGGGGCCACTTCCTGACCAAGTCCCGCCGCTACTCCACGACGTTCGGGCAGATTCGCCGGACCCGGGCGGAGTACCGCCTCGATGAGCAGCGCGAAGCCCTGGGGATCGCCGACACCGAGGTCCTGACCGTCGTCAACGACTGGTCCATGACCGGTATCGGCTACCACAACGACGCCGAACGACGGCTCGCCGCCGTGTTCGCCGAACTGCACCTCGCCCGGCGCAAGCTCGACGGCCAGGACGACGACGGCGGGGGACCGCATGGCCGTTGACGACCTCTGGTACCTGCGCAAACGCGACGCGGAGACCGGCGAACGGCTGCGCTCGAAGCGCCACGGACGCGGTAAGCGCTGGCGTGTCCGCTGGGTCGATCCGGACACCGGGCAGGACCGTACCGAGCTGTTCGAGCGGCGGGCCGACGCGGATCGGCACGACGCGAACATGCACGCCGACATCTCGCGCGGTCAGTACGTCGATCCTCGAGCCGGACGCCTGACGTTCCGGGACTACGCGGAGCAGTGGCGGCAGACGCTGCTGCACCGCCCGAGCACGGCCGAACGCACTGAGCGCGTCATCCGGCGGCACCTGGTGCCCGTGCTTGGCGAGCTGCCCATCGCCCAGATCCGTAGCTCCCACATTCGGGGCTGGGTAAAGGATCGCGCCGCGAAACTCGCTCCGAGCACGCTCACGGTCGTCTACTTCGGGACCCTCGTCCCGCTGTTCAACGCGGCCGTCGCCGACAAGCGCATCGGGACGTCCCCGTGCGTCGGAATCCGGCTGCCGGAGATCGAGGACGCCCAGTACTACATCGCGCGGCCCGAAGAGGTCCACGCGCTCCATGACGCGCTGCCGGAGCGGTACCGGCCGATCGTCTACCTGGCGGCCGGGTGCGGCTGGCGTGGTGGCGAGATCTTCGGCCTGGAGCGCGAGGCGATCGACTTCGACGCGATGGAGGTGGAGGTCCGGCATCAGCTCACCGTGGTGTCCGGCCGCACGCCGTACCTGGCTCCGCCGAAGACCAAGACCAGCCGCCGGGCCAACGAGCTGCCGACGCTGGTCGCGAACTCCCTGCGCGGCCACCTGGAGACCTTCCGGACGCTGCCGGAGGAGATCGACGACGAGACCGACCCCCGCCGGCCGATTCGGCGGCCCGCCAACCTCGTGTTCACGAGGGGCGACGGCCGCCCGATCCACCGGGCCGACTGGTCGTACATCTGGCGCCCGGCCGTGAAGGCCGCTGGCCTGCCGGAGGGCTTCGGCTTGCGTGACCTGCGGCACTACTTCGCCACGGTGCTGATCTTCGGTGGAGCGAACGTCAAGACCGTTCAGCTCGCCATGGGCCACACCACGCCCACGGTGACGCTGAACACCTACGTCGGCTACTGGCCGGACGCGGTGGACCAGACTCGGACGCTCGTCGACTCCGCGCTCGGTTGTACCGACGTTGTACCCACGGGCACCTGAAACCAGATACCCGCAGGTCAACGAGGGTAAATCACCGGTAGTTGGTGAACTGCAGCGCGATCTCGAAGTCCTTGCCCTTGAGCAGGGCGATGATCTCCTGCAGCTGGTCCTTCTTCTTGCCCGAGACCCGCAGCTGGTCGCCCTGGATCTGGGCCTGGACGCCCTTGGGGCCTTCGTCGCGGATGAACTTGGCGATCTGCTTCGCCTTGTCCGATGCGATGCCCTGGAGAATCTTTCCCGAGACCTTGTAGATCTTGCCCGAAAGGGCCGGCTCGCCGGCTTCGAAGGCCTTCAGGGAGATGTTGCGCTTGATCAGCTTCTCCTTGAACACCTCGACCGCGGCCAGCGCGCGCTCCTCGGTCTCGGACTCGATCGTGAGCGCCTCCTCGCCGGACCAGTTGATCGTCGTGCCGGTGCCGCGGAAGTCGAACCGCGTGCCCAGCTCCTTGCTCGCCTGGTTGAGCGCGTTGTCCACCTCCTGGCGGTCGACCTTGCTCACGACGTCGAAAGAGGGATCCGCCACGTGTCCTCACACCTCGTACTCGCTTGTCAGGGGCCACCCAGCCTAGCCCCTGCCGGTGGACGGGTATCCCGGTTGACCCCCGCTGGGAGTGCTTGGGTAAGCTTCTCCACGGCCGGGACAACCGGCTTGGGCGGGTTACCCGAGTGGCCAAAGGGGACTGGCTGTAAACCAGTTGGCTTACGCCTACGGGGGTTCGAATCCCTCACCCGCCACCCTCAGGTAGAGGCCCCGTGACCGTCTCGGTCACGGGGCCTCTACTTCTGTGCGGCCAGTCCCGCGTAAGCCGTTCGGCGTCCTCGGCGGTGATCCACAGCAGGTAGCCGCGTTCATGCTGGCCTCGCACGTCCCAGTAGGTCCAGGTGTTCTTCCAGCCCTCGGGCGTGTGGCCTTCCGACATCGGGAAGCCACGGGAATTCGTCCACGTCCGGATGATCTCCTTCGCCTGGTCCGCGGAGGACTCGTCTTCGTCGAGCCAGGCCCAGTAGCGGACTCGGGATCCATCAGAACCTCGATTCGCCGAATCGGCACCAGCATAGGGGAACGGCCGGTTTCCCTTGGGGAGAGGGAAACCGGCCGTCGTGGCGGCGCTCGGGGTTACGCCGCCTGGGAAACCGGCGTCGAAGCCGGGGTCAGGGCGAGGTCGAGGACCTCGCGGACGTTCGCCACCGCGTGGACGTCCAGCTGGGCCAGCACCTCGGCCGGGACGTCGTCCAGGTCCGGCTCGTTGCGCTGGGGGATGATCACCGTCTTCATGCCCGCCCGGTGCGCTGCCAGCAGCTTCTGCTTGACGCCGCCGATCGGGAGGACACGGCCCGTCAGGGACACCTCGCCGGTCATCGCGACGTCCGCGCGGACCACGCGGCCGGAAAGCAGCGACGCCAGTGCCGTCGTCATCGTGACGCCCGCCGACGGTCCGTCCTTCGGGACCGCGCCCGCCGGGACGTGGACGTGGATGCCGCGCTCGCGGAGGTCGCCCACCGGGAGTTCCAGTTCCGCGCCGTGCGAGCGCAGGTAGGACAGCGCGATCTGCACCGACTCCTTCATCACGTCGCCGAGCTGGCCGGTCAACTGCAGCCCGGACGCGCCGGACTCCTTGTCGGCCAGCGATGCCTCGATGTAGAGGACGTCGCCGCCCGCGCCCGTCACCGCCAGGCCCGTCGCCACGCCCGGGGTCGCCGTGCGCTGGGTCGACGCCGGGAGCGACGACTCCGGCAGGTGCCGCGGGCGGCCGAGGTAGGTCTCCAGGTCCGGCGCGTCGAGGACCACCGGCAGGGTCACTTCGTCCAGCGCCACCTTGGTCGCGATCTTCCGCAGCACCTTGGCGATCGTGCGGTTCGCGTCGCGCACGCCCGCCTCGCGGGTGTACTCGGCGGCGATCCGGCTGAACGCGGCGTCGGTCAGGGTGACGTCGGCCGTGGCCAGGCCGGCGCGCTCCAGCTCGCGGGGGAGCAGGTGGTCGCGGGCGATGGTGACCTTCTCGTGCTCGGTGTAGCCGTCCAGCGTGACGAGCTCCATGCGGTCCAGCAGCGGGCCGGGGATGGTCTCCAGCGCGTTGGCGGTCGCCAGGAACACGACGTCGGACAGGTCCAGCTCGACCTCGAGGTAGTGGTCGCGGAACGTGTGGTTCTGCTCCGGGTCCAGCACTTCGAGCAGGGCCGCGGTCGGGTCGCCGCGGTAGTCCGCGCCGACCTTGTCGATCTCGTCGAGCAGCACGACCGGGTTCATCGAGCCGGCTTCCTTGATGGCGCGGACGATCCGGCCGGGCAGCGCGCCGACGTACGTGCGGCGGTGGCCGCGGATCTCCGCCTCGTCGCGGATGCCGCCCAGCGCGACGCGGACGAACTTGCGGCCCATGGCCTTCGCGACGGACTCACCCAGCGACGTCTTGCCGACCCCGGGAGGGCCCGCGAGGGCGAGCACCGCGCCGGAGTGCCGCCCTCCGACCGGGCGGAGACCCGACTCCGCTGTGTTGGATGGCGCCTCGGCGGTAAAGCGTGCCTCGGCGCGGCGCTTCCGGACGGCCAAGTACTCGATGATGCGTTCCTTGACGTCGTCGAGACCGGCGTGGTCGGCGTCCAAAATGGCCCGTGCCGCGGCGATGTCGTGGACGTCCTCGGTGCGCTCGGTCCAGGGCAGCTCCAGGACGGTGTCCAGCCACGTGCGGATCCAGCCGCCCTCGGGGGACTGCTCGGACGTGCGGTCCAGCTTGTCCACTTCGGACAGTGCGGCCTTCTTCACGTGCTCCGGCAGGTCGGCGGCCTCCACGCGGGCGCGGTAGTCGTCGTCCTGCGCGGTGCCGTCGAGCTCGCCGAGCTCCTTGCGGATGGCTTCGAGCTGGCGGCGCAGCAGGAATTCCTTCTGCTGCTTCTCCATGCCCTCGGTGACGTCCTTGCGGATCGTGTCGGTCACTTCGAGCTCGGCCAGGTACTCCTTGCTCCACTCGAGCGACTTCTCCAGGCGCGCGGTGACGTCCAGCGTGGCCAGCAGCTCGAGCTTCTGCTCGGTGGAGAGGTACGGCGCGTTGCCGGACAGGTCGGCGACCGCGGAGGCGTCCTCGACCTGCTGGACGGCGTCGATCAGCTGCCAGCCGCCGCGCTGCTGGAGGATCGAGATGACGACGGCCTTGTACTCGGCCGCGAGCTTGGCGGTCTGGTCGTCGGTGGTCTCGGGGGCGTCCTCGGCGTGCACCCAGCGGGCGGCGCCGGGACCGTCGGCGATCCGGCCGACGACCGCGCGGGCCGTGCCGCGCAGCAGGACGGCGGCCTTGCCGCCGGGCACGCGGCCGATGCGCTCGACCGTCGCGACGGTGCCGAATTCGGCGTACTCGCCGTGGACGCGCGGGACGATCAGGACTTCGGCCTTGGTCGCCGCGGTGGACCGGATGCCGGGGAAGGACGCCTGGCTCGGCGTCCTGGCCTGGGCGGACTCCACCGCTGCGCGGGTCTCGCTGTCGGTCAGGTCGAGCGGGACGACCATGCCCGGCAGCACGACGTCGTCATCGAGCGGGAGCACGGGCAGGAGGCGGGTGTCGGACATGTGCACTCCTCGTGTAGTTGAGTCTGTCTAGCTCAACTCTCCGATGGGTGCGTTTGTTTCCGATGGTGCGTTCGCCCACAGCGATCAGCGAAACCGCAGGTCAGGCGGGTTTCTCCGCGACGGCGCACCACGCGAACGGGCGCGCCTCCGCCTCCAGGGCGTTGATTTTCCGGTCCGGCCGCCAGTCCGGCAGGTGCACGATGCCCGGCTCCAGGAGCGGCCAGCCGCCGAACAGCGGCGCGATGTCTTCGCGGTTGCGCAGCCACACCGGGTTGCTCGTCTTCCGGTACTGCTCGACGAACCAGCGCAGCCCTTCGAGCATTTCGCCGGTCCCGTCGCCTTCGCTCATCTGCGAAATCGCCAGCCAGCTGCCCGGCGCGAGCGCGTCGCGGTACGCCGCCAGCAGCCCGTCCGGGTCGTCGTCGGGCCCGACGAAGTGCAGCACCGCCGCCATGATCAGGCAGACCGGCCGGGAGAAGTCGATGAGGCGCTGCGTTTCCGAGGCGCGCAGCACGGACTTCGCGTCCCGCATGTCGGCCTGGACGATGCCGGCCCAGTCCGTCGCCGCCTCCTCTTCGAGGATCAGCGTCGCGTGGGCGACGGCGACCGGCTCGTAGTCGACGTAGACGACCTTCGCGTCGTGGTCCTCGGGCAGCTCCGCCTCGACGACCTCGTGCACGTTCCCGGCCGTCGGCACCCCCGACCCGAGGTCGATGAACTGCCGGATCCCGGCCCGCAGCGCCGCCCGCACCGCGCGGTTCATGAACTCGCGGTTCTGCTTCGACCCGGGGCGCACCAGCGGCCACTGGTGCTCCATGCGCCTGCCGAACTCGCGGTCCACGGCCCAGTTCTGCGTACCGCCCAGGTACCAGTCGTAGATCCGGGCCGCGGACGGCTTCTCGGTGTCGACCCCTTCGGGCGCTCTCGGCGCGGAATCCCGCTGCTCGGTCACTTCCGGCTCCCCTCGCTGTTCGCGACGGTCAGCCTATAAGGCCCGGGCACCCCCGGTAATCCTCCAGTAGTTCACCGAACAGCCGGTCGACGCTGCCAATACGTCCACAGCGGGCGGTAACCCTGCGCGTACCAGAACGGCGTCGACAGCGGGTTCGCCGCCGCGTGGTGCAGCAACACGACGTCGGCGCCCTCCTCGTCGAGGACGTGGTGGGCGTGGGTCGACAGCGCGGTGCCGACACCGGACGACCGCGCGGCTTCCGCCACGGCCAGTGACGACAGGTAGCCGACGCGGGTGGCGGCGACGCGGCCGCTGATCCAGCCGGTCTCGCCCGGGTGCTGGACGCTCACCATGCCGAGCGGGCGCCCGTACAGCTCGGCGATCCACAGCGGCGGTTCGGGCCGCTTCAGCTGCTCCGCGAGGTCCTTGGCCAGGATCTCCTCGACGCCGGTGCGCCAGTTCACCGTGCCGTACTGGGCGTCGTAGGAGTGCAGCTCCATGCCGAGCGCCACCGCGGTTTCGAGGTCGCCGGGCTCGGCGCGGCGGATCTTGACCCCCGGCGTCCCGAGCGGGGTCGCCGGCACCATCCGCTGGGCGGGCCGGACCGCGATCACGCGCAGCGGCGCGAAACCGTGGTGCAGCATCTCCCGCCCGCCGGCGGCGTCGCGGCTCGCGCGCGGCACGATCGCCGCCGTCTCGGTGTCACCCGGTTCGGCGACCGCGCGCAGATGTTCATCCCATCGGGTGAGGAGGGCGTCCAGCACGGCCGCCGGTTGCGGGCCGGCCAGCTGGAGGTCGAGCCGGTGCTCGGTCAGCGCGCGCCACGGCGCGTTGGGGGCGTCGCGGTCGACCTGAACGCGGGAAGCCAGCCCGGACGCGGCGGAGCCGGCCGCCGCCACCTCCAGGACCACGGCGTTTTCCGCTGCTTCGAAGGGAGTCGAGCCGGGGAGGAGGGGATCCACCGCCGCGAGCCGCGCCGCGTGTTCGGTGGCAATCACATCGCTGTGCATGGGGCCATTGAAGCGCGACCCGGGGCGGTGTGGGCGGGGAACCGCCCGGGTTCCGGCCGGCGGCAGCCCCCGGCCCCCGGTAGGCACCGTTTCACCCCTTGGTCCACGCAGGTCAGCGCGCTCGGGGCATTGTTAACCCTGGGGTGATCTCCTACTGTCTCGAAAGGGACGCGGGTACGCCCTACGGGGTACGGTATGGCCCCTGTCCACACCCGAAGTCACGGATCAGCACCGGTGGACAAGCCGGGAGGGAAGGTCGGATGCCGGACACCAACGCCCACGGCGACGCCGTCGCGCAGGCGCAGCCCGGGCCGGGAGCCGCTTCCGGGACACCACCGCAGCCCGCCGTTTCCGTCGAAGCCCGCACCGACGAACGCCGGTTCCGCGCCTACACCTTCGCCGTCCTGAGCCTCGGGCTCGCCGCCGCGTTCGCGGTCGGCTCGTGGCTGCCGTTCCACTGGGACGACCGGCTGCTGTGGGTCGGGCCCGTGCTCGCGGTCGCCTTCCTGCTCGCCGAACAGCTCGGCATCAACGTCGACGTCCGCAGCGGCATCTCGTGGACCATCTCCTTCACCGAGATCCCGCTCGTCATCGGGTTCTTCATCGCGCCCTTCGAAGTCGTGCTGGCCGCGCACCTGATCGCCGGCATCGGCACGCTGCTCGCGCGCAAGGTCGCCGGCCGCGTGCTCTACAACGCGGGCGCCTTCCTGCTCGAGATCACCGGCGCCTTCGCGGTCGCCGGGCTGGTGAAGTACGCCGTCGGTGCCGGAGCCGGGGACCGGATCCCGTGGGTCGCGGCGCTGGCGGGCACCCTGACCGCGCCGCTCGTGAGCACGCTGCTCGCGCTGGCCGCGGTCCGCGTCCTGCGGCGCCGCATGCGGGTCAGCACCGCCGTCCGGCTCACCGGGCGGATCCTGGTCGTCGGCTTCGTCAACGCGTCCGTCGGGCTCTCCGGCTACCTCGTCATCGCCAGCACGCCCAAGGCGTGGCCGCTGGTGCTCGCCGTCTTCCTCGGCCTCACCGCGCTGTACTGGGCGTACTCCGACCTGCTGCGCGAGCAGCGGGACATGGAGGCGCTCTCGGACGTCAGCCTGATGGTGGCCCGCTCCGGCCAGCAGGCCGCGGCCCGCCCGGCCAGCCGCGCCGACGAGCTCGTCGGCGGCGTCGACGTCCGGGAGTGGGCGACGATCGCCGAGCGCATCAAGGACCAGCTGGCCGCCGGCCGCGTCGTGCTGCGGCTCCGGCTCGAACCGAAGGACACCATGCGGGTCGTCGTCGCGGGCGACGACCTCCCGGCCGCCGACCCGGGCGCCGACGACCCGCTGCTGCGGCTGCCCGGCGCGCACGTCCGGCACTTCCGGATCACCGAAGCCAACCCCGACGTCCGCGCGGCGCTGCTCGACCGCGGCGCGCAGGAGGCGCTCGTCGTCCCGCTGCGCAGCGCGAACCGCCTGCTCGGCGTCGTCGAAGCGCACGACCGGCTGTCCCGCTGGCGCGGCTTCGGCAAGTACGACGTCCAGCTGCTCGGCACGATGGCCAGCCACCTCGCGACGGCGCTGGACAACCGGCGCCTGCTGGCGACGCTGCGCCACGACGCCTACCACGACCCGCAGACCGGGCACCTCAACCGGCCGGGCTTCCAGCAGGTGGCGAAGGAGCCGCTGCGGGACTTCGCCAACGCCGTGGTGCTGCGGATCGACCTCGACGTCTTCTCGACCGTCAGCGACGCGCTCGGCTACGCCTGGGCCGACCGGATGGTCGTCGCCGCCGGCCGCCGCATCCGCGACGCGCTCGGCCCCGACGTCCCGCTCGCCCGGCTCGAAGGCGCGTCCTTCGCGGCGCTGCTCGTCGGCTGCCCGCCGGAGGACGCCCACCGCGCGGCGGAACGGCTGCGCGAAGAGCTGTCCGCGCCGTACCCGGTCGACCGGCTTTCGGTCGAGGCGAACGCGATGATCGGCTACGCGACGACGTCCGCCGAGGAGCCGGGCGACGTCGTCGACATCGAAGGCCTGCTGCAGCGCGCCGACGTCGCCGTCCGCGCGGCGAAGGGCGGCGAAGAGGTCCGCGGCTACGTGCCGAGCATGGGCCAGATCTTCCTGCGCCGCTTCCAGATGGTGACGCAGTTCCGGCAGTCCCTCGAGGACGGCCAGGTCAGCGTCCACTACCAGCCGAAGATCACCCTCCCGAACCGGCAGGTCCAGGGCGTCGAGGCGCTGGTCCGCTGGGTGCACCCGGAGTTCGGCAGGCTCGGCCCGGACGAGTTCGTCCCGGCGATCGAAGCGGCCGGCCTGATCGGCGTGCTGACGTCGTTCGTGCTCGGCGAGGCCCTCAAGCGCTGCCGCAAGTGGCTCGACGAGGGCCTGCGGATCTCCGTGGCGGTCAACCTGTCCGTGCGCAACCTCGCCGACGAGGACTTCCCGAACAAGGTCGCCCGGGAGCTCGAGCGCGTCGGCATCCCGCCCGAGCTGCTGACGTTCGAGCTGACCGAGTCCGGCGTGATGTCCGACCCGCAGAAGGCACTGCCGATCCTGCGGGAGCTGCACTCGCTGGGCATCACCCTCGCGGTCGACGACTTCGGGACCGGGTACTCGTCGCTGGCGTACCTGCGGCAGCTGCCGGTCGACCAGGTCAAGATCGACAAGAGCTTCGTCCTCGGCATGGGCACCGACCTCGGCGACCTCGCGGTCGTCCGGTCGATCGTCGAGCTGGGGCACTCGCTCGGGCTGACGGTGGTGGCCGAGGGCGTCGAGGAGGACGTGGCGCGCGACCAGCTCGAGGCGATGGGGTGTGACGTCGCCCAGGGCTACCTGATCTCCCGGCCGCTGCCGGAGGACCGCCTCGAGGCGTGGCTGCAGGCCCGGACCGCACGCTCGCCCGGGCGCCACTCCGAGACCGTGTTGACCCTCCTGACCTGAGGTTTTGTGCTAAGGGGACCCCGGTTGCACGACGGGGTGACAGACCTTGCTAATCTTTCCAGGTCCTCGCGAGAGGTCAGGCCCCTTTAGCTCAGTCGGCAGAGCGTCTCCATGGTAAGGAGAAGGTCTACGGTTCGATTCCGTAAAGGGGCTCCGCGATCAGGCGAGCTATGCTCGGGAAAAGACCGAGCCTGGCTCGCTTCGCGGTGTCCATCTGGGGTCGACCCCCAGACCCCCGCCAGGGGGCTGCGCCCCCTGGATCCCGGGGTGGGGCACGTTAGGGCGGTGTAGCTCAGTTGGCAGAGCAAGCGGCTCATAATCGCTGTGTCGCCGGTTCAAGTCCGGCCACCGCTACGCGGTAACGACGGGGCTGGCCCCCGGGACCTGAGAGAGAAGGAAACGCTGTGGCTGCCACCGACGTGCGACCCAAGATCACGCTGGCGTGCGAAGAGTGCAAGCACCGCAACTACATCACCAAGAAGAACCGGCGTAACGACCCGGATCGCCTGGAGATGAAGAAGTTCTGCCCGAACTGCGGTACGCACCGGACGCACAAGGAAACCCGCTGACGCGTAGCGCGTTCACACCAGCTCGAAGAAGCCGCCCGGAGTTGCTCCGGGCGGCTTCTCGCTGTTGGTAGCCTCGTCGCCGTGCCCTTGGACCAGTCGTTCACCGGGCGGAGCTATCCGCCGCAGAGCAGTTACGAAGTGAGCCGGGAGAAGATCCGGGAGTTCGCCGACGCGATCGGCGACGCCAACCCGGTCTACCGCGACCCGGAGGCGGCCCGCGAAGCCGGCCACCCGGACGTGATCGCCCCGCCGACCTTCCTCACCGTCATCAACCTCGCCTCGATCAACGCGATCGTCGCCGACCCCGAACTCGGCCTCGACTACTCGCGGATGGTCCACGGCGACCAGGGCTTCACCCACACGCGCCCGGTGTACGCCGGTGACGTGCTCGAGGTGACCACCCACATCGACGCCATCATGACCCGCGCCGGGAACGACTTCATCAACCTGCGGGCCGACATCACCGACGCCGTCGGCCAGAAGGTCTGCACCACCCGCGCGCAGCTGGTGGTCCGAGGGGAGACCGCGTGAACACAGCTTCCGGGGGTCCGGGTGGCGGAGCCCCCGGCCGGGGCGAAGCCCCGCATGTCACAGTCGGCGACGCACTGCCCGCCCTCGACGTCCGGATCACCCGCGAGCAGCTGGTGCGCTACGCCGGGGCGGCGCTGGACTTCAACCCGATCCACTGGAACGAGAAGTTCGCGAAGGACGTCGGCCTCCCCGACGTCATCGCGCACGGGATGCTGACCATGGCGGTGGCCGGACGCGTCGTCACGGACTGGCTCGGCGACCCGGCCCGGCTGATCGACTTCAGCGCGCGCTTCACCCGCCCGGTCGTCGTGCCGAACACGCCCGAGGGTGCGCTGGTCGAGATCACCGGCAAGGTCGCCGACGTCAAGGACGACGGCATCGCCCGCATCGACCTGGTGGTGAAGTTCGACGGCAAGACCGTGCTCGGCAAGCCGCAGGCCCTGGTCCGCCTCTGAGGCGACGCACACCGAGCGCTCGCTACGGCAGCTTCAAGACCGTCAGGACGGCGTCGGCCATGCCCTGCTCACCCCGCGCGTTCGGGTGCAGCGGGGCGGCCGGCGAGGCGGGCAGCAGACCCTCCACCCAGCGCTTGTCGGAGGCCGAGCAGATGTCGTGGCCCTTGCCGGGCGTGGCCGTGTCCGCGTAGCCCGCCCGGTGCGCGTCCGCCTGGTCCTCGAGCATCTTGTTCAGCTTGGCCAGCTCGCCGCGGAAGTACTCGATGTCGCCCGCGCCGAACGGCAGGGACGGCCAGCAGCCGTCGCCGTCGGGGAGGATCGCCGGGTAGCCGACCACCACCACCCTCGCCTTCGGGGCTTTCTTGTGGATGCGGTCGAGGAGCGCGCCGATCTTCGGGGCCGTCGCGTCGATCCGCTCGGCGAGCTGGTCGTGGCCGCCGGCCGTCAGGCGGTCCTTGCACGGGGAGGTGTTCTGGTGCGTCGTCGCGCAGGACGACGCGTAGGAGAAGAAGCCGACGTCGTTGCCGCCGATGCCCACCGTCACCAGCGTCGTCTCCGCCGTCACCGCGTCCAGCTGCGGCGGGTTCGTGCCGTTGCCCGTCTTCTGCGCGGCGCTCAGGTGCGCCGTCGTCGCGCCGCTGCAGCTGACGTCGGCGAACTGGGCCGGCTTCAGCTTCGCCGAGACCAGGTGCGGGTAGTTGTCGTCCGAACGCTCGCAGCCCGCCGGTGTCCCGGCCTGCCGCCCGGTCCGCGGCGACGAGGTGTACGAGTCGCCGAGCGCGACGTAGCGGCCGGTGCCGCCGCCGGTGTCCGCGCCATCCGGTGGCGCCGACGACGAACCGTGCTGCCACTTGTAGTACCCGAAGCCCAGGAGCCCGACCACGAGCAGGACCACCAGACAGCCGCCGCCGCTCTTTTTCGCCACTTCTTCGTTTCTACCGAAGCCGGACCGCCGCCGACCTAGTCAATCCGGGTGATCCGCTGCGCGAGCAGATCGTTCACCAGCCCGGCGCCCGTCTCCGGGTCGTCCACGCTCACCAGCACGGTCCGGCCGTTCTCCAGGGCCAGCGCCAGCGCCGGGCCGCCGCGGACCTTGTACGCCGTCGTGCCGGTGACCGGGTTGAAGCGGAGGCCGAGCCCGCCGTCGCCGAACGTCGACAGCTCGCGGGCGGTGGCCTCGCGAATGCTGTCCAGCCGGAGGTGCCGCCACGGGACGCCCAGGAAGCCGAAGCGGATCGTCACGCCCTTGGCGTCCACGGTCGCCGACAGCCGGTACGTCAACGCCGTCACCCCCGCGCCGACCAGCGCGATCCAGCCGGCCGTCGGCCACGCGAGCCCGGCGGGCAGGAGGGCGATCGCGACGGGGACCAGCACCAGCGCCCAGAGCATCGCCGGGTTCGCCGCCCGGCTCGACCAGAACGCGCGCTGCCCGGGCCGAAGACCGACGCTCGGCCGGTGCGCGGAAGTCCCGCGGACCGGCGACGGCAGGCCGCCGACGAACGCCGCCACGACACCGAGGGCCGCCGCGCCCAGCAGGAAGAGCACGACGGCGGCGTCGCTGTGCGCCGCGTGCCAGTCCGGGGCGTCGAGGTTGGCCACGAGCACCGAAACCAGGACGGCGGCCGGCAGGACGGCGAAGCCGGCACCCACCCCGACGGTCGGGCGCGGGAGCGGCCGGCCGCGGCGCAGCGAGGTGACCGCCGTCGTGGCGAGGAGCAGGACGGCGGCGGCGCCGAGTCCGAGGCACACGCCGGTGAACACCCCGAGCGGGGTGGAACTGTCCGGCCCGCTCCTCCAGTGCGTCGCGACGGGGTCGGGCAGCCGGTGCGCCCACGCGTTCCCGAGGACGCCCGCGGTGGCGACCGCGGCGCCCGGCAGCACGGCCGTGGCCAGCAGAACCCGGATCAGCTTGGTCATGCGTACTTCTCCTTCAGCAGTCCGGTGAGTTCGTCGAGGCCGACGCCCGCGCGCTTCGCCTCGTGGACCAGGTCGGCGGCCAGTTCGGCCAGCCGCGCGCGGGACGACGCCCCGCCGATGACGACGGCGCCCCGGCGTCGGCGCAGGTCGATGAGGCCTTCGTCGCGAATCAGCGCATACGCCCGCAGCACGGTGTGGACGTTGATCTCGAGGGCGGTGGCCAGCTCCCGGGCGGGCGGCAGCTGCTGCCCGGGAGCCGGGTGGCCGTCGGCGATGGTCCGGCGCAGCGACGCGGCGACCTGCTCGAAGAGCGGGACGGTGGAGCTCGGATCGATTTGAACGAGCATAGTTCTAAGTATAATAGAACTATAAGGCGCTGCGTGAGAGGTGCGTCACACTGTAGTCAGGGTCAGTTCGGGTTCGTGACGAGTTCGCCCGCGAGGTCCAGGGCGTGGTCGACGTCCTTCGCGACGTAGTGCAGGTCGACGAGCACCTCGGTGATGCCTGCTTCGCGCGCGATGTCCAAGCAGGCCGGGACGTCGGCGATCGTGTCGACACCGGTGCCGCGCCGCGGGTTGATCCGCAGCACCCGGCGCAGCGCGCCCGGGTCGCGGCCGGCCTTCTCGGCCGCTTCGAGCGCGACCGACCAGAGGCCGTTCAGGTACTGCTTCGGCATCCAGCCCGCCAGCCAGCCGTCCGCGCGGCGCCCCACCCTGGCCAGTGCCGGCGGCGAAAAGCCGCCGAGCAGCACGGGCGGGCGCGGCTCCTGCGCCGGGCGCAGGCCGATCGTCGACGGCGCGATCCGCCACTGCGGGCCCTCGTGCTCCGCGGGGTCGCCGGTCCACAGCGCGTCGAGCGCGTCGAGCAGCTCTTCGAGCCGCTTGCCCCGGCCTTCCCACGGCACGCCGGCGGCGAAGTACTCCTCGCGCAGCCAGCCGAGCCCCAAGCCGACGTCCAGCCGTCCCGAGCTGGCGAGGTCGAGCGAGGTCAGCGCCCGGGCGAGCAGCACCGGTGAATAGACCGGGCCGGTCAGCGCGCTCATCCCCAGCCGGACCGTGCGGGTCACCGCGGCGGCGGTGGCCAGCGTCGTGAACGGGTCGGCGAAGGTCTCGAACTCCTTCGGGTACGGGTGCTCGGGTGTCCCGCCGCCCGGGTAGAGGTCCGACGGCGCCAGCGGCGCGAGGATCCGGTCGCCCACCCAGAGCGACGCGAAGCCGAGGTCCTCCGCGGCCGTCGCGAAGCGCGCCACGGCGGCGGGGTCGGCGAGGGCGCCGTACTGGGGGAGCGCGAGCCCGAGCCCGAGCCGCATCCCGCTCACCGGTCCGCGCCGGCCGGGCGCGGCGGAACAGCCGCCGACCGGGGGGTGGTCGTCATGGCGGACATCCTGGCATGATCAGGTGGCCGGCGGGGAGTTTCCCGCAGGCCGACCGGGGTGCGGTGGTCGATCGGGGGGCGCGGTTGCGGGCTCCCGCGAGGCTTGCCGTAGACTTCGGGACTTGGAACGCACTACGGTCATCCCCGCCTGGATGGTGGGGACGATGGAATGCGTCCTCCGGGGCTCCGAGCGATCGGGCCTCACAGGGGTGTAGCTCAATTGGCAGAGCAGCGGTCTCCAAAACCGCAGGTTGCAGGTTCAAGTCCTGTCACCCCTGCGTAACGGAACTGGTGGAGCGGAGGAGTGGTCGTGAGCGACAGCGACGCCAGCGGCGGCGAGCACGAGCAGGACGGCACCGGGCAGAAGCCCGAGAGCCCGTCCCGCCCCGTCACAGCTGCCGCCCGGCGTGAACGCCGTGCGACCGCTCGCCCGGCGGGGAAGTCCGCGGCACGTGCGGACGACAAGACCCGCCCGGCCGGGAAGTCGGGGGAGAAGACCGCTCCCGACGCGAAGGGCGCTCCGACTCCGAAGCGGGACCAGAAGCCGAAGAAGGCCTCCGTGTTCGCGCGGCTGGTGCGCTTCATCCGCGAAGTCTGGGCGGAGCTGCGCAAGGTCATCTGGCCCAACCGCAAGCAGATGGTCACCTACACCGTGGTCGTGCTGGCCTTCGTGGTCTTCATGGTGGGCCTGGTGAGCGTGCTCGACCTGGCATTCAAGTGGGGCATCGGCAAGATCTTCGGCTGACGCGCTCCAGCGCGCGCCGACGGGGCCCAGGTCCCGGGCCGGCCCGCAATGATCAACTGAGAGGACGGAACGTGACCTCCGACAACGGCACATCAGCCGGTCACGACCTGACCGAGCTTTCCGACGAGCAGGTGCACGCGGCACTCGGTGACGAGGAGTCCGCGCACCTCGAGCCCGTCGACGTGTCGGACTCCGAGGTCGACGAAGCCGCTTCCGGCGACGAAGACGTGGCACCTGCGTCCGACGAAGACGCCGTGTCCGGCGAAGACGTCGTGCTTGACGAGACCGCCGAGCCCGCCGCGGACGACGAGGACCCGGTCGCCAAGCTGCGCTCCGAGCTGCTCGCCGCGCCCGGCGAGTGGTACGTCGTGCACTCGTACGCCGGGTACGAGAACAAGGTGAAGACCAACCTCGAGACCCGGACCCAGACCCTGGACGTCGAGGACTACATCTTCCAGATCGAGGTCCCGACCGAAGAGGTCACCGAGATCAAGAACGGCCAGCGCAAGCAGGTGCAGCGCAAGGTGCTGCCCGGCTACATCCTGGTCCGGATGGACCTGAACGACGCCTCGTGGAGCGCGGTGCGCAACACGCCGGGTGTCACCGGGTTCGTCGGCGCCACCTCGCGGCCGTCGCCGCTGACCGTGGACGAGGTGCTCAAGTTCCTCGCCCCCAAGGTCCAGAGCGAAGCCCCGGCGAAGGGCGGCAAGGGCGATTCCACCGCCACCGCGGCCCCGCTCGGTGGCCCGGCCGTCGAGGTCGACTTCGAGATCGGCGAGTCGGTCACGGTCATGGACGGCCCGTTCGCCACGCTGCCGGCGACGATCTCCGAGGTCAACGTCGATGGGCAGAAGCTGAAGGTTCTGGTGTCGATCTTCGGCCGGGAGACCCCGGTCGAGCTGTCGTTCAACCAGGTCTCCAAGATCTGACGGCCGCCCGTTCGGCCGCAGTCCCCACGTCCACGGCAGGTACGCGGGGAACGTAGTACAGGACAGGAAAAGAAATGCCACCCAAGAAGAAGAAGCTTGCGGCGATCATCAAGCTGCAGATCAAGGCGGGTGCGGCCAACCCCGCTCCGCCGGTCGGCCCCGCGTTGGGCCAGCACGGCGTCAACATCATGGAGTTCTGCAAGGCCTACAACGCCGCGACCGAGTCGCAGCGTGGGGACGTCGTCCCGGTCGAGATCTCCGTGTACGAGGACCGGTCGTTCGACTTCAAGCTGAAGACGCCGCCGGCCGCGCGCCTGCTGCTCAAGGCCGCTGGTGTCGAAAAGGGCTCCGGCGAGCCGCACAAGACCAAGGTCGCCAAGGTCACCTGGGACCAGGTCCGCGAGATCGCCAAGACCAAGGAGACCGACCTCAACGCGCACGACATCGACCAGGCCGCGAAGATCATCGCCGGCACTGCTCGGTCGATGGGCATCACGGTCGTCTGAGTCTTCTGCCTCGACTCCGTCGAGGCGGCGAAATCGCCCGAAGCCGATTTCTTCCTTCCCGATCCGCTCGGCTCGAGGGGCCGATCGAATCGCTCAGTCCAGAAATCGGCGCGATTTCGCACCCGTGGGAGAGCCGCGTGCTGGCTCCTACCACACTGATCCGTTTTCGAAGTTAAGGACAGAAGCATGACCAAGCACAGCAAGGCTTACCGCCAGGCTGCGGAGCTGATCGACAAGTCGCGTTTCTACGCGCCGCTCGAGGCTGCGAAGCTGGCGAAGGAAACCTCCAAGACCAAGATGGACGCGACCGTCGAGGTCGCGATGCGTCTCGGTGTGGACCCCCGCAAGGCCGACCAGATGGTCCGCGGCACCGTGAACCTGCCGCACGGCACCGGTAAGACCGCCCGCGTCATCGTCTTCGCCGTCGGCGACAAGGCCGCCGAGGCCGAAGCCGCCGGTGCGGACGCGGTCGGCACCGACGAGCTGATCGAGCGCATCCAGGGTGGCTGGCTCGACTTCGACGCCGCGATCGCGACGCCGGACCAGATGGCCAAGGTGGGCCGCATCGCCCGCATCCTCGGCCCGCGTGGCCTGATGCCGAACCCGAAGACCGGCACGGTGACCCCCGCGGTCGAGAAGGCCGTGAAGGACATCAAGGGCGGTAAGATCAACTTCCGCGTCGACAAGCAGGCCAACCTGCACCTGGTGATCGGCAAGGCTTCCTTCGACACCGAGAAGCTGGTCGAGAACTACGCCGCCGCGCTGGACGAGATCCTCCGCGCCAAGCCGTCGTCGGCGAAGGGCCGGTACCTGAAGAAGGTCACCTTCACCACCACGATGGGCCCGGGCATCCCGGTCGACCCGCTGCGGACCCGCAACCTCCTCTCGGAGGACGCGGCCGTCTGAGTCGGACATCACCAGAAAGGGCGTCCCCGCTTGCTGCGGGGGCGCCCTTTCTTCGTGTCTTATTGACGGCATGCCGACTTTCGCGTCGTTCGACGGGCTCCGGTTGAACTACACCGTGTGGGAGGGCGAAGGCGGCTACCGCCCGGTGCTGCTGCAACACGGTTTCGCCGCGGACACGAACGCGAACTGGATCTCCACCGGCGTCGTCGCGGCGCTGCGGGAGGCCGGCTTCACGGTCGTCTCACTGGACGCGCGCGGCCACGGCCGCTCCGAGAAGCCGCACGACGAGTCCCGCTACACCGAGGACGCGATGGCACGGGACGTCTCGGCGCTGCTCGACGAACTGGTCCTCGACGAGGTGTCCATGGTCGGCTACTCGATGGGCGCGGTCATCGCCCTGACCGCAACGGCGGCCGACAAGCGCATCCGCTGCCTGGCGACGGGCGGCGTGGGCTCGGGCATCGTCGACTTCGGCGGCGTCGACCTCCGCGTGGTGAAGCCGGCCGACGTCGCTTCGGCCCTGCTGGCCGAGGACCCGTCGACGGTCCCGCCATCGGGAGTCCCGTTCCGCCTGCTGGCCGACGCCGTCGGCGGCGACCGCCAGGCCTTGGCGGCGGTGGCGCTGGCCTCCCGCGAGGGACACCTGGACCTGTCGGCGATCGGCGTCCCGACCCTGATCCTGGCGGGCGAGCAGGACCAGCTGGCCGCCCAACCGGAACGCCTGGCGGCGGCCATCGCGGGAGCCCGCCTGGTCCGCATCCCGGGCGACCACATGACGGCGGTGATGTCGCCGGCGTTCGCGGAGGCGCTGGTGGCGTTCCTCTCGGCTCCGCAGCCGCGCTGAGTCAGCTGGTCGGTGTCGCGGTGGACGGCACCCCGCTGCACTTCGCCGGCCCGATCGCGTGGCCGGTGATGAGCCACTGTCCCTTCTCGACCTTCGAGACCGTGAAGACGCCCAGTGCCGGGCCACCCTTGACGGCGAAGGTGCACGAATCGATCGTCACGGTGTCGCCCGGCAGGGGTTCGGAGACACTCGACGGCAGGGATTCGGCGTAGTCGTTCTTGTTCGTCACCAGGGTCGCGAGGAATTCGACGGCCTTCTTGCAGTCGGTCTGGGCGGCGTTCTGGCGGAACGTCTGGGCGATGTCCTGCGCGAACCCGGTCTGGACGTCGCGCTGCCCCTCGTTCTGGAACCGGCCGCAGGCGTCGTCGACCCGGCCTTGGGCGACGTTGTGGTACACCATCCGCACGGCCTCGTACGGGTTCGTCGAGAACACGTGGTTCGTGTGGTAGGTCCCGCCGCCCTCCTGGGCGAGCTGGGCCGAGGACTTGCCGGCGTCGTTGGGGAAGAAGTGGTTGTACAGCCACGTACCCGCGATCGCGAGGAGCACGAACGCCAGCACCCAGGCGAGGACCTTCTTGCCGAGCCAGGTCACCCACTTCGGCGCCCGGCGGCGCTCAGCCGGGACGAGCTGGTAACCCGGCGGGATCATCGGCGGTTGGCCACCTTGCCGGGACGCCGGCGCCTGGACCACGCCGTCGCCGGGGGCGGGTGCCGGCTGGTTGCCCTGCTGGGCCTGGGTGAAGCGCAGGTAGTCCTGGAACTGCTGGAACTGGCGGAACTGCTCCAGCTCGGCCGGATCGACCGGCGGCGGAGCGGCCGCCCCGGACGGCTGGGGGAGCGCCGGGGGGCTTTGCCGGAGCGCGGGAGTGGTGCTCGGCTGGGGTAGTGCCGGGGGATTCTGCTGGGGCGCGGGAACATCGCCCGGCTGAGGCAGAGCCGGGGAACCCTCCGAGGGCGCCGGAGCGTTGCCGGGGCGGCCGTTCCCCGTGGCGGGCGCGTTCGGGCCCGCCGGTTCGATGTCCGAGCCCGGCTTTCCGTCATCACGCTGCTCCGCCACGTCACCATGATGCCCTCCGGGCCGCCGTGGGGAACCCCCAGCCGTCCTAATGCAGGTCACGGCCCGGGGGTGGGTGCGGGTCCGAAAACCCGTCACGTATGCTTGACCACGGTTCTACCGAAGACCGCTGGTTTTCCGAGTGCTCTCCCGAGCGTGAGGAACGAAGGTCCCGCATCGCCGGGCGGCCCGCGCAGGAGGAACGAGGCCCGGCCGCTCTGCGTGCCGGAAGACGCCCCGCGCCTGCTTGCGCGAGGGCGTTTTGTCGTTTCGGGGGCTCTTCGGGCCAGTGGAAACACTAGCCAAGAGAGGAGGCGACCATGGCGAAGCCCGACAAGGTGGCGGCCGTCGCCGAGATCGCGGAGAGCTTCCGCACCAGCTCGGCCACCGTCGTTACCCAGTACACCGGCCTCTCCGTGTCCCAGCTGTCCCAGCTGCGCCGCGCTCTCGGCACCAGTGCCAAGTACCGGGTCGCGAAGAACACCCTCGTCAAGCGTGCCGCTGAGGACGCCGGCGTCCAGGGGCTCGAGGACCTGTTCGTCGGTGCGACCGCCATCGCCTTCGTCGAGGGTGAAGCTGTCGACGCCGCCAAGGCGCTTCGCGACTTCGCGAAGGACAACAACGCGCTTGTGATCAAGGGCGGCTACATGGACGGCCGTGCGCTGTCCGTGGACGAGATCAACCGGATCGCCGATCTCGACAGCCGTGAGGTCCTGCTCGCCAAGGCGGCGGGCGCGTTCAAGGCGAAGCTGTCCCAGGCCGCCGCGCTGTTCCAGGCGCCGGCGTCCCAGGTCGCCCGCCTGGCTGCCGCGCTGGAGGAAAAGCAGCGCAACGCCACCGGTACCGAAGCAGCCGAAGCACCCGCCGAGAGCTGAACCACCCCCCATCCCGAACGTCTAGTTCGTTTTTCTGAGAGGAAGCCATCATGGCGAAGCTGAGCACCGCCGAGCTGATCGACGCCTTCAAGGAGCTGACCCTCCTCGAGCTGTCCGAGTTCGTGAAGGAGTTCGAGGAGACCTTCGACGTCACCGCCGCCGCGCCGGTCGCCGTTGCCGCCGCCGGCCCGGCCGGTGCCGCTGCCGAGGCCCCGGAGGAGCAGGACGAGTTCGACGTCATCCTCGAGGGCGCCGGCGAGAAGAAGATCCAGGTCATCAAGGTCGTCCGCGAGGTCGTCTCGGGTCTGGGCCTGAAGGAGGCCAAGGAGCTGGTCGAGGCCGCTCCCAAGGCCCTCCTGGAGAAGGTCGACAAGGAGGCCGCCGAGGCCGCCAAGGAGAAGCTCGAGGCTGCGGGCGCCAAGATCTCCATCAAGTGATCTTGGGCGCGCCAGCGCCTACGCACCACCTCTGACGGGGGCGGGCATCCACTCGGATGCCCGCCCCCGTCCCGTTTGCCGGGATACTGCGCCCGGGTGTTGCGCGGCCGCTCGCCGGAGCGACTCGATGACCATGACCGACCCCGAACACCTCGAGCTCCTCGCGCAGCAGCTGACCGACCGGGCGCCCCTGCTCACGCTCTCCCTGGCGGCGGTGGTCGCGCCCGTGGTGTTCCTGCTGGTCCTCGTCGCCCTCACCGTGCTCGCCTAGGAGGGGTCCCCTAGGAGCGCTGTCCGAATGGCCCCGGGGCCCCCGAATCGCGGGTTCGGGGGCTGAGAAGTCTGCGCCGTTGCCCCGTTTGGACTACCGTGCTGGCAGTTGGCGATCACGGCGGGGTGACGATGGACCCGGGGCTGGCCAGAAAAGAAAACTGGTGAGTAACCTGTTCGCACTCAGCTCGTTGCACCTGGTTGACGCGGGTTCGTGGGCGCCACAGGCCCGCACCCGCCGCCGGCATGGGTGGCAGGGTGTGGCAGCGGGCGCAATGACGCGGAACAGCTCCTGGAGGTGCGATGGGTGCCGAGGTGGTCATCGAAGGTCTGACGAAGTCCTTCGGTAAGCAGGCCATCTGGCGGGACGTCACGTTGACGCTCCCCCCGGGCGAAGTGTCGGCCATGCTCGGCCCGTCGGGGACCGGCAAGTCGGTGTTTCTCAAGTCGATGATCGGGCTGCTCAAGCCCGACCGCGGCCGCTGCATGATCAACGGGGTGGACATCGTCACCTGCTCCGAGCACAAGCTGTACGAGATCCGGAAGCTGTTCGGTGTCCTCTTCCAGGACGGCGCGCTGTTCGGCTCGATGAACCTGTACGACAACGTCGCCTTCCCCCTGCGCGAGCACACGAAGAAGTCCGAGACGGAAGTCCGCCGGATCGTCCTCGAAAAGCTCGACATGACCGGTCTGAACGGCGCCGACAAGAAGCTGCCGGGCGAGATTTCCGGCGGGATGCGCAAGCGCGCCGGCCTGGCCCGCGCCCTGGTGCTCGACCCGGAGATCATCCTGGTCGACGAGCCGGACTCGGGCCTGGACCCGGTCCGCACCACCTACATTTCGCAGCTGTTCCTCGACGTCAACGCGCAGATCGACGCGACGTTCCTGATCGTCACCCACAACATCAACCTGGCCCGCACGGTGCCCGACAACCTGGGCATGCTCTTCCGCAAGGAACTGGTCATGTTCGGTCCGCGCGAGGTGCTGCTGACCAGCGAAGAGCCGGTCGTCAAGCAGTTCCTCAACGGCAAGATGCAGGGTCCGATCGGCATGTCCGAGGAGAAGGACAGCGCCCAGATGGCCGCCGAGCAGGCGATGTTCGACGCCGGTCACCACGCGGGCGGGGTCGAGGACGTCACCGGGGTGCCGCCGCAGATGCAGACGACACCGGGCGTGCCCACCCGGATGGGTGCCGTCCGCCGCAAGGACCGGGTCATGGAGATCATGCACCGGCTGCCGCCGGCCGCGCAGGAAAGCATCGTCGAATCGCTGAGCCCGGAGGAGCAGCGCCACTACGGTGTGCGGCCGCACCGCGGGCAGCCGCAGCAGGTCGGCGCCCGCCCGCAGGGTGATGGCGTCCCGAACCAGCACCACGGGCAGCTGCCCGCCGACCAGGTGGCGCGCATCCCGGGCGGCGGCCAGCCGCCCAGAACCGGCACGCACCGAATGCCACCGAACAACGGGCCAGGTGGCCAGTGAGCTCTCCCGCAACACAGGCGAAGATCCCCGGGATCGGCATGCTCCGCGAGACCGGGAACCTGTTCGCTCTCGGCCTGGACATCGTCCGCGGCCTGTTCCAGCGCCCGTTCCAGCTGCGGGAGTTCATCCAGCAGTCGTGGTTCATCGCGAGCGTGACGATCCTGCCGACGGCCCTGGTGGCCATCCCGTTCGGCGCGGTCATCTCGCTGCAGTTCGGCTCGCTCGCCCGCCAGCTGGGCGCGCAGTCCTACACCGGCGCGGGCTCCGTGCTCGCCACCGTGCAGCAGGCCAGTCCGCTGGTCACCGCGCTGCTGGTGGCGGGCGCGGGCGGCTCCGCCGTCTGCGCCGACATCGGCGCGCGGACCATCCGCGAAGAGATCGCCGCGATGGAGGTGCTCGGCGTCTCCGCGGTCCAGCGGCTGATCGTGCCGCGCACCCTCGCCATGATGCTGGTCGCGCTCCTGCTCAACGGCATGGTCAGCGTCATCGGCGTGCTGGGCGGCTACTTCTTCAACGTCGTGCTGCAGGGCGGGACGCCGGGTGCTTACCTGGCGAGCTTCTCCGCCCTCGCGCAGCTGCCCGACCTGTGGGTCGGTGAGCTCAAGGCGCTGATCTTCGGGTTCATCGCCGCCGTCGTCGCGTCCTACCGGGGCTTGAACCCCTCCGGCGGCCCGAAGGGCGTCGGGGACGCGGTGAACCAGTCGGTGGTCATCACGTTCCTGCTGCTGTTCGTCGTGAACTTCGTGATCACCCTGATCTACCTGCAGATCGTGCCCGGAAAGCTGGACTAGCGCCATGACGTTCCTCCAGGGCGCTAAACGCGTCGTAAATCGACCCCTCCAGACGCTGGACACCCTCGGCGACCAGATGTCGTTCTACGGCCGCGCGCTGCTGTGGACCCCGCGGACGCTGCGCCGCTACACCAAAGAGGTCCTCCGGCTGCTGGCCGAGGTCAGCTTCGGCTCCGGCTCGCTGGCGGTCATCGGCGGCACGGTCGGCGTGATGGTCGGCCTGACGCTGTTCACGGGTGTCCTCGTCGGCCTCCAGGGCTACTCGGCGCTGAACTCGATCGGGACGTCGGCCTTCACCGGCTTCCTGACCGCGTTCTTCAACACCCGCGAGATCGCTCCGCTGGTCGCCGGGCTCGCCCTGAGCGCCACCGTCGGGGCCGGGTTCACCGCGCAACTGGGCGCGATGCGGATCTCCGAGGAGATCGACGCCCTCGAAGTCATGGGTGTGCCGAGCCTGCCGTACCTGGTGACGACGCGGATCATCGCCGGGTTCGTCGCGGTCATCCCGCTCTACATCATCGGCCTGCTCAGTTCGTACCTCGCGTCGAGACTGGTCGTGATCTACATCTACGGCCAGTCGGCCGGGACCTACGACCACTACTTCGACCTGTTCCTGCCACCGCAGGACGTGCTCTATTCGTTCATCAAGGTGCTGTTGTTCAGCGTTCTGATCATCCTGTCGCACTGCTACTTCGGGTACCGGGCGACCGGTGGCCCGGCCGGCGTCGGCGTCGCGGTCGGCAAGGCCGTGCGCCTCTCCATCGTCACGGTGTCGATCATGAACTTCTTCATCGGGTTCGCCATCTGGGGAACCGACGTCACGGTAAGGATCGCGGGATGAGGACGCTCCGTCGCAGGCTGCTCGGCCTGCTGCTCATCGCCGTGATGGTCGGCGGGGTGGCGTTGTCCATCGCGCTCTACGACAAGGCGTTCACGCCCGTCGTCACGGTGAAGCTGGAGGCCGACAAGATCGGCAACCAGCTGCTCAGGCAGTCCGACGTCAAGGTGCGCGGGCTGATCGTCGGCTCGGTCGCCGACATCACGGCCACCGACCACGGCGCCGAACTGACGCTCGCGCTCCAGCCGGACTCCGCGAAACTCATCCCGGAGAACGTCTCGGCGCGGTTCCTGCCCAAGACGCTCTTCGGCGAGCGGTTCGTTTCACTGGAGATCCCGCAGACGCCGTCGGCGAAGACGCTGGCGACCGGGGACGTCATCCCGCAGGACCGCACGTCGAGCGCGATCGAGCTGGAGCAGGCGTTCTCGCACCTGATGCCGGTGCTGCAGGCGGTCCAGCCGCAGAAGCTGTCGGCGACGCTCACCGCGATCTCGACCGCGCTGTCGGGCCGCGGCAACCAGCTCGGCGACACGCTTTCGCAGCTCGGCACCTACATCGGCGAGCTGAACCCGCACGAGCCGGAGCTGCAGCACAACCTCAAGGCGCTCGCGGAGTTCTCCGACCACCTGAAGGACGCGGCACCGGACCTCGTGCAGAGCCTGGACAACCTGAGCACGACGACCCGGACCGTGGTCGACGAGCGGCAGAACCTGGCGAACCTCTACGGCAGCCTCACCCAGGCCTCGGTGGACCTGCAGACGTTCCTGCAGAACAACAAGGACAACATCATCTCCCTCGTCGAGACCGCCCGGCCGACGGCCGAGCTGCTGGCGAAGTACGCGCCGGAGTACCCCTGCGTGATCTCCCAGATGGCCAAGAACGTGCCTCTGATCGACCAAGCCCTCGGCAAGGGCACCGACCAGCCCGGCCTGCACGCGACGATCGAAATCATCGTGCCGCGCGCGCCGTACCAGGCGGGCAAGGAAGAGCCGCGGTTCGACGACAAGCGCGGCCCGCGCTGCTACGACATCAAGAACATCCCGAAGCCGTTCCCGTCCGAGCCGCCGGACGGCGCGTTCAAGGACGGCACGCTGCACCAGGCCGCGCCGAAGAGCGCGAGCGAGGGGCTGAACCCGGCCAAGTTCAAGGCCGACGCGGCCGGCAACGGCGGCAGCGGTGGTGATCTGGCGTATTCGACGGCGGAGCAGGGCTTCCTTGCCGATCTGCTCGGCCCGCAGCTCGGCATGAACGCGGCGGACGTCCCCAGCTGGAGCGCGCTGCTCGTCGGCCCGCTGTACCGGGGTGCGGAGGTGACGGTCAAGTGAGGGGCCTGCTCGCGCCGCTGATCAAGCTCGGCATCTTCGTGGTCGTCACCGTGCTGTTCACGACGATCCTCGGGATCAGCATCGCCAACATCAACACCACCAGCACCAACGCCTACAAGGCCCGCTTCACCGACGCGACGCTGCTGCTGCCCAACGACGACGTCCGCATCGCCGGCGTCCGGGTCGGGCAGGTCAAGGACGTGCACATCGTCGACAAGCGGCAGGCCGAGGTCGAGTTCGAGGTCGACGCCGGCCGGACGCTGCCCGCCGGGGTGACCGCGCAGATCAAGTTCCGCAACCTGGTCGGCCAGCGCTACGTCTCGCTCGGCGAAGGCGACGACAGCTCCGGCAAGCCGCTGCAGCCCGGCGGCACCATCCCGCTGGAACGGACCACGCCGGCACTGGACCTGACCGAGCTGTTCAACGGCTTCAAGCCGCTGTTCACCGCGCTCAACCCGGACGACGTCAACAAGCTGTCCTACGAGGTCATCCAGGTCCTGCAGGGCGAGGGGGGCACCGTGGAGAGCCTGCTGTCCCACACGGCGTCGCTGGCCACCACGATCGCCGGCAAGGACCAGGTGATCGGCGAGGTCATCGACAACCTCAACTCGGTGCTCGACACGGTCAACGCGCACACCCCGCAGCTCAACGACCTGATCGTGAAGCTGCAGCAGCTGGTGTCCGGGCTGGCCGCCGACCGCAAGCCGATCGGCGACGCGATCGAGAGCCTCGGCACCCTGGCCGAGACGACGTCCGGGCTGCTCGGCGAAGTCCGCGAGCCGCTGAAGAACGACATCAGCGCGCTCGGGAACCTCACGAGCGCGCTCAACAAGAACGAGCCGGAGCTGGAGCACTTCATCCAGTTCCTGCCGACCAAGGTGAGCGCGCTGACCCGCACCGCGGACTACGGCTCCTGGTTCAACTTCTACGCTTGTGAGTCCTCCGGGAGTGTGAGCTTGCCGCCACTGATCAACGACGTGCCGATCCCCCTCGTGCCGCTGAACCGGGCGAGGTGCAAGGGATGAAGTCGTTCCAGAGCCGCAACCCCGTGCCGATCGCGCTGGTCGGGATCGTCGTGCTGGCGCTCGGTTTCACCGCCGCGCTCAATTCCGACGACCTGCCGGTGATCGGCGGCGGCACCACCTACACCGCCGAGTTCAGCGAGGCATCCGGGCTGCAGAAGGACAACGACGTCCGGATCGCCGGCGTCAAGGTCGGCAAGGTCAGCGACATCGCGCTCGACGGCGCTTCGGTGAAGGTGTCGTTCAAGGTCAAGGACGCCTGGCTGGGCGACCGGACCAGTGCCGCGATCAAGATCAAGACGTTGCTCGGCCAGAAGTACCTGTCGCTGGATCCGCAGGGCGAAGGCGCGCTGAACCCGGGCACCGGGATCCCGCGCGACCGGACGATGGCCCCCTACGACGTGCTCGACGCGTTCCGCGGGCTGTCGCAGACCGTCGACAACATCGACACCAAGCAGCTGGCGCAGAGTTTCGACGCCATCTCGCAGACCTTCGCCAACACGCCGCAGGACGTGAAGGGCGCGCTGTCGGGGCTGTCGAAGCTGTCGGACACGATCGCTTCGCGCGACCAGCAGCTGTCGAACCTGCTCGCCAACACCCGTGAGGTGTCGCAGACGCTGGTCGACCGCGACGCCGAGGTGCAGAAGCTGCTTGACGACGGCAACGACCTGCTCGCCGAGCTCGCGAAGCGCGAGGACGCGATCACGGCGCTGCTGAACGGCTCCCGCGAGCTGGCGACGCAGCTGCAGGGCCTGATCGACGACAACGACAAGCAGCTCGACCCGGTGCTGACCCAGCTCGACCAGCTGACGTCGATGCTGCAGCGCAACCAGGACTCGCTGGCCGACGGCCTCAAGAAGTTCGCGCCCTTCATCCGCGTCTTCACCAACACCATCGGCAACGGCCGCTGGTTCGACAACTACATCTGCGGCCTGCTGCTGCCGTCGTTCGGCCCGATCAACGAAGAGGGGTGCAACACGAAATGAGTGACACCCGCTTCGGCCTGGCCCTGACCCGGGGTTTCACCATCGCGATCGTGCTCGCGCTCGTCGTCGCCGGCGGCATCTGGTGGACCCTCAAGGACGCCGGCCGCAACCACCTGACCGCGTACTTCGCCGGTGCCGTCGGCCTCTACGAGGGCAACAGCGTGCGGATGCTCGGCGTCGACATGGGCCGGGTCACGAAGATCCAGCCCATGGGCAACCAGGTGAAGGTCGATTTCGAGTACGACCGCTCGGTCGCCGTCCCGGCCGACGCCAAGGCGCTCATCGTGGCGCCCTCCCTGGTGTCGGACCGCTACGTCCAGCTGGCCCCGGCCTACACCGGCGGCCCGCGGATCTCCGACGGCGCGGTGATCGGCCTCGACCGCACCGAGGTGCCCCTCGAGGTCGACCAGCTGGCGGCCAGCCTGGCCCGGGTCAGCGAGACCCTCGGCCCGAACGGCGTCAACAAGCAAGGGTCGCTGTCGAACCTGCTGAACACCGCGGCGGCCAACGTCGACGGCAACGGCCAGGCCCTGCACGACACGATCACCAAGCTCGGCCAGGCGGCCGGGACCCTGTCCGGCAACAAGGACGACCTGTTCTCCACCGTGGAGAACCTCGGCAAGTTCTCGCAGACGCTGGCCGACTCCGACCAGCAGGTCCGCACCTTCGAAAGCCGGCTCGCCGACGTCAGCGGCTACCTGGCGTCCGAAAAGGACAATCTGGCCGCGACCGTGCGGCAGCTGGGCACGACGCTCACCGCGGTGCAGGCGTTCATCGACGCCAACCACGACCGGCTCAAGTCCAATGTGGACAAGCTGGCCGGCATCACGAAGGTGCTCGTCGACCAGCGCAGCTCGCTCGCCGAGATCCTCGACGTCGCCCCGGTCGGCCTGAGCAACCTGGTCAACACCTACAACGGCGCGGCGGGCACGCTCGACGCCCGGCCGAACCTCAACGAGCTGACCCAGCCGCCGCTGGTGATGATCTGCCGGCTGCTCAAGCAGGTCGGCACCAACAGCATCCCGGACGCGCTCGGCAACGCCTGCGAGAGCATCGCCGGCGTGGTCGACAAGGTGATCCCGCTGCCGTCCGTGGCGCAGACCGTGCAGGCCCTGCAGTCCGGTCAGCTGCCGCCGCTGCCGCTGCCCATCGCCGGGCAGCTCTACGGAGGTGGCCAGTGAAGAAGCTACTGACCGTCGGGGTGCTGGTCACGGCCTCCGCGTTGACGCTGTCCGGCTGTGCCTTCAAGGGCATCTACGACCTGCCGCTGCCCGGTGGCGCCGACCTCGGTGACCACCCGTACACGGTGAACGTCGAGTTCCGGGACGTGCTCGACCTGACCCCGGAGGCCGGGGTGAAGGTCAACGAGGTGCCGATCGGGCGGGTCGAGAACGTCGGGCTCACCAAGGACGGCTGGCACGCGCTGGTCACGCTGAAGGTCAACGGCGACGTCAAGCTGCCGGCCAACGCGATCGCCAACGTCAAGCAGTCCAGCCTGCTCGGCGAGAAGTACGTCGAGCTGGCCTCGCCCGGCGACGACCAGGCCACCGGCAAGCTCGCCGACAACGCGACCATCCCGCTGGCCCGGACGAACCGCAGCGTCGAGGTCGAAGAACTGCTCGGCGCGCTTTCGCTGCTGCTCAACGGCGGTGGCGTCGACCAGCTCAACACCATCACCAAGGAACTCAACAACGCCACGTCCGGCCGCGAGCCGGACATCAAGGCGCTGCTGGACAACGCGAACCAGCTGGTGACGAACCTCGACTGGCAGTCGAAGAACATCACCCGGGCCATCGACGGGCTGAACCGGCTCTCCTCGACCCTCAACGACCAGAAGGACAAGCTGGTCGGCGCGGTCGACAACCTCGGGCCCGGGCTCGGCGTGCTGGAGCAGCAGCGCGGCCAGCTCGTCACGATGCTGCAGGCCCTCGACAACCTCTCCGGCGTCGCCACCGACACGGTCAACAAGTCGCAGAAGGACCTCGTCGCCGACCTGAAGGCGCTGACCCCGACGTTGCAGAAGCTGGGCGAGGCGGGCAACGACCTGCCGAAGGCGCTGGAGATCCTGCTGACGTTCCCGTTCAGCGACCAGGCGGTCAACGGCGTCAAGGGCGACTACTTCAACCTGTTCGCGAAGGTGGACCTGAACCTGAAGACGATCGTCGACAACCTGGGCAACAGCAGGCAGAACGCCCTGTCCGGGCAGCTGCCGCTGGCCGGGCTGACCGGTGGGGTGCAGGGCACACCCGCCAACCAGCCGCCGCCGTTGCCGATCCCCGGCGCCGGGCAGCAGTCCTCGCAGTCCAAACCGGGCCTGGGCAACCTCTTCGGGCTCCTGCCGGGAGGTGCGGGCTGATGCTGCTGCGCCGGACGAAGATCCAGCTGGTCGCCTTCGTGGTGATCTCCGTCGTCGCGATCGTGTACGCGCTGATCCGGTTCGCCGGGCTCGGCAGCGTGTTCGGCAACGACGGCTACACGGTGAAGCTGCAGCTCAACGAATCGGGCGGCATCTTCACCAACGCCGAGGTCACCTACCGCGGCTACAACATCGGCCGGGTCGGCGCAATGCGGCTGACCCCGACCGGGCTCGAGGCCGACCTGAACATCGACCCGTCGGCCCCGAAGGTGCCCGCGGACCTCGACGCCGTCGTCGCCAACCGGTCCGCGGTCGGCGAGCAGTACGTCGACCTCAAGCCGAAGGCCGACCAGGGCCCGTACCTCGCGTCCGGTTCGGTGATCCCGGCGAACAAGACGACCACCCCGGTCAGCACCGACCGGCTGATCGGCGACCTGGACTCGCTCGCCGCGTCGGTCCCGGTCGACTCGCTGCGCACGGTCGTCGACGAGTCCTACGACGCCTTCCGCGGCACCGGCGGCGACCTGCAGAAGCTGCTCGACACCGCGCGCAGCTTCACCACGACGGCGCAGCAGTACCTGCCGCAGACGATCCAGCTGCTGGACGCCGGCGGCCAGGTGCTCGACACGCAGAACGCCGAGGCGGAGAACTTCGCGTCGTTCAGCAAGAGCCTCAACGAGCTCACCGGCACCCTCAAGAACTCCGACGGCGATCTGCGCAAGCTCATCGGGATCACGCCGCAGGTGGCGTCGCAGATCAGCCAGGTGCTGGCCGAGTCCGGGCCGGGCCTGGGCGCGCTGACGGCGAACCTGCTCACCACGGCCAACCTGACGGTGACCCGGCTCGACGGCATCGAGCAGGGCCTGGTCACCTACCCGGCGCTGGCCGGCGCGGCGAGCAGCGTCGCGCCCGGCGACGGCACGGCGCACCTCGGCCTGGTGCTCAACCTGTTCAACCCGCCCGCCTGCACCAAGGGCTACATCCCGTATGCGCAGTACCGCACCGGGAACAACCTCTCGCCGCGGCCCGCGGACGACAACGCGTACTGTGCCGAACCGAAGGGCAGCCCGATCAACGTCCGCGGTGCGCAGAACGCGCCGTACGGCGGGGTGCCGGTCGCGCCGTCGGACAGCGACGTCTCGGCCAACGCGAACCGGCCGGCCGAAGAGCTGGCCGAGGAGCGGAACACCCGGGGTGTGCCGGGCATCGTCGGCAGCCCCGGCGTCAGCCTCAACAGCCTGGGCTCGCTGCTCGGCCTGACCTGACGCGGATTTTGATGACCGTTACCTACTCTGGAGTGTCATGAGCACGGACGAGCCGGCCGCCACGGCGGTGGAGGACGAGTCCTCCCCGACGCCGTCGAAGGACCCCTCGCGGATCCTGGTGCTCGGCGCCGGGGCGCTGGCGCTGGCCGCCCTGGTCGCCGCGGCGATCTTCGGCGTCCAGTGGTGGATGGCCGCGAACGACGACAACGCCGGCCTGGCGGCGTCGCGCGAGGCCGTCGTCAAGGCGGGCACCAACGCGCTCAAGGCCTACACCGAGGTCGACTACACCGACCTCGACGGCTTCTTCGCCCGGCAGAAGTCGGTGTCGGACGACAAGATGGCGCAGCAGATCGACCAGTCGGCGCCGACGTTCCGCAAGGCGCTCTCCGACGCCAAGACGAAGGTCACCACCGACGTCCAGGACATCGCCGTCGAGGAACTGGACGACCACGAAGGCAAGGCCAGCTTCCTCGCCGCCATCGCCACGACCGTCACCCAGGGTGACAAGAGCAGTGCGAAGCCGTTGCGCCTCGAAGTGTCGATGACCCGGGTGGGCGATGCCTGGAAGCTGTCCGGCATCGACAGCGTCCCCCTCGTCGCGGCCGGCCAGTAGCGTCACCCAGAAGGAGCTCGTAGTGCCCCCCTCCCGCCGCCAGCCGCCTCGCAGCACCCCGTCGCCGGTGCGCCGTCCCCGCGTGGCCGGTCTGCGCAAGCCTTCGGCGGACGAGTCCGCCGCCGAGCTGCCCGCCAAGCCGCGTCCGCGCCCGGCGCCCCGGCCGTTCGCCGAGCCGATCGAGCCGAGCAGCGGCGAACTCGACACCGCCCCGGCCGAGGACACGCAGGTGTTCGCGGCGGTCGAGACCGAACCGCAGGCGGAGGCGCTCACGGGTGAGCCGTCGGCCGAGGAGGACGCCGTCCCGCGGCCGGCACCGCGGCGGAAGAAGCGGGACGCCGGGATCGCGAAGCCGACGGAGGAACCCGAGGTTCCGGTCACGGAGTCCTCGCCCGCGGGCTCGAAGGTTTCCCGGACCTACGTGGTCGCGGGCGCGCTGGTGCTGGTCGCGGTGATCCTGGGCGGCCTGGCGTTCTGGTTCCACACCAAGGAAGCCGAGATCTCCTCGGCGACGAGCAACACGGCGCTGCTGGACGTGGCGAAGACGGCGCAGGTCAAGGACGCCGTGTCCAAGGCGGCCGAGTCGCTGTTCTCCTACGACTTCAACAACATCAAGAAGACCGAGGACGCGGCGAACGACCTCCTCGCCAACGACGACGTCCGGAACAAGTACAACTCCCTGATGGGCGAGGTGAAGCGCCTCGCACCGGCCCAGAAGATGATCGTGACGTGCAAGGTGACGCGCGCGGCGGTGATCATGCTCAACGGCGACCTGGCGAAGGTGATGGTCTTCGTCGACCAGACATCGACCCGCACGGACACGAAGAAGACGACGGCGGGCACGGCCCAGCTGCACTTGAACGCCCAGCTGCAGGGCGACAAGTGGAAGATCACGGATATGGACACTTACAACGCGCCGAAGGTCCCGGCTGCTCCGTCGTCGGCGCCCGCTCCGTCCAAGTAACCGGGAGCGGCACTTTCACGTGAAAGTGCCGCTCCGGGGTGCGTCAGGTTCCGGGACGCCTGCTTCCAGCAGCGTGCACACCGCGCACCGGACCGGCTCGGGCGGGGGCGCCGCGACTTCGGCGCCGGCGCCATGGGCGGGCCCCTGGGGCGTGGCTGGCCGCGGAGGGTTTCCTCGACCGGGACGAAGCCCAGTGAAGACCTCGAAGACAGCCTGCGGCTCCTCTGCCGCGCTCCGGCCGAGGTGTCGGCCTACGTGCAGACCGAAGAACTGGCCTACCGGCTGCACGCCGCCGCCGGACGGCGGTCGGGGGCGTTCTTGTGTTACCTGCCCCGGGATGGCCGGATCCTGGTGCGGCCCGCGCGCCTCGAGGCGCTGACCAGGGTGGTCGTCCGCGAGCTGCCCGAGCACCCGGCCGCCCGGTCCGTCTCGTACTCGGTGCCCGTCGCGGACCTGGCCGTCGAAGAACCTTCAGGCCAGGCTGCCCGGGTCGCGGCGATCTTCGCGCACACAGGGGCGCTGGCTCAGCCACACGGACGGCCGCTTCGTGATCACAGTGCCCGGAACGGACAGCGCCCTCCTCACCAAGCTCGACGAACTGTCGCGCGAACTGGGCTGACTCAGCCCTGTCGCAGCGCGAACCGTGCCTTCCGGGCCTGCTTGGCGATCTTGCGGTCCGGGTGCTCCTCAGCGATCACGTCCAGCAGGCGAGGCCGGGCCGGATGGTCGGCCGCGGCGATCACATCGACGACGGAGAGCGGGTTGTCCAGCGCGTCCAGTTCGTCGAACAGCACCCCGAGTTCGTCCATGGCCGCGAGGTGATCGGTCATGCCCAGGCACATCTCGTCGGCGGTCAGTGTTTCGGCCGCCGTCTCGCCGCGTTCGACCAGCCAAGCCGCCATGACCGCACCCGCAATACCGCCTTCTTCGCGGACGGTCCGGGCATCGGCGAAGCCGGCATCACCGGCTTCGCCGAGCGCCAGCAACGCGAACAGCCGCTGCGTCGGGCCCGCCGCTTCCCGGAGGAAATCGGCGGCTTCCGCGGCGGCGTCCGCCGCGGACCGGTGGGCCACCCAGGCGGCCACTTCGGCTTCGGCGATCTCCGGCGACGCGTCAGCGACGTGGGCACAGAGGGTTTCGAGCGGGGCCATGGCCAGTTCGCCGGCGATCGGCGCATCGGCACCCTCGTCGCGGAGCATCCGGTTCAGCGCCCACAGTGCGAGGGGAGTCAAGCTCACGAGGGTCGGATCGGGTTCGGGGTGGCCGGTGAGCTCGGCAATCTTGGCGAGTTCTTCCGCGTCGGCCGTGCTCCGCTCGATTGCGCCGAGGCGGTCCAGCACCTCCAAGGTCACCCGGAGGGCGTAGCGCCACTGTGAATCCCTGCGAATTTCGAGCCCCACCAGCAAGGACGGCATTTCGTCAGCCAGCCCGTACAGCAGCTCCAACGGCATCGGCGTGCCGCCCGCGGAGTACAGCGCCATCTGCAACCCCCCGAGGAAGTCCGGGAACAGCATCCCGAACTCGAACGGCACTTCGTCGTCCTCGGTGGCGATGCCGTAGCCCGCCTCGCCGAGCGTCTCGAACGCGCGTGCCCACAGTTCCAGCGGCTGCGTGAGCAGTTTCGCGTTCTTCTTGACCGGTACGTGCGTGCCCTTCAGGACCCGCACGAGCCCGCATGCCTCGGCCCACCGAGGGAGCAACGTGATTCCCCGTTCGGAGGCACCGTCCAGTTCCGCCACGTAGCGCCGCAGGTCGGCGAGGGCGGCGCTGCGCTCGGCGGCGGCCAGCGCCTCGGTCGCCGACGGCAGGCGCACGGGCGGCAGCGCGGGGATGTCAGTGACGTCGAGTTCGCATTGGCGACACATGGAGGCCAGTCTGGCAGGCCCGAACTACCCACGTTGGTAATGGCTCCCGCCGACGGTCTGGGCGAGTCTGATCGAGCCCGGTACGCGCAGACGTCGGTGAGGGAAATCCATGCGGCAGCTCGAGGTGGCTCTGATCGGTGCGGGGTTGATTGCCCGCCTGCACCTGGAAGCGTGGCTCGGGACCGGGGCCGCTGTGCGGGTCTACTCCGATGACGGCCGGGGCGTCGAACTGGCGCGGGAGTTCGGGGCCGCGGCCGCCGGGTCGCTGGCCGAGGCGCTCGAGGGAGCCGATGCCGTCGACATCTGCACCCCGACCGGCAGCCACCACGAGATCGCCATGACCGCCATCGCCGCCGGGGTGGGGATCGTGTGCGAGAAGCCGCTGGCCGCCAGTGCCGAAGAGGCCGAAGAGATCGTCGCCGCGGCGGAACGGGCCGGGGTTCGGCTCTACGCCGCTCATGATGTGCGGTTTGCCGCGCCCTATGCGCGG
The DNA here is from genome assembly GCF_040638285.1 of Amycolatopsis sp. NPDC026612. Lineage (NCBI taxonomy): Bacteria > Bacillati > Actinomycetota > Actinomycetes > Pseudonocardiales > Pseudonocardiaceae > Amycolatopsis > Amycolatopsis sp. NPDC026612. The sequence goes on from NZ_JBEZYB010000001.1 coordinate 388,427, forward strand.
CTGCACGAGCTCGTCGCGAGCGGGCGGCTGGGGGAAGGTGCCGTCGGCCGGTTCTCCTTCTCCGCCTACCACCCGCGGCCCTGGACCGGGCACGCCTCCGCGCGGTCGGGCGGGATCCTCACCGATCAGCTGCTGCACGGCGCCGACCTCGCCCACTGGGTCTTCGGGGACGTCGTCCGCGTGTACGCCTGCTACCAGGGCGAAATCGCCACCCCGGCGCCCGAAGGGGCCGTCGCGACCGGGACCGCCGTGCTCACCCACGCCAACGGCGCCATCAGCCAGGTCGTGAGCCGGTGGACGGCCACGCCGCGGCCGCCCGTGCGGGTCGCCTTCCACGTCTCCGGCACCGGGGGCAGCGTGAGCTACGACTCCGAGTGGCCGCAGGAGGTCCGGGTCGTCGACGGGGTGGCCGAGAACTTCGGCTGGGGTGGACCGTCGGTGTTCGCCACCGAAATGCGCGAGTTCGCCACGGCTTTCGCCGGCGGCCCCGAGCCGCGCATCGGGGCGAAGGACGCGCTGGCCGCCGTCCGGATCATCCACGCCGCGGCCGAATCCGCGTGGACCGGGCGTGCCGTCGAACTGCCGGTAAGGGGAGCAGCGTGAAGGTCGCCATCCTGTCGTCCGCGCCCGAGCGCGCCGAAATCTACGCCAAGCCGTTGCGCGAGCTGCCGGACGTCGACCTGCTCGACGCGGACAGCTGGGACGCGCTGTTCGCCGCGCGCCCCGACGCCGTCGTCGTCACCGGGGAAGCCGACCGCCGTCTCGAACTCGTCCAGCGAGGGGCCGAGGCCCGGGCGCGCGTGTTGTGCGAATACCCGCTCGCCGCCAAGGAAGCCGACCTGAGAGCCATGGTGGACGCCTGCGACGGCGTCCGGCTCACCTTCGCGTCCCCGGCGTGCCACGGCGAGGCGTTCGCCGTCGTGCGCAAGGGAATCGCCGATGGTGTCGTCGGCGAGCTGACGACGGTTCTCGGCTCGCTGAACACCAACGTGGACGGCGGGACGCTCGGTGCCGCCGCGCCGTACTTGCTCGACCTGGCGGACGCGGTGCTCGATGGCGAGCCCGCGCAGCAGGTGTACGCCCAGACCAACAACGTCCTCAATGGACAGGGCACCGAAAGCGCGGCCGTGCTCACCGTGCGCTACCGGAGCGGGAAGGTCGCCTCGTTCGACTGCCGCCGCGGCCTTTCCGCGACCGGATGGCCGGCCGTCACCTTCGTCGGGGACAAGGCCAGCGTGGCCTACGACGCCTGTCCGCGGCTGCTCGGCGGGTTCGACGCGGCCCTCGGCGGTGCGCGGCGCGAGCCGGGTGGCGAAGACCTGTATGCGTTGATGCTCAAGGATTTCCTGGGCGACGGCGGTGCGCTCGGGCCGGACGGACAGGCCGCCCTGCGGACCGCCAGGATCGTCCAAGCAGCTTACGAATCGGCGCACACCGGGCAGCCCGTCGACCTGCCGCCCGGAGGCTGACGCGGCTTCGTCTCGAAGGGGCTTTCTCCGGTGCCACCGGAGAAAGCCCCTTTCGTTGTGCCTCCAGTGGGGACGCGAATGGCTCTACCAGAGTGAGGGATGTCCCCTGGTCGTGGCCCGCATAGCCTGAATCGGGAATCAAAAGGCTGGGTCCGTTGTGCTGGGAGACCGAGAGGTGGAGCCCGCGATGACTGTTACGCAAGTGAAAATCGCGCTGAGCGGTGGACCGGTCGAATTGGCGGAAACGACCCGCAGCGTTCAGGCAACCGCGCTGGACAGCACGCTCAAGATCCGTTACGGGGCCGGCTACGAACATTTCGTGCACGGTGGGGAATTCCGGTCGGTCGACGGATGCGATGTCGCGGTCTTCCGGTGGACGCACCGCACGAAGATCGCCGAATAAACGGAAAGGCTTCCATGACCGACGCAATATCCTTCGAGGTGCCGTGGGCGCGGACCGACAAATTCGATCCGCCCGCGATATTCGACTCTCTGCGCGAGGAGCGGCCGCTCGCGAAGATGGTTTACCCGGATGGGCACGTCGGCTGGATCGTTTCCAGCTACGAACTGGTCCGCGAGGTCCTCAGCGACCTGCGGTTCAGCCACAGCTGCGAAGTCGGCCACTTCCCGGTGACGCACCAGGGGCGGGTGATCCCGACCCACCCGCTGATCCCCGGGATGTTCATCCACATGGACCCGCCCGAGCACACCCGGTACCGCAAGCTGCTGACGGGCGAGTTCACCGTCCGCCGCACCAGCAGGCTGATCCCGCGCGTCGAGGCCGTGGCCGCCGAGCAGATCGAGGTCATGCGGGCCAAGGGCGCCCCCGCCGACGTGGTCATGGACTTCGCCAAGCCGCTCGTGCTGCGGATGCTGGGCGAGCTCGTCGGCCTGCCCTACGAGGAACGCGACCGGTACGTGCCCGCGGTGACCCTGCTGCACGACGCGGAAGCGGACCCGGCCGAGGCCGCGGCCGCCTATGAGGTGGCCGGGAAGTTCTTCGACGAGGTCATCGAGCGGCGGCGACAGCAACCCCAGGACGACCTGATCAGCTCGCTCGTCGCCGAGGACCTGACCCAGGAGGAACTGCGCAACATCGTCACCCTCCTGCTGTTCGCCGGGTACGAGACCACCGAGGGCGCGCTCGCCACCGGTGTCTTCGCGCTGCTGCACCACACCGATCAGCTGGCGGCGCTGCGCGCGGAGCCGGCGAAGCTCGACGGCGCGATCGAGGAGCTCCTGCGCTACCTGACCGTCAACCAGTACCACACGTACCGCACCGCGCTGGAGGACATCAAACTCGAAGGCGAGCTGATCAAGAAGGGCGACACGGTGACGGTGTCGCTGCCCGCGGCCAACCGCGATCCGGCCAAGTTCGCCTGCCCGGCGAAGCTCGACATCGAGCGGGACACCTCCGGCCACGTCGCGTTCGGCTTCGGCATCCACCAGTGCCTCGGCCAGAACCTCGCCCGCATCGAACTCCGCGCCGGGTTCACGGCGCTTCTGCGGGCGTTCCCCGGCCTCCGCCTGGCCGTCCCGGCCGACGAGGTTCCGCTGCGGCTGAAGGGTTCCGTCTTCTCGGTGAAGGAGCTCCCCGTCTCCTGGTGAGCGTTCTTCCCCTCCGAACCGCCGAAAGGATCCGCGGCCCAGTGCGCACCGACCTCATCAAGCCACTTCACGTCGCACTCCTGGAGAACGCGACCCGTTTCGCCGACAAGCCGGCGTTCGCCGACGACCACCGGTCAGTCACCTACGGCGACCTGGAGGCCCGGACGCGCAGGCTGGCCGGGCACCTGGCCGGCCTCGGCGTCCGGCACGGGGACCGGGTGGCGTTCTGCCTCGGCAACCGGGTGTCCACTGTGGAGAGTTACTTCGCGATCCTGCGCGCGGGCGCCGTCGGCGTGCCGCTCAACCCCGGTTCGGCGACGGCCGAGCTGGCGCACCCGCTGGCCGACAGCGGCGCCACCGTGGTCATCACCGATGTCACGCAGGCGGCCCGGCTCCGGCTCGCGCCGCACGTCGAGCTGCTGGTGACCGGCGACGACGTGCCGGCAGGCGCGCATTCGTACGACGAACTCGCCGTCCGCGAACCGGCCGAGCCAGCCGCGGACGACCTCGAGCTCGACGAGCCAGCGTGGATGTTCTACACGTCGGGGACGACCGGCCGGCCCAAGGGCGTCCTGTCGACGCAGCGCAACGGCCTCTGGTCCGTCGCTTCCTGCTACGTGCCGTTCCCCGGGCTGTCGGACCAGGATCGGGTGCTCTGGCCGCTCCCGCTGTTCCACAGCCTTTCGCACATCGCCTGCGTCCTGTCCGCCACCGTGGTCGGCGCCACCGTCCGGATCGCCGACGGCAGCTCCGCCGACGACGTGATGCGGCTCCTCATCGAGGAGAGCTCGACGTTCCTGGCCGGCGTGCCGACCACCTACCACCACCTGGTGCGGGCCGCCCGCCAGCGCGGCTTCGCGGCCCCGAGCCTGCGCATCGCCCTGGCCGGGGGCGCGGTCCTCGGCGCCGGGCTGCGGAGTGAGTTCGAAGAGACCTTCGGGGTCCCGCTGATCGACGCCTACGGCAGCACCGAGACGTGCGGGGCCATCACCATGAACCCGCCCGACGGCGCCCGCGTCGACGGCTCGTGCGGCCGGCCCGTGCCCGGCGTCGACGTGCGGGTCGTCGACCCCGGCACCGGGCTCGACGTCCCCGCCGGCCAGGAGGGCGAGGTCTGGGTCAGCGGGCCGAACGTCATGCTCGGCTACCACAACAGCCCGGAAGCGACCGCCGCGGCGATGCGCGACGGCTGGTTCCGGACCGGCGACCTGGCCCGCCGCGACGAGGCCGGCTACTTCACCATCTGCGGCCGGATCAAGGAACTCATCATCCGCGGGGGCGCGAACATCCACCCCGGCGAGGTCGAGGCGGTCCTGCGCACGGTCGACGGCGTCGCCGACGCGGCGGTCGGCGGCGTGCCGCACGACACGCTCGGCGAGGTGCCGGTCGCCTACGTGATCCCCGGGCCGGCCGGGTTCGATCCCGCAGCCCTGATCGAGAAGTGCCGCGAGCAGCTGTCCGCCTACAAGGTGCCGGACCGGATCCTCGAAGTCACGCACATCCCCCGGACCGCGTCGGGCAAGATCCGGCGCGGCCTGCTGGCCGACGAGCCCGCACAGCTGCGGTACGCCGCGACCGAACACGAGGAACAGTCCCGGCACGCCGACTCGGCCGTCGCGGCGGCGCTGCGCGCACGACTGTCCCATTTGGACGAACGGGCGCAGTGCGAGCTGCTGGAAGACCTCGTCCGCACCCAGGCGGCCGACGTGCTGGGGCAGCCGGTCCCGGCCGGGCGCGCGTTCCGCGATCTCGGCTTCACGTCGCTGGCCATCGTCGAGCTGCGCAACAGGCTGACCGAGCACACCGGGCTCTGGCTGCCCGCCAGCGCCGTCTTCGACCACCCCACGCCGGTGGCGCTGGCCGCCCGCATCCGGGCCGGGCTCCTCGGGATCACGCAGGCCGTCGCCGAGCCGGTCGTGGCGGCCGACCCGGACGAGCCGATCGCGATCCTGGGGATGGCGTGCCGCCTGCCCGGTGGCGTGGCTTCCCCGGCGGACCTGTGGCGGCTGGTGGCCGAGCGCGTCGACGCCGTCTCGGAGTTCCCCGGCGACCGCGGCTGGGACCTGGACAGCCTGATCGACCTGGACCGGGAACGCGCCGGGACGTCGTACGTCGGCCAGGGCGGGTTCCTGCACGACGCCGGCCAGTTCGACGCGGGGTTCTTCGGGATTTCGCCGCGCGAGGCCGTCGCCATGGACCCGCAGCAGCGGTTGCTGCTGGAGACGTCGTGGGAGGCCCTCGAAAACGCCGGGGTCGACCCGATCGCGTTGAAGGGCACCGACACCGGCGTGTTCACCGGGCTGATGGGCCAGGGGTACGGGTCCGGTGCGGTGGCGCCGGAACTCGAAGGTTTCGTCACCACCGGTGTCGCGTCGAGCGTGGCCTCCGGCCGCGTCTCCTACGTGCTGGGCCTGGAAGGCCCGGCGGTCACGGTGGACACGGCGTGTTCGTCGTCGCTGGTGGCGATGCACCTGGCCGCGCAGGCCCTGCGGCAGGGCGAGTGCTCGATGGCGCTCGCCGGTGGGGTCACGGTGATGGCGACGCCGGGTTCGTTCGTCGAGTTCTCCCGGCAGCGGGCGCTGGCGCCGGATGGGCGGTGCAAGGCTTTTGCGGCGGCCGCCGACGGGACCGGCTGGTCCGAGGGCGTCGGCGTGGTCGTCCTCGAGCGGCTGTCGGTGGCGCGCGAGCGCGGCCACCGGATCTTGGCGGTGCTGCGCGGCAGCGCGGTCAACCAGGACGGCGCCTCCAACGGGCTCACCGCGCCGAACGGCCTTTCGCAGCAGCGGGTGATCCGCCGCGCGCTGGCCGCGGCCGGGCTGGCACCGTCCGATGTGGACGCCGTCGAGGCCCATGGAACCGGCACGACGCTGGGTGACCCGATCGAGGCGCAAGCCCTGCTGGCCACTTACGGGCAGCAGCGGGAGCAGCCGTTGTGGCTCGGCTCGCTGAAGTCGAACATCGGGCACGCACAGGCGGCCGCCGGCGTGGCGGGTGTGATCAAGATGGTCCAGGCGCTGCGGCACGAGGTGCTGCCGCCGACCCTGCACGTCGACAAACCGACCGCCGAGGTCGACTGGGCGGCGGGCGCGGTCGAGCTGCTGACCGAGGCGCGCGAGTGGCCGCGCTCCGGCCGTCCGCGCCGGGCCGGGGTGTCGTCGTTCGGCGTCAGCGGGACCAACGCGCACCTGATCCTGGAGGAAGCGCCTGCCGAAGAGCCGGTCGCCACCTCGGAAGCGGCGGTGGTGCCGCTGGTGGTGTCGGCGCGGAGCGCGGCGGCGTTGTCCGGGCAGGCCGAGCGCTTGGCGGCGTTCCTCGAAGGGGACGTGTCGCTGACCGAGGTGGCCGGATCGCTGGCGTCGCGCCGGGCGGTGCTGGACGAACGCGCCGTCGTCGTGGCCGGTTCGCGCGAGGAAGCCGTGACCGGGCTGCGGGCGCTGAATGCGGTTGGTTCCGGGACACCGGGCAAGGTCGTGTGGGTGTTCCCGGGGCAGGGGACGCAGTGGGCCGGGATGGGCCGTGAGCTGCTGGAAGAGTCCCCGGTGTTCGCCGCGCGGATCGCCGAGTGCGCGGCCGCGCTGGAGCCGTGGATCGACTGGTCGCTCATCGACGTCCTGCGGGGCGAGGGCGACCTGGACCGGGTCGACGTGCTGCAGCCCGCCTGTTTCGCGGTGATGCTCGGGCTGGCTGCCGTCTGGGAGTCCGTGGGGGTCCGGCCGGACGCCGTCGTCGGGCACTCGCAGGGTGAGATCGCGGCTGCCTGCGTTTCGGGGGCGTTGTCGCTGGCCGACGCCGCGAAGGTCGTTGCGCTGCGCAGCCAGGCCATCGCGGCGGAACTCTCCGGGCGCGGTGGGATGGCGTCGGTCGCCCTGGGCGAGGACGCCGTGGTCTCGTGGCTGGCGGACGGGGTCGAGGTGGCCGCCGTCAACGGCCCGTCGTCGGTGGTGATCGCGGGAGACGCCCGCGCCCTCGACGAGACGGTGGAAGCCCTTTCCGCGCAGGGGATCCGGGTTCGGCGGGTGGCGGTGGACTACGCCTCGCACACCCGGCACGTCGAGGACATCCGCGACACTCTTGACCAGGCCTTGGCCGGGATCAGCGCGCAGGCCCCGGTGGTGCCGTTCTACTCCACCGTCACGAGCGAGTGGGTGCGCGAAGCCAGGGTCCTGGACGGCGGCTACTGGTACCGGAACCTGCGCAACCAGGTCCGGTTCGGGGCGGCCGCGACGGCCCTGATCGAGCAGGGCCACCAGGTGTTCGTCGAGGTCAGTGCGCACCCGGTGACGGTCCAGCCGTTGAGCGAGCTCACCGGGGACGCGATCGGGACGTTGCGGCGTGAAGACGGTGGCCTGCGCCGGCTCCTGACCTCGATGGGCGAACTGTTCGTCCGCGGCATCGACGTGGACTGGACGGCGATGGTGCCTGCCGCCGGGTGGGTCGACCTGCCGACCTACGCCTTCGACCACCGGCACTACTGGCTCGAACCGGCCGAACCGGCCGAACCGACTTCGGACGGCGACTCGTTCCTGGGCACGATCGTCAGCACGCCCGGCTCGGACCGCCTCACGGCCGTGGCCCGGTGGACGCGCCGGACGCAGCCCTGGGCGGTGGACGGCCTGGTCCCGAACGCGGCGCTGGTCGAGGCGGCCATCCGGCTCGGCGACCTGGCCGGCACGCCCTTCCTCGCCGAACTGACCATCGACGCGCCGGTGGTGCTCCCGCCCCGCGGTGGCCGGGAGGTCCAGCTGATCGTCGGCGAACCCGGCGAGCAGCGGCGTCCGATCGAGGTCTTTTCCCGCGAGGCGGATGAGCCGTGGACCCGGCACGCCCACGGCACACTCTCTCCCGCCGTCGCCGTGACAGAGCCGGCGGCGGCGGGAGACGCCACCGACGTCACCGTGGACGGCCTGCGCGACGCGGACCGGTACGGGATCCACCCCGCGCTGCTGGACGCCGCCGTCCGCACGGTCGTCGGCGACGACCTGCAGCCGTCCGGCTGGACCGGCGTGTCCCTGCTGGCTTCCGGGGCCACGGCCGTGACCGTGACCCCGACGGCGACCGGCCTGCGGCTGACCGACCCGGCCGGGCAGCCCGTCCTGACCGTCGAATCCGTGCGGGGCACGCCGTTCGCCCCCGGCCAGGGGACCGTCGACGCGCTCTTCCGCGTCGACTGGACGGAAATCCCGCTGCCCGCCGCCGAAGCCACGGACTTCTTGCCGTACGAAGCCACGTCGGCCGAGGCGACCCTGACGGCGCTCCAGGCCTGGCTGGCGGACCCCGCCCAGGCGGAAACCCGGCTGGCCGTGGTCACCGGGGACAGCGCCGAACCCGACGCGGCCGCGGTGTGGGGCCTGGTGCGCTCGGCGCAGTCGGAGCACCCGGGCCGGCTCGTCCTGGCCGACCTCGACGACCACGCTGCGCTGCCCGCCGTGGTGGCGAGCGGCGAACCGCAGGTGCGGGTGCGCAGCGGCGTCGCGTCGGTGCCCCGGCTCGCCCGGGTGACCGAGGCGCCGGCCGCGCGCCCGCTCGATCCCGAAGGCACCGTCCTGATCACCGGCGGCACCGGCACGCTCGGCGCGCTGACCGCCCGGCACCTCGTCACGACCCACGGCGTCCGCCACTTGGTCCTGGTCAGCCGCCGCGGCGAAGCCCCCGAACTGCGCGACGAGCTGACCGCGCTGGGCGCGTCCGTCACCATCGCTGCCTGCGACGTGGCGGACCGGGCGCAGCTCGAAGCCGTCCTGCGGGCGATCCCGGCGGAACACCCGCTCACCGCCGTGATCCACACCGCCGGCGTCCTCGACGACGGCGTGCTGACCGAGCTGACCCCGGACCGGCTCGCCACCGTCCGGCGGCCGAAGGTGGACGCGGCCCGGCACCTGCACGAGCTGACCCGGGACGCCGACCTCGCCGCCTACGTGCTGTTCTCCTCGGCGGCGGGCGTGCTCGGCAACCCCGGCCAGGCCGGGTACGCGGCGGCCAACGCCGGGCTGGACGCCCTGGCGCACCAGCGCACCGGTCTCGGCCTGCCGGCAGTGTCCATCGCCTGGGGCTACTGGTCGGCGGTCAGCGGCATGACCCAGCACCTCGGCGCCGCCGACCTGCGGCGCAACCAGCGGATCGGCATGTCCGGGATCGCCGCCGACGAAGGCATGGCGCTCCTGGACGCCGCCCTCGGCACCGGTGGCGCGCTCGTGGCGGCGAAGTTCGACGTCGCCGCCCTGCGGGCGACGGCGAAGGGCGGGGGTCCGGTTCCGCCGCTGCTGCGTGGCCTGGCCCCGCTGCCGCGGCGGACGGCGGCCAAGACGGCGTCGCCGACCGAGCGCCTCGCCGGCCTCGGCGAGGTCGAGCAGGCCGGCGCCCTGCTCGACCTGGTGCGGCGGCACGCCGCGGAGGTGCTCGGCCACTCCGGTGCCGAATCCGTCCATTCCGGACGGACGTTCAAGGACGCCGGCTTCGACTCGCTGACCGCGGTGGAACTGCGGAACCGGCTGGCCGCCGCGACCGGGCTCACCCTCTCCCCGGCGATGATCTTCGACTACCCGAAGCCCCCGGCGCTCGCGGAACACCTGCGCGCCAAGCTCTTCGGTGCGGGGGCCGCCCGCCCGGCCGGGCCCACCACGGCGGCCGCGGCCGACGAGCCGATCGCGATCGTGGCGATGGCGTGCCGGTTCCCCGGCGGGGTGCACAGCCCGGAAGACCTGTGGCGGCTGGTGGCCGACGGCGTCGACGCCGTCACCGAGTTCCCCGGCGACCGCGGCTGGGACACCGACCGGCTCTACCACGAAGATCCCGACCACGAAGGCACCACGTACGTCCGGCACGGCGCCTTCCTCGACGACGCCGCCGGGTTCGACGCCGCCTTCTTCGGCATCTCGCCGAACGAGGCGCTCGCCATGGACCCGCAGCAGCGGCTGCTGCTCGAGACGTCCTGGGAGCTGTTCGAGCGGGCCGCGATCGACCCGGCCACGCTGGCCGGGCAGGACATCGGCGTCTTCGCCGGGGTCAACAGCCACGACTACAGCACGCGGATGCACCGGGCCGCCGGCGTCGAGGGCTTCCGGCTGACCGGGGGCTCGGCGAGCGTCCTCTCCGGCCGCGTGGCCTACCACTACGGCGTCGAGGGCCCGGCCATCACGGTCGACACGGCCTGCTCGTCCTCGCTGGTGGCCCTGCACCTGGCCGTGCAGGCACTGCAGCGGGGCGAGTGCTCCATGGCGCTGGCGGGCGGCGTGATGGTGATGGGCACCGTCGAAACCTTCGTCGAGTTCTCGCGGCAGCGCGGGCTGGCTCCCGACGGCCGGTGCAAGGCGTTCGCCGACGGCGCGGACGGCACCGGCTGGTCCGAAGGCGCCGGGCTGCTGCTGGTGGAGCGGCTGTCCGAGGCCCGGCGCCGGGGCCACCAGGTCCTGGCCGTGGTCCGCGGGTCGGCGGTGAACTCCGACGGCGCGTCGAACGGTCTCACGGCGCCGAACGGCCCGTCCCAGCAACGCGTGATCCGCAAGGCACTGGCCGCCGCCGGACTGTCCACATCGGACGTCGACGCCGTGGAGGCGCACGGCACCGGGACGACCCTCGGCGACCCGATCGAGGCGGAGGCGCTGCTGGCCACCTACGGCCAAGAGCGGGAAACCCCGCTGTGGCTCGGCTCGGTGAAGTCGAACCTCGGTCACACGCAGGCGGCGGCGGGTGTCGCGGGCGTGATCAAGATGGTCATGGCCATGCGGCACGGCGTCCTGCCCCGGACGCTGCACGTCGACCGGCCGTCGTCCCACGTGGACTGGTCGGCGGGTGCGGTGGAACTGCTGACCGAGGCCCGCGACTGGGCGAGCAACGGCCACCCGCGCCGCGCGGGCGTGTCGTCGTTCGGCATCGGCGGCACCAACGCGCACGTCATTCTCGAAGAGGTGCCCGCGCAGGCCGTCACACCGGAGCCGGAGCCCGAGCCCGCCGGGTTCCTCGTGCCGGTGCTCGTCTCCGCGCGGACGGCGACGGGCCTGCGTGGTCAGGCCGGCCGGCTCGCCGCGTTCCTCGGCGAGCGGCCGGACGTCCGGGTCGCCGACGCCGCGCACGCCCTCGCCACCACCCGCGCCCGGCTCGACCACCGGGCCGTCGTCCTGGCGGCCGACCGGGAACAGCTCCGCAGCGACCTCGCCGCCTTCGGTCCCGGCGTGGTGACCGGGACGCCGGTCGACGGCAAACTGGCCGTCCTCTTCACCGGCCAGGGCAGCCAGTGGGCCGGCATGGGCCGCGAACTCGCCGAAACGTTCCCGGTCTTCCGCGACGCCTTCACCGCCGCTTGCACCGCCGTGGACGCGCACCTGCGCGAGCGTCCGCTGCGCGAAGTCGTGTTCACCGACAGCGCCCGGCTCGGCCGGACGATGTACACCCAAGGCGCCCTGTTCGCCGTGGAGACCGCCTTGTTCCGGCTCTTCGAGTCCTGGGGCGTGCGGCCGGACCTCCTCGCCGGCCACTCGATCGGCGAGCTCACCGCCGCGCACGTGTCCGGGGTGCTGGACCTGGCCGAGGCGGGCGAACTGGTCGCCGCGCGCGGCCGGTTGATGCAGGCCCTGCCCGGGGGCGGCGCGATGGTCGCCGTCCAGGCGACCGAGGACGAGGTCGAGCCCCTGCTCGGCGACGCCGTCTGCGTCGCCGCGGTCAACGGCCCGGACTCGGTGGTGCTCTCCGGCGCCGAAGACGCCGTGCTCGCCGTCGCGGGCGAACTGGCGGGTCGCGGGCGCAAGACGCGGCGGCTGGCCGTCAGCCACGCCTTCCACTCGCCGCTCATGGAACCGATGCTCGACGAGTTCCGCGCCGTCGCGGAGCGCCTGACGTACCGGGCCGGTGTGCTGCCCGTCGTCTCGACGCTCACCGGAGAACTCGCGGCGCTCGACACCCCGGGCTACTGGGTCGACCAGGTGCGCAACGCCGTGCGGTTCAGGGACGCCGTGACGACGTCGGCCGCCGAGGGCGCGTCGACGTTCCTCGAACTCGGGCCGGGCGGCGCGCTCGCCGCGATGGCGCTCGGCACGCTCGGCGGGCCGGAGCAGAGCTGCGTCGCCACCCTGCGCAAGAACGGCGCCGAGGTGCCCGCCGTCCTGACCGCTCTGGCGGAACTGCACGTGCGCGGCGTGGCCGTGGACTGGACGGCCGTGCTCGACGAACCGGCCACCGCGGTCGGGACCGTCCTGCCCACCTACGCGTTCCAGCACCAGCGCTTCTGGGTCGACGTCGACGAAACGGCGGCCGTCGGCGTCACCCCGCCACCGGCAGAGCCGAAGGTGAGCGGGCCGGTGGCGGACGTGCCGGCCCTGGTCCGGGAGAGTGCCGCGCTGGTGCTCGGGCACCGGGAAGCGGACGCGTTCGACCTCGACCGGCCCTTCAAGGACCTCGGGTTCGACTCCCTCAGCGCGATCAAGCTGCGCAACCGCCTGCGCGACTTCACCGGCGTGGAGCTGCCCAGCACGCTGATCTTCGACTACCCGAACCCCGCCGCTCTCGCCGACCACCTGCGGGCCGAACTCCGCGGGGAGCGCCCGGCGGCGCCGGTCACGGTGACGCGCTCCGTCTCCGACGAGCCGATCGCGATCGTCGGCATGAGCACCCGGCTGCCGGGCGGCGCGGACAGCCCCGAAGAACTGTGGAACCTGGTCGCCGAGGGGCGGGACGCGGTCTCCGGCTTCCCCGTCGACCGCGGCTGGGACCTGGACGGGCTCTACCACCCGGACCCCGCCCACCCGGGGACGAGCTACACGCGTACGGGCGGCTTCCTGCACGACGCGGCGCAGTTCGACGCCGTGCTCTTCGGGATCTCACCGCGGGAAGCGCTGGCCATGGACCCGCAGCAGCGGTTGCTGCTGGAGACGTCCTGGGAAGCCCTCGAACGCGCGGGGGTCGACCCGCTGTCCGCGCGCGGCAGCGACGTCGGCGTCTTCACCGGGATCGTCCACCACGACTACGTGACGCGGCTGCGCGAAGTGCCCGAGGACGTCCAGGGCTACACGATGACCGGGACGGCCGCGAGCGTGGCGTCGGGCCGGGTGGCCTACGTGTTCGGGTTCGAGGGCCCGGCGGTCACGGTGGACACGGCGTGTTCGTCGTCGCTGGTCGCGATGCACCTGGCGGCGCAGGCCCTGCGTCAGGGCGAGTGCTCGATGGCGCTGGCCGGCGGCGCGACCGTGATGGCCAGCCCGGACGCCTTCCTGGAGTTCTCGCGCCAGCGCGGCCTGTCCGCCGACGGCCGCTGCAAGGCGTACTCGGACGGCGCGGACGGCACCGGCTGGGCCGAGGGCGTCGGCGTGGTCGTCCTCGAACGGCTTTCGGTGGCCCGCGAACGCGGCCACCGGGTGCTGGCCGTCCTGCGCGGCAGCGCGGTGAACCAGGACGGCGCGTCGAACGGCCTGACCGCGCCGAACGGGCCCTCGCAGCAGCGGGTGATCCGCGGTGCGCTGGCGAACGCCGGGCTGGCACCGTCCGATGTGGACGTCGTGGAAGGCCACGGGACCGGGACGGCACTGGGCGACCCGATCGAGGTCCAGGCGCTGCTGGCCACCTACGGTCAGGAGCGGGACCAGCCGTTGTACCTGGGGTCGCTGAAGTCGAACATCGGACACACCCAGGCGGCCGCCGGCGTCGTCGGCGTGATCAAGATGATCATGGCCATGCGCCACGGCGTCATGCCGGCCACCCTGCACGCCGACGAGCGCACGAGCCAGGTCGACTGGTCGGCGGGCGCGATCGAGGTGCTCACCGAGGCGCGGGAGTGGCCGCGGAACGGCCGTCCGCGCCGGGCCGGGGTGTCCTCCTTCGGGGCCAGCGGCACGAACGCGCACGTGATCATCGAAGAAGGACCCGCCGAAGAGCCCGTGGCCGAAGAGGCGGCCTCCGTGGTGCCGCTGGTGGTGTCCGCGCGCAGCACGGGTTCCCTGTCCGGGCAGGCCGGCCGGTTGGCCGCGTTCCTCGAGAACGCGCCGGTGTCGGGCGTCGCCGGTGCCCTGGTTTCGGGCCGCGCGACGCTGAACGAGCGTGCGGTCGTGCTCGCGGGCTCGGCTGCCGAAGCCCAGGTAGGGTTGCAGTCCCTGGCCCGCGGCGAGAACGCGCCCGGCGTCGTGACCGGGACCGCGGGCCGGCCCGGCAAGATCGTCTGGGTGTTCCCCGGCCAGGGCTCGCAGTGGCTCGGCATGGGCCGGGAACTCCTCGACTCCTCGCCGGTGTTCGCCGAGCGGATCAAGGAGTGCGCCGCCGCGCTGGAACAGTGGACCGGCTGGTCGCTGCTCGATGTGCTGCGCGGTGACGCCGACCTGCTCGACCGGGTCGACGTGGTGCAGCCCGCGAGCTTCGCGATGATGGTCGGCCTCGCCGCGGTGTGGACCTCCCTGGGTGTCGTCCCCGACGCGGTGCTGGGCCACTCCCAGGGCGAGATCGCCGCCGCGTGCGTCTCGGGTGCGCTGTCGCTGGACGACGCGGCGAAGGTGGTCGCGTTGCGCAGCCAGGCGATCGCCGCCGAACTGGCCGGCCACGGCGGGATGGCCTCGGTCGCGTTGAGCGAGGAAGACGTGGTCGCGCGGCTGGCGCCGTGGGCGGACCGCGTGGAAGTCGCGGCCGTCAACAGCCCGTCCTCGGTCGTCATCGCGGGGGACGCACAAGCTCTCGACGAGGCACTGGAGGCGCTGTCCGGCGACGGCGTCCGGGTGCGGCGGGTCGCGGTGGACTACGCCTCGCACACCCGGCACGTCGAGGCCGTCGCCGAAACCCTGGACAAGTCCCTGGCCGGGATCAGCGCGCAGGCGCCGGCGATCCCGTTCTACTCCACCGTCCTCGGCGCGTGGATCGAGCACGCCGTCGTCGATGCGGGTTACTGGTACCGGAACCTGCGGCAGCGGGTGCGGTTCGGCCCGTCGGTGGCGGAGCTGGCCGGGCGGGGCCACACGGTGTTCGTGGAGATCAGCGCTCATCCGGTGCTGGTCCAGCCGCTGAGCGAGATCGGTGACGACGCCGTGGTGACCGGGTCGCTGCGCCGGGACGACGGCGGACTCCGCCGCCTGCTGGCCTCGGCGGCCGAGCTGTACGTCCGGGGCGTGCCGGTGGACTGGACGGCGGCCGTGCCCGCGGCCGGCCACGTGGACCTGCCGACGTACGCCTTCGACCGGCGGCACTTCTGGCTGCACGAAGCCGAAACCACCGAAGCCGCCGAAGGCGCGGACGGCGAGTTCTGGACCGCGATCGAACAGTCCGATGTGGACAGCCTGGCCGAGCTGCTCGACCTGGTGCCGGAGCAGCGCGGGGCGCTCAGCACCGTCGTGCCGGTGCTGGCCGGGTGGCGGGACCGGCGCCGGGAGCGCTCGACGGCGGAGAAGCTGCGCTACCAGGTCACCTGGCAGCCGCTCGAACGCGAAGCCACCGGCGTGCCGGGCGGCCGCTGGCTGGTCGTCACCCCGGCCGGTACCACCGACGCGCTCCTGAAGGAGCTGACCGGCCAGGGACTCGACATCGTGCGGCTGGAGATCGAGGGATCGTCCCGGGAACGGCTTGCCGAGCGGTTGCGGGCTGTCCTGGCGGAGAACGACGTCACCGGCGTCCTGTCGCTGCTCGCTCTCGACGGCGGGCCCGCGGACGCGACCGAGATCACCGCTTCGACGCTCGCGCTGGTCCAGGCCCTTGGCGACACCACCACGTCCGCGCCGCTGTGGTGCCTCACTTCCGGCGCGGTGAACATCGGCATCCAGGACGCCGTGACCGCACCGGCCCAGGCGGCTGTGTGGGGCCTCGGCCGCGCCGTCGCGCTGGAACGCCTCGACCGGTGGGGCGGCCTGGTCGACCTGCCCGCCGCGATCGACGCGCGCACGGCCCAGGCCCTGCTCGGCGTGCTGAACGGCGCCGGCGGGGAAGACCAGCTCGCAGTCCGGCGGTCGGGCGTCTACGGCAGGCGGCTGGTCCGCAAGCCCGTGGCGGAGTCCGCGGCGAGCCGCTGGGAACCCCGCGGCACGGTCCTGGTCACCGGCGGGGCCGAAGGGCTCGGCCGGCACGCCTCGGTCTGGCTCGCGCAGTCCGGCGCCGAACGGCTCATCGTCACCGGTACCGACGGCGGCGAAGAACTGCGGGCCGAGCTGGCCGGGTTCGGCACCACGGTCGAGTTCTGCGCCGACACCGACCGGGACGCGATCGCGCGGCTGGTGGCGGACCCGGAGCAGCCGGTCACGGCCGTGGTGCACGCCGCCGACATCGCGCAGACCAGTTCCGTCGACGACACCGCGCCGGCCGATCTCGCCGAGGTGTTCACCGCCAAGGTGACCACCGCGGTGTGGCTGGACCAGCTGTTCGAGGACACCCCGCTCGACGCGTTCGTCGTGTTCTCCTCGATCGCGGGCATCTGGGGCGGCGGTGGCCAGGGCCCGGCCGGTGCGGCGAACGCCGTCCTGGACGCCCTGGTCGAGTGGCGCCGGGCCCGCGGGCTGAAGGCGACGTCGATCGCCTGGGGCGCGCTGGACCAGATCGGCATCGGCATGGACGAGGCCGCCCTCGCCCAGCTCCGCCGCCGCGGTGTGCTGCCGATGGCTCCGCAGCTCGCGGTCACCGCGCTGGTGCAGGCGGTCGCCGGCAACGAGAAGGCCGTGGCGGTGGCCGACATGGACTGGGCCGCCTTCATCCCCGCGTTCACCTCGGTCCGGCCCAGCCCGCTGTTCGCCGAGCTGCCCGAGGCGAAGGCGATCCTCCAGGCCACGCGGGACGACGGCGAAGACGGCGACACCGCGTCGTCGCTCGCGGACTCCCTGCGGGCGGTCCCGGACGCCGAGCAGAACCGCATCCTGCTGAAGCTGGTCCGCGGGCACGCCTCGACGGTGCTCGGCCACAGCGGGGCCGAAGGCATCGGGCCGCGCCAGGCGTTCCAGGAGGTCGGCTTCGACTCCCTGGCCGCGGTCAACCTCCGCAACAGCCTGCACGCGGCAACCGGGCTGCGGCTGCCGGCGACGCTGATCTTCGACTACCCCACCCCGGAGGCGCTGGTCGGCTACCTGCGCGTCGAACTCCTCCGGGACGCCGACGACGGTCTGGCGGGGCGGGAGGACGACCTCAGGCGGGTCCTCGCGTCCGTGCCGTTCGCCCGGTTCAAGGAGGCGGGCGTGCTGGACACGCTGCTCGGCCTGGCCGACGCCGACCCCGGCACCGAAGCGGGCACCGCGCCGGAGGTCCCCGAACCGGCAGTGCCGCTCTCGGACGACGCAGAACTGATCGACGCACTGGACATCTCCGGTCTCGTGCAACGGGCCCTCGGGCAGACGAGCTGACCGCCGATGGCGAACCAATCGTGGAGGAAGAACATGTCCGCGCCGAACGAGCAGATCGTTGACGCACTGCGCGCTTCGCTGAAGGAGAACGTCCGGCTTCAGCAGGAGAACACCGCGCTCGCCGCGGCCGCGGCGGAGCCCATCGCGATCGTCTCCATGGCCTGCCGGTACGCCGGCGGGATCCGCGGCCCGGAGGACTTCTGGCGCGTGTTGTCCGATGGCGCCGACGTCTACACCGGGTTCCCCGAGGACCGCGGCTGGGACGTCGAAGGCCTCTACCACCCGGACCCCGACAACCCGGGGACGACGTACGTGCGGGAGGGGGCCTTCCTGCGGGACGCGGCCCGGTTCGACGCCGGGTTCTTCGGCATCTCGCCGCGCGAGGCGCTGGCCATGGATCCCCAGCAGCGGCAGCTGCTCGAGGTCTCCTGGGAGACCCTGGAGCGGGCCGGGATCGACCCGCATTCGGTGCGGGGTAGCGACATCGGCGTGTACGCCGGGGTCGTGCACCAGGACTACGCCCCGGACCTCAGCGGGTTCGAGGGCTTCATGAGCCTGGAACGCGCACTGGGCACCGCGGGCGGTGTCGCCTCCGGGCGGGTCGCCTACACGCTCGGGCTCGAGGGCCCGGCGGTCACCGTCGACACCATGTGCTCCTCCTCGCTCGTCGCGATTCACCTTGCCGCGCAAGCACTTCGCCGCGGCGAGTGCTCGATGGCGCTCGCGGGCGGTTCGACCGTGATGGCGACGCCGGGCGGGTTCGTCGGCTTCGCGCGGCAGCGGGCACTGGCCTTCGACGGGCGCTGCAAGTCCTACGCCGCGGCCGCCGACGGCTCCGGCTGGGCCGAGGGTGTCGGCGTGCTGCTGCTGGAGCGGCTGTCGGTGGCGCGCGAGCGCGGGCACCAGGTGCTGGCGGTCATCCGTGGCAGCGCGGTGAACCAGGACGGCGCGTCGAACGGCCTGACCGCACCGAACGGCCCGGCGCAGCAGCGGGTCATCCGCAAGGCACTGGACGGCGCCGGGCTGTCACCGTCCGATGTGGACACCGTGGAGGGTCACGGCACCGGCACGGTGCTCGGCGACCCGATCGAGGTGCAGGCGCTGCTGGCCACCTACGGACAGGGCCGGGACCCGCAGCGGCCGCTGTGGCTGGGTTCGGTGAAGTCCGTCGTCGGGCACACGCAGGCGGCGTCCGGTGTCGCCGGCGTGATCAAGATGGTGCAGTCGCTGCGGCACGGGAAGCTCCCGGCGACCCGGCACGTCGACGCGCCCACGCCGCAGGTGGACTGGACGGCCGGGGCGGTCGAGCTGCTGACCGAGGGCCGGGAGTGGCCGCGCGGCGACCGCCCGCGCCGGGGCGGCATCTCGTCGTTCGGGGCCAGCGGAACGAACGCGCACATGATCCTCGAAGAAGCACCCGAGGACGAGCCGGTCACCGAGGAGCCGCCGTCCGCCGAGGTGGTGCCCCTTGTCGTGTCGGCGGCGACGGCCGCCTCGCTGGCCGCCCAGGCCGGCCGGCTGGCGGAGGTCGGCGAGGTCCCCCTGGCGGATATCGCCGGGACGCTGGTGTCCGGCCGGGCGATGCTCAGCGAGCGCGCTGTCGTCGTGGCCGGCTCGCACGAAGAAGCCGTGACCGGGCTGCGGGCGCTGGCTCGCGGCGAGAGCGTGCCCGGCCTGCTTTCCGGCCGCGGCACGGGTGCCCCGGGCAAGGTCGTGTGGGTGTTCCCAGGCCAGGGAACGCAGTGGGCCGGGATGGGCCGGGAGCTGCTCGACGCGTCGCCGGTGTTCGCCGCGCGGATCAAGGAGTGCGAGGCCGCGCTGGAGCGGTGGGTCGACTGGTCGCTCACCGACGTCCTGCGCGGTGACGCCGATCTGCTGGACCGCGTCGACGTGGTGCAGCCGGCGAGCTTCGCCGTGATGGTCGGGCTCGCGGCGGTGTGGGCTTCGCTCGGTGTGGAGCCCGAGGCCGTGGTGGGGCACTCGCAGGGCGAGATCGCCGCCGCGTGCGTGTCGGGGGCGCTGACGCTGGAAGACGCGGCGAAGGTGGTTGCGTTGCGCAGCCAGGCGATCGCCGCTTCGCTGGCCGGCCGCGGTGGCATGGCCTCCGTGGCGTTGAGCGAAGAAGACGCGGCCGCGCGGCTGGAACCGTGGGCGGGGCGCGTGGAAGTCGCCGCGCTCAACGGGCCGACGTCCGTGGTGATCGCCGGGGACGCCGAAGCACTGGACGAGGCCCTCGACGCGCTCGACGACCAGGGCGTCCGGATCCGGCGGGTGGCGGTGGACTACGCGTCCCACACCCGGCACGTCGAAGCCGCTCGCGACGCATTGGCCGAGATGCTGGCCGGGATCCGCGCGCAGGCCCCGGAAGTGCCGTTCTACTCCACCGTGACCGGCGGCTGGGTCGACGACGCCGGCGTGCTCGACGGCGGCTACTGGTACCGGAACCTCCGCCGTCAGGTGCGGTTCGGCCCGGCGGTGGCCGACCTGGTCGAGCAGGGCCACCGCGTGTTCGTAGAGGTCAGCGCGCACCCCGTGCTGGTCCAGCCGATCAGCGAGTTCGTCGACGACACCGAAGCCGTGGTCACCGGGACGCTGCGGCGCGAGGACGGCGGGCTCCGGCGCCTGCTGGCCTCGGCGGCCGAGCTGTTCGTGCGCGGGGTGACCGTGGACTGGTCCGGCGTGCTGCCGCCGTCCCGGCGGGCCGAGCTGCCGACGTACGCCTTCGACCACCAGCACTACTGGCTGCGGATGGGCGGGTCGGCGACCGATGCGGTGTCGCTGGGCCTGGCCGGGGCCGAGCACCCGCTGCTGGGCGCGGTCGTGCCGCTGCCGCAGTCCGACGGGCTCGTCTTCACCTCGCGGCTGTCGCTGAAGTCGCACCCGTGGCTGGCCGGGCACGCGATCGGCGGGGTCGTGCTGATCCCGGGCACGGTGTACGTCGACCTCGCTTTGCGTGCCGGTGACGAACTCGGCTTCGGTGTGCTGGAAGAGCTCGTGATCGAGGCGCCGCTGGTGCTCGGCGAGCGCGGCGGCGTCCGTGTGCAGGTCGCCGTGAGCGGGCCGAACGAAACCGGCTCGCGCGCGGTCGACGTGTTCTCCATGCGGGAAGACGGGGACGAGTGGACCCGGCACGCCACCGGTCTCCTCGGGGCGTCGGCGGCCCGGGAACCGAGCCGCTTCGACTTCGCCGCCTGGCCGCCCGCTGGGGCGCAGTCCGTCGACGTCGAGAACTTCTACGCCGACCTGACCGAGCGCGGGTACGCCTACAGCGGCGCGTTCCAGGGCATGCGGGCGGTCTGGCGGCGCGGTGACGAGGTGTTCGCCGAGGTCGCGCTGCCCGACGACCACCGCGAGGACGCCGGCAAGTTCGGCCTCCACCCGGCGCTGCTCGACGCGGCCTTGCACACGAACGCCTTCGCCAACCCGGACGACGACCGCAACGTGCTGCCGTTCGCGTGGAACGGCCTGGTCCTGCACGCCGTCGGGGCCTCGGCGCTGCGGGTGCGGGTCGCGCCGGGCGGCCCGGACGCGCTGACGTTCCAGGCCGCCGACGAGACCGGTGGCCTGGTCGTCACCATGGATTCGCTGGTGTCCCGCGAGGTGTCGGCCGCGCAGCTGGAGACGGCGGCGGGCGAAGAGCGCGACTCGCTGTTCCAGGTGGACTGGGTCGAGGTGCCCGCCACCGAGACCGCGGCCACCGAGCACGCCGAGGTGCTCGAAGCTTTCGGCGAGGCAACGCCCCTGGACCTGACCAGCCGCGTGCTGGAGGCCGTGCAGTCCTGGCTTGCCGACGCGGCCGACGAAGCCCGGCTGGTCGTGGTGACCCGCGGTGCCGTGCGCGACGTGACCGACCCGGCCGGTGCCGCCGTGTGGGGTCTGGTGCGGGCCGCTCAGGCGGAGAACCCGGGCCGGATCATCCTCGTCGACACCGACGGCGACGTGCCGCTCGGTGCGGTGCTGGCCAGTGGTGAGCCGCAGCTCGCCGTGCGCGGCACCGCTTTCTCCGTCCCGCGGCTCGCCCGCGCCACCGGCGAGGTGCCGGACGTCCCCGCGGTGTTCAGTCCGGAAGGGACGGTCCTGCTCACCGGCGGCACCGGCTCGCTGGGTGCGCTGGTCGCCAAGCACCTGGTCGCCCGGCACGGCGTCCGGCGGCTGGTGCTCGCGAGTCGTCGCGGGGTGGCCGCCGAAGACCTCCTCGCGGAGCTGACCGAGCAGGGCGCCACGGTGTCCGTGGTCGCCTGCGACGTCTCCGACCGCGACCAGGTGGCCGCGCTGCTGGCCGAGCACCGCCCGACCGGCATCGTGCACCTGGCCGGCCTGCTCGACGACGGCGTGATCGGGGCGCTGACCCGCGACCGGCTGGCGGGCGTGTTCGCGCCCAAAGTCACTGCCGCAAATCACCTCGACGAGCTGACGCGGGACAGCGACCTCGACGCCTTCGTCGTGTTCTCGTCCGCGGCCGCGCTGATGGGCTCGGCCGGCCAGGGCAACTACGCGGCGGCCAACGCCTTCCTCGACGGCCTGATGGCCGGGCGCCGGGCGGCGGGTCTGCCGGGCGTGTCACTGGCGTGGGGCCTGTGGGAGCAGGCCGACGGCCTGACCGCGCACCTCAGCGCCACCGACCAGGCCCGGATGAGCCGCGGCGGCGTACTGCCGCTGACCCCCGCCGAAGCATTGGACATCTTCGACCTCGGCCTGCACGCCGAGCAGGCCCTGCTGGTGCCGATCAAGCTCGACCTGCGGACCCTGCGCAGCCAGGCCACGGCCGGCGGCGAGGTCCCGCACCTGCTGCGCGGCCTGGTCCGCGCGAGCCGCCGGGTCGCCCGGACGGCCGCCGCGAGCGGGGGCGGCCTTGTCCACAAGCTCGCCGGGCTGGCGCCGGAAGACCAGGACGGCGTCCTGCTGGGCGTCATCCAGGCCGAAGCGGCCGCGGTGCTCGGCTTCAACGCGCCCGAGCTGGCCCAGGGCACCCGCGGGTTCAGCGACCTCGGCTTCGACTCGCTGACCGCGGTCGAGCTGCGGAACCGGCTGAGCGCGGCGACCGGTGTCAAGCTGCCCGCCACCCTGGTCTTCGACTACCCGACGCCGGTGGCGCTCGCCCGGCACCTGCGTGAGGAGCTGGGCGAGACAGTGTCCGGGGCGCCCGCCGCACCGGCGACGGACGCCGGGGACGCGGGCGAGCCGATCGCCATCGTCGGGATGGCGTGCCGCCTGCCCGGCGGGGTCATGGGCCCCGATGACCTGTGGCGGATGGTGGCCGAAGGCCGCGACGGGATGACGGCCTTCCCCGAAGACCGGGGCTGGGACCTGGACGGCCTGTTCGACTCGGACCCGGAGCGCCCGGGCACGGCGTACATCCGCCAGGGCGGCTTCCTGCACGAGGCCGCGCTGTTCGACCCGGGCTTCTTCGGCATCTCGCCGCGCGAAGCACTGGCCATGGACCCGCAGCAGCGGCTGCTGCTGGAAGCGTCCTGGGAAGCCCTGGAGCGCGCGGGCATCGACCCGGCCAAGGCCCGCGGCGACGCCGTCGGCGTCTTCTCCGGCGTCTCCATCCACGACTACCTCGAGTCCCTCAGCAACATGCCCGCCGAACTCCAAGGCTTCGTCACCACGGCCACGGCGGGCAGCGTGGCGTCGGGCCGGGTGTCCTACACCTTCGGGTTCGAGGGGCCGGCGGTCACCGTGGACACGGCGTGTTCGTCGTCGCTGGTGGCGATTCACCTGGCGGCACAGGCACTTCGGCAGGGCGAATGCTCGATGGCCCTGGCCGGCGGCGTCGCCGTGATGGGTTCGCCGATCGGCGTCATCGGCATGTCGCGGCAGCGCGGCATGGCCCAGGACGGCCGGGTCAAGGCGTTCGCCGACGGCGCGGACGGCACCGTGCTGTCCGAGGGCGTCGGCATCGTGGTCCTCGAACGGCTTTCGGTGGCCCGCGAACGCGGGCACCGGGTGCTGGCCGTCCTGCGCGGCAGCGCGGTGAACCAGGACGGC
The DNA here is from genome assembly GCF_040638285.1 of Amycolatopsis sp. NPDC026612. Taxonomy (NCBI): domain Bacteria; kingdom Bacillati; phylum Actinomycetota; class Actinomycetes; order Pseudonocardiales; family Pseudonocardiaceae; genus Amycolatopsis; species Amycolatopsis sp. NPDC026612. The sequence goes on from NZ_JBEZYB010000001.1 coordinate 411,777, forward strand.
GCGTCGAACGGCCTCACTGCGCCGAACGGCCCGTCGCAGCAGCGGGTGATCCGCAGCGCGCTGGCCACGGCCGGGCTCGAACCGTCCGAAGTGGACGTCGTGGAAGCGCACGGCACCGGCACGGCGCTGGGCGACCCGATCGAGGCACAGGCCCTGCTGGCCACCTACGGGAAGAACCGCGACCCGGAGAAGCCGCTGTGGCTCGGTTCGCTGAAGTCGAACGTCGGCCACACCCAGGCGGCCGCGGGCGTGGCGGCCGTCATCAAGATGGTCCAGGCGCTGCGGCACGACACCCTGCCGCCGACCCTCCACGTCCAGGAGCCCACCAAGCAGGTGGACTGGTCCGCGGGGGCGGTCGAGCTGCTGACCGAGGGCCGCGAGTGGGCCCGCAACGGCCACCCGCGCCGCGCCGGCGTCTCGTCGTTCGGCATCAGCGGCACCAACGCGCACCTGATCCTCGAAGAGGCGCCCGCCGACGACACCCCCGAGGCGGACGTGCCCGACGCCGTGGTGCCCGTGGTGGTGTCCGCGCGCAGCGCCGGATCCCTGGCGGGCCAGGCCGGGCGGCTGGCGGCGTTCCTCGAAGGTGACGTCCCGCTGGGCCGCGTGGCGGGTGCCCTGGTGTCGACCCGGGCAACGCTGACCGACCGGGCCGTCGTCGTGGCGGGCTCGGCCGAGGAGGCCCGGGACGGGCTGACGGCACTGGCTCGCGGCGAGAGCGCGGCCGGCTTGGTGACCGGCAGCGCGGGGATGCCGGGCAAGGTCGTCTGGGTGTTCCCCGGGCAGGGGACGCAGTGGGCCGGCATGGGCCGGGAACTGCTCGAAGCGTCCCCGGTGTTCGCCGAGCGGATCGCCGAATGCGCCGCCGCGCTGGAACCGTGGGTCGATTGGCCGCTGCTCGATGTGCTGCGCGGCGAGACCGACCTGCTCGACCGGGTCGAGGTGCTTCAGCCCGCGAGTTTCGCCGTGATGATCGGGCTTGCCGCGGTGTGGGCCTCCGTGGGCGTCGTGCCCGACGCCGTGCTGGGCCACTCCCAGGGCGAGATCGCCGCGGCCTGCGTGGCGGGCGCGTTGTCCCTCGAGGACGCGGCCAAGGTCGTCGCGCTGCGCAGCCAGGCGATCGCGGCGCGGCTGTCCGGGCGCGGCGGCATGGCGTCGGTCCAGCTGAGCCACGACGAGGTGGCCGCCCGGCTCGCGCCGTGGGACGGCCGCGTCGAGATCGCCGCGGTCAACGGTCCGTCCTCGGTGGTGATCGCGGGCGACGCCGAAGCTTTGACGGAGGCCGTGGCCGCCCTCGAAGGACGGCGGGTGGCGGTGGACTACGCGTCCCACACCCGGCACGTCGAGGACATCCGCGACACCCTCGCCGAGACACTGGCCGGGATCACCGCACAGGCCCCGCTCGTGCCGTTCTACTCGACCGTCACCGGGGAGTGGATCACCGAAGCCGGAGCGGTCGACGGCGGGTACTGGTACCGGAACCTGCGCAACCAGGTCGGCTTCGGCTCGGCCGTGGCCGAGCTGCTCGAGCAGGGACACGGCGTGTTCGTCGAGGTCAGCGCGCACCCGGTGCTGGTCCAGCCGATCACCGACGTCGTCGACGACACCGACGGCACCGACGGCACCGCCGCCGTGGTCACCGGGACGCTCCGGCGCCAGGACGGCGGCCCGCGGCGGCTGCTGACCTCGATGGCCGAGCTGTTCGTCCGGGGTGTCCCGGTCGACTGGGCGACGATGGCGCCGCCCGCGCGTGTCGAGCTGCCGACCTACGCCTTCGACCACCAGCACTTCTGGCTCAGCCCGCCCGCCGCAGCCGACGCACCCGCGCTCGGGCTCGCCGGGGCGGACCACCCGCTGCTGGGCGCGGTCGTGGCGCTGCCGCAGTCCGACGGCCTGCTGTTCACCGCGCGCCTGTCGGTGCGGTCGCACCCGTGGCTGGCCGACGGCGTCCCGGGTTCCGCACTGGTGGAGCTGGCCGTGCGGGCCGGTGACGAAGCCGGCTGCCCGGTCGTCGACGACCTGACCGTCGAGACACCGCTGGTGCTGCCGGAGAGCGGGGGCTTGCGCGTGCAGGTCCTGGTGAGCGGAGAGCGCACGGTCGACGTGTACTCGCAACGCGAAGGCGACGAGGACTGGACCCGGAACGCCACCGGGCACCTGTCGGCCACGGCTCCGGCCCACGAGCCCTTTGACTTCACCGCCTGGCCTCCGCCCGGTGCGCAGCAGATCGACGGCCTCTGGCGCCGCGGCAGTGGCGAGAACACCGAGATCTTCGCCGAGGTCGCCCTGCCGGCGGAGCTGGACGCCGGCGCGTTCGGCATCCACCCCTTCCTGCTGGATGCGGCCGTGCAGCCGGTCCTCGCGGACGGCGAGCAGCCGGCGGAGTGGCACGGCCTGGTCCTGCACGCCGCGGGTGCCTCGGCGCTGCGCGTGCGGCTGGTGCCCGGCGGTGCCCTCCAAGCGGCGGACGAAACCGGCGGGCTGGTCCTCACGGCGGATTCGGTGGCAGGCCGGGAACTCTCGGCCGGGAAGCCCCGTGCCGGCTCGCTGTACCGGGTCGACTGGACCGAAGTGTCCATTGCGGACGGTCCGGTGCCGGACCAGGTCGAGGTCATCGAAGCGTTCGGTGAAGAGCCCTTGGACCTGACGGCTCGGGTGCTGGCAGCCGTGCAGGCCTGGCTCGGCACCGCGGCCGACGACGCCCGGCTGGTCGTGGTGACCCACGGCGCCGTGCCCGCCGGTGACGGTGTGGTGACCGATCCGGCCGGGGCGGCCGTGTGGGGCCTGGTCCGGGCCGCGCAGGCGGAAAACCCGGACCGCATCTTCCTGCTCGACACCGACGGCGAGGCCCCGGTCCTGGCGACCGGCGAGCCGGAGGTCGCCGTGCGCGGCGGGAAGTTCTTCGTGCCCCGCATCGCTCGCGCGGAGCAGAGCGGTGACGTCGTGTTCCGCCCGGACGGGACGGTCCTGATCTCGGGCGCCGGTGCGCTCGGCGGCCTGGTGGCCCGGCGGCTCGTCGAACGCCACGGCGTGCGGAAGCTGGTGCTGGCGAGCCGCCGGGGCCGCGACGCCGACGGCGTGGCGGACCTGGTCGCCGAGCTGGCCGCGGACGTGTCCGTGGTGGCTTGTGACGTCTCCGACCGCGCCCAGGTGGCGGCCCTGCTCGACGAGCACCGGCCGACCGCGGTGGTGCACACCGCCGGCGTCCTCGACGCGGGTGTCATCGAGACGCTGGACCGCGACCGGCTGGCCACGGTGTTCGCCCCGAAGGTCGACGCGTTACGGCACCTCGACGAGTTGACTCGCGAGCGGGACCTCGACGCTTTCGTCGTCTATTCCTCGGTGTCCGCGGTGTTCATGGGCGCGGGCAGCGGCAGTTACGCCGCGGCGAACGCCTTCCTGGACGGCCTGATGGCGAACCGCCGGGCGGCGGGCCTGCCGGGCTTGTCGCTGGCGTGGGGTCTGTGGGACCAGAGCACCGGTATGGCGGCCAACACCGACGAGGCCACCCGGGCCCGGATGAGCCGCCGCGGTGGCCTGCAGATCATGACGCAGGCCGAGGGCATGGACCTGTTCGACGCCGCCCTCGGCTCGAGCGAGTCACTGCTGGTGCCCGCGAAGCTGGACCTCCGCGCGGGCGGGGCCGTGCCGCACATGCTGCGTGGCCTGGTCCGCGCGGGCCGTCAGCAGGCCCGCACGGCGTCCACTGTGGACAACGGGCTGGCCGGGCGGCTGGCCGGGCTCGCCCCGGCCGACCAGCTGACCCTGCTGCTGGACCTGGTCCGGGCGCAGGTGGCGGCCGTGCTCGGGCACGCCGACGCGAGTGCCGTCCGTGTCGACACGGCGTTCAAGGACGCCGGCTTCGACTCGCTGACCGCGGTCGAGCTGCGCAACCGGATGCGGACCGCGACCGGGCTCAAGCTGCCCGCGACGCTGGTCTTCGACTACCCCAACCCCCAGGCCCTCGCCCGCCACCTGCGCGACGAACTCGGTGGTGCGGCGGAGACGCCGGTGACCACCGCGGCCGCGAAGGCCGACCTCGACGAGCCGATCGCCATCGTCGGCATGGCTTGCCGCCTGCCGGGCGGGGTCGCCGGGCCCGAGGACCTCTGGCGGCTGGTCGCCGAGGGCCGGGACGCGGTGTCGGACTTCCCGACCGACCGCGGCTGGGACCTGGAGAACCTCTACGACCCCGACCCGGCGCGTCCGGGCAAGACCTACACCCGGCACGGCGGGTTCCTGCACGAGGCGGGGCTCTTCGACGCGGGCTTCTTCGGGATCTCGCCGCGCGAGGCCGTCGCGATGGACCCGCAGCAGCGGTTGCTGCTGGAGGCGTCCTGGGAGGCGATGGAAGACGCCGGGGTCGACCCGCTTTCGCTGAAGGGCCACGACGTCGGCGTGTTCACCGGCATGTTCGGCCAGGGTTACGTCGCACCGGGGGACAGCGTCGTCACCCCGGAGCTGGAGGGTTTCGCGGGCACGGGCGGGTCGTCGAGCGTGGCGTCCGGCCGGGTGTCGTACGTGTTCGGGTTCGAAGGCCCGGCGGTGACGATCGACTCGGCGTGCTCGTCGTCGCTGGTCGCGATGCACCTCGCCGCCCAGTCGCTGCGGCAGGGCGAGTGTTCGATGGCGCTGGCCGGCGGCGCGACGGTGATGGCGAACCCCGGCGCGTTCGTCGAGTTCTCCCGTCAGCGGGGCCTCGCCGTCGACGGGCGCTGCAAGGCGTTCGCCGCCGCGGCCGACGGCACCGGCTGGGCCGAGGGCGTCGGCGTGGTCATCCTCGAGCGGCTGTCGGTGGCGCGGGAACGCGGCCACCGGATCCTGGCCGTGCTGAGCGGCAGTGCCGTCAACCAGGACGGCGCGTCGAACGGCCTGACCGCCCCGAACGGGCCCTCGCAGCAGCGGGTGATCCGCCGGGCGCTGATGAGCGCCGGACTGGCACCGTCCGATGTGGACGTCGTCGAGGCGCACGGGACCGGGACCACGCTGGGTGACCCGATCGAGGCGCAGGCCCTGCTGGCCACCTACGGCAAGGACCGCGAGACGCCGTTGTGGCTCGGGTCGCTGAAGTCGAACATCGGCCACGCGCAGGCCGCCGCGGGTGTCGCGGGCGTGATCAAGATGGTCCAGGCGCTCCGGCACGAAGTCCTGCCGCCGACGCTGCACGTCGACCAGCCGACCCCCGAGGTCGACTGGTCCGCCGGCGCCGTCGAACTGCTGACGGAAGCCCGTGCGTGGCCGCGCACCGGCCGCCCGCGCCGGGCCGGCGTGTCCGCGTTCGGCGTCAGCGGCACGAACGCGCACCTGATCCTGGAAGAGGCACCCGCCGAAGAGCCGGTGCCCACGCCGGAGCTTCCGGTGGTGCCGGTCGTGGTTTCCGCGCGGAGCAGGACGTCCCTGGCCGGTCAGGCCGGCCGCCTCGCCGGGTTCGCCGCGGGTGACGTGCCGCCGGCGGGCGTGGCCCGGGCGCTGGTGACGAACCGGGCGGTCCTGCCCGAGCGCGCGGTCGTCGTCGCGGGCTCCCGCGAAGAAGCCGTGACGGGCCTGGAAGCGCTGGCCCGCGGCGAAGATTCGGCCGCCGTAGTCACCGGGCGGGCCGGTTCGCCGGGCAAGGTCGTGTGGGTGTTCCCGGGCCAGGGTTCGCAGTGGGCCGGGATGGGCCGGGAGCTTTTGGCGGCTTCGCCGGTGTTCGCCGAGCGGGTTGCCGAGTGCGCGGCCGCGCTGGAACCGTGGGTCGATTGGTCGCTGCTCGATGTGCTGCGCGGGGAGTCCGGCCTGCTGGATCGCGTCGACGTGGTGCAGCCGGCGAGCTTTGCGGTGATGGTCGGCCTCGCCGCGGTGTGGCAGTCCGTGGGTGTGCGGCCGGACGCGGTGGTCGGGCATTCGCAGGGCGAGATCGCCGCGGCGTGTGTGTCGGGTGCCTTGTCGTTGAAGGACGCGGCGAAGGTGGTCGCGCTGCGCAGCCAGGCGATCGCCACCCGGCTGGCCGGCCGCGGTGGCATGGCTTCCGTGGCGCTGAGCGAAGAAGACGCGACCGCGTGGCTGGCTCCGTGGGCCGACCGGGTCCAGGTGGCCGCGGTCAACAGCCCTGCCTCCGTGGTGATCGCCGGGGAGGCCCGGGCCCTCGACGAGGTCGTCGAAGCGTTGGCCGGCCGGGAAGTCCGCGTCCGGCGGGTGGCCGTGGACTACGGGTCCCACACCAACCAGGTCGAAGCCATCGAGGACCTGCTGGCCGAAACCTTGGCCGGCATCGAGGCACAGGCCCCGAAGGTGCCCTTCTACTCCACCTTGACCGGTGACTGGATCCGCGACGCCGGGGTCGTGGACGGCGGCTACTGGTACCGGAACCTGCGCAACCAGGTCGGGTTCGGTCCGGCGGTGGCGGAGCTCGTCCGCCAGGGCCACGGCGTGTTCGTCGAGGTCAGCGCGCACCCGGTGCTGGTCCAGCCGATCAGTGAAATCAGCGACGACGCGGTGGTGACCGGGTCGCTGCGGCGCGACGACGGTGGCCTGCGGCGCCTGCTGACGTCGATGGCCGGGCTGTTCGTGCGGGGCGTCGCGCTCGACTGGGCCGCGGTCCTGCCGCCGGCGGCCCGGGTCGACCTGCCGAAGTACGCCTTCGACCACCGGCACTACTGGCTCCGGCCCGCCGAGACCGCGACCGACGCGGCCTCGCTGGGCCAGGAAGCCGCCGACCACCCGCTGCTGGGCGCGGTCGTCGACCTGCCGCAGTCCGATGGCCTGGTGTTCACCTCGCGGTTGTCGGTGCGGACGCACCCGTGGCTCGCCGATCACGCGGTCGGCGGCGTGGTGCTCCTGCCCGGCTCCGGGCTGGCCGAACTGGCCGTGCGGGCCGGCGACGAGGCCGGGTGCACCGCGCTCGACGAGCTGATCATCGAGGCTCCGCTGGTCGTTCCCGCGCACGGCGGGGTCCGGGTCCAGGTCGCGCTGAGCGGCCCGGACGAGACCGGCTCGCGCACGGTGGACGTCTACTCCCGGCGCGACGGCGGCGCGGGAACGTGGACGCGGCACGCCACCGGGGTGCTGTCGGCGACGGCCGGTGCGGACCCCGCGTTCGACTTCGCCGCCTGGCCGCCTCCGGGGGCCGAGCAGGTCGACGTCGAGACCTTCTACACCGATCTGGCCGAGCGCGGGTACGGCTACGGGCCGGCGTTCCAGGGGCTGCGGGCGGTGTGGCGGCGCGACGGTGACGTCTTCGCCGAGGTCGCCCTGCCCGAGGACCTGCGCAAGGACGCGGGCCGGTTCGGCATCCACCCGGCGTTGCTCGACGCGGCCCTGCAGGCCGCCACGGTCGGCGGCGAGCCCGGCGAGCCGGTGCTGGCGTTCGCGTGGAACGGCCTGGTGCTGCACGCCGCGGGGGCGTCGGCGCTGCGGGTCCGGCTCGCGCCGAGCGGCCCGGACGCGCTGTCGGTCGAAGCCGCCGACGAGACCGGCGGTCCGGTCCTGACCATGGAATCACTGGTGTCCCGGCCGGTTTCGGCCGAGCAGCTGGGCGCCGCGGCCGGCCCGGGCCACGACGCGATGTTCCGCGTCGACTGGACCGAACTGACCGCGGGGCCCCTGGCGGAGCTGCCGCCGTGGGTGCGGATCGACACCGCCGACGACGTGGCGGCCCTGGCGGAGAAGGCGGACGCGCCACCGGTGGTGGTCTGGGAAGCCGCCGGCGCGGACGCCTTGGCCAGGACCTCCCGGGCCCTGGAAGTCGTGCAGGCGTGGCTGGCCGCACCCGCGCTCGAGGAATCCCGGCTGGTCGTGACGACCCGCGGCGCGGTGCCCGCGGGCGGTGACCACACCCTGACCGACCCGGCCGCGGCGGCGGTGTGGGGCCTGGTCCGGTCCGCGCAGGCGGAGCACCCGGACCGGATCGTCCTGCTGGACACCGACGGCGAACTGCCGCCGGGCGTGGTGCCGGCCTCCGGTGAGCCGCAGCTCGCGGTGCGCGGGACGACGGTCTTCGTGCCCCGGCTGGCCCGCGCCACCCGGCTCTCGGACGCGCCCGCCGCGTTCGACCCGGACGGAACCGTGCTGGTCTCGGGCGCCGGATCGCTGGGCACGCTGGTCGCCCGGCACCTGGTGACCCGGCACGGCGTGCGCCGGGTGGTGCTGGCCAGCAGGCAGGGCCCGGACGCCGAGGGCGCCCAGGACCTGATCACCGAGCTCACCGGCGAGGGCGCGGACGTGTCCTTCGTGGCCTGTGACGTCGCTGATCGCGACCAGCTGGCCGCTCTCCTCGCGGACCTGCCCGAACTGACCGGGGTGGTGCACACCGCGGGCGTCTTCGAGGACGGCGTGATCGAGGCGCTGACGGCCGATCAGCTGGCGAACGTGTTCGCGGCCAAGGTCACGGCCGCGATGCACCTCGACGAGCTGACCCGCGACCGGGAGCTGGGCGCGTTCGTCGTGTTCTCGTCCGTCGCGGGCGTCATGGGCGGCGGTGGCCAGGGCCCGTACGCGGCGGCGAACGCCTTCCTGGACGCGGCGATGGCCCACCGCCGGGCGGCGGCCCTGCCGGGGCTGTCCCTCGCCTGGGGCCTCTGGGAACGCAGCAGCGGCATGGCCGCCCACCTCAGCGATGTCGACCACGCGCGGGCGAGCCGCAACGGCGTCCTGGAACTGACCCGCGCCGAGGGCCTCGAGCTGTTCGACCTCGGGCTGCGGCTGGACCAGGCCCTGCTCGTGCCGATCAAGCTCGACCTCACGGCGGTGCGGGCGGGCGACGTGCCGAGCCTGTTCCGCGGCCTGGTCCGGCCGAGCCGCACCCAGGCCCGGACCGTGTCCACTGTGGACCGTGGACTGACCGGCCGGCTGGCCGGGCTCCCCGCGGCCGAGCGGGAGGCGCTGCTGGTCGACGTCGTGCGCGGTCAGGTCGCCCTCGTGCTCGGGTACGACGGGCCGGCGGCCGTGCGCCCGGACACGGCGTTCAAGGACACCGGCTTCGACTCGCTGACGTCGGTGGAACTGCGCAACCGGCTGCGCGAGGCAACCGGGCTGAAACTGCCCGCCACGCTCGTCTTCGACTACCCGAACCCGCTGTCCGTCGCCCGCTACCTGGGAGCGCGGCTGGTTCCGGAAGGCACGGCGAACGGCATGACGAACGGCACGGCGAACGGGCGGAACGGGGACGAGGACCGGCTGCGGCACGTGCTCGCGTCGATCGCGGCCGACGACCCGGGCGAGGAGCGGCCGATCGCCGAACTGGGCGTCGACGACCTCGTGCAACTGGCTTTCGGCGACGAGTGATTGGGGAACGTGGTGAGTGCGTCGTATGAAAAGGTCGTCGAGGCGCTGCGGAAGTCGCTGGAAGAGGCCGGCACGCTGAAGAAGCGGAACCGGCAGCTCCTCGACGCGGCAGGCGAACCGATCGCCATCGTCGGCATGGCGTGCCGGCTGCCCGGTGGCGTCACCGGGCCCGACGACCTGTGGCGGCTGGTGGCCGAGGGCGGCGACGCCGTGTCGGGGTTTCCCCAGGACCGCGGCTGGGACCTGGACACCCTGTTCGACCCGGACCCGGACCACACCGGCACGTCCTACACCGACCGGGGTGGCTTCCTCCACGACGCGGCGCTGTTCGACCCGGGCTTCTTCGGGATCTCGCCGCGGGAAGCGCTGGCCATGGACCCGCAGCAGCGGTTGCTGCTGGAGACGTCGTGGGAGGCACTGGAGCGCGTCGGCCTCGACCCGGCTTCGTTGAAGGGCACCGACGTCGGCGTGTTCACCGGCGCGGGCGGCTCCGGCTACGGCGGTGGCCTGGCGGCCCCGGAGATGCAGAGCTTCGCGGGCACCGGGCTGGCGTCGAGCGTGGCGTCGGGCCGGGTGTCCTACGTCTTCGGGTTCGAGGGACCGGCGGTCTCGATCGACACCGCGTGCTCCTCCTCTCTGGTCGCGATGCACCTGGCCGCGCAGGCCCTGCGGCAGGGCGACTGCTCGATGGCGCTGGCCGGTGGCGCGATGGTGATGTCGGGCCCCGACTCGTTCGTCGTGTTCTCCCGGCAGCGCGGACTCGCCGCCGACGGGCGCTGCAAGGCGTTCGCCTCGGGGGCCGACGGCATGGTGCTGGCCGAGGGCGTCAGCGTGCTGGTGCTGGAGCGGCTCTCGGTGGCGCGCGAGCGCGGGCACCGGGTCCTCGCCGTGCTCCGCGGCAGCGCGGTGAACCAGGACGGCGCCTCCAACGGCCTGACCGCTCCGAACGGGCCGTCGCAGCAGCGCGTGATCCGGGCGGCGTTGGCCGGCGCCGGGCTCGAACCGTCCGATGTGGACCTCGTCGAGGCGCACGGCACCGGGACGACGCTGGGCGACCCGATCGAAGCGCAAGCCCTGCTGGCCACCTACGGACAAGGGCGGGACAAGCCGTTGTGGCTCGGCTCGCTGAAGTCGAACATCGGGCACACGCAGGCGGCCGCGGGCGTGGCGAGCGTGATCAAGGTGGTGCAGGCGCTGCGGCACGGCGTCATGCCGCCGACCCTGCACGTGGACGAGCCCAGCTCGCAGGTGGACTGGTCCGAAGGCGCGGTGGAGCTGCTGACCGAGGCGCGCGAGTGGCCGCGTGCGGACCGGCCGCGCCGGGCCGGGGTGTCCTCGTTCGGCGTCAGCGGGACGAACGTGCACCTGATCATCGAGGAGGCGCCGGCGGAAATCGCGCCGGAGGCCCCGGTCTCCGGCGGCGTCGTGCCGCTGGTGATCTCCGCGCGCAGCACCGGTTCCCTGGCCGGGCAGGCCGGCCGGCTGGCCGGGATGGGTGTTCCGGCGGCACAGCTCGCCGGTGCGCTGGCGTCCGGGCGCGCGCGGTTCGACGAGCGCGCCGTCGTCGTGGCCGGTTCGGACGAGGAAGCCCGGGCGGGGTTGCACGCGCTGGCCCGCGGTGAGGCCGCGCCCGGCGTCGTCACGGGGAGCGCAGGCAAGCCGGGCAAGGTCGTCTGGGTGTTCCCGGGTCAAGGGACGCAGTGGGCCGGGATGGGCCGGGAGCTGCTGGACTCCTCGCCGGTGTTCGCCGAGCGGATCAAGGAGTGCGCGGCCGCGCTGGACCAGTGGACGGACTGGTCGTTGCTCGACGTCCTGCGTGGCGAGGGTGATCTCGCGCGGGTCGAGGTGCTGCAGCCGGCTTGTTTCGCGGTGATGGTCGGCTTGGCCGCGGTGTGGGAGTCCGCCGGGGTGCGGCCGGACGCGGTGGTCGGTCACTCGCAGGGCGAGATCGCCGCGGCGTGCGTGTCCGGGGCGCTCTCGCTGGACGACGCGGCGAAGGTGGTCGCGTTGCGCAGCCAGGCGATCGCGGCGAAGCTCTCGGGCCGGGGCGGGATGGCCTCGGTCGCGCTGGGCGAAGACGAGGCGAACGCCCGGCTGGCGCTGTGGGAGGGCCGGGTCGAAGTGGCCGCGGTCAACGGCCCCGCCTCGGTGGTGATCGCCGGGGACGCCCAGGCGCTGAACGAGGCTCTGGAGGTACTGGCCGGGGACGGCGTCCGCGTCCGCCAGGTCGCGGTGGACTACGCCTCGCACACCCGGCACGTCGAGGACATCCGCGACACGCTCGCCGGGTCCCTCGCGGGGATCGCGGCGCAGGCGCCGGTGGTGCCGTTCTGGTCGACCGTCACCGGGGACCGGATCTCCGGCGCCGGGGTCGTCGACGGCGATTACTGGTACCGGAACCTGCGCAACCAGGTGCGGTTCGGCCCGGCCGTGGCGTCCTTGCTCGAGCAGGGACACGGGGTGTTCGTCGAGGTCAGCGCGCACCCGGTGCTGGTGCAGCCGATCAGCGAGCTCACCGATGCGGTCGTGACCGGGACGCTGCGGCGTGACGACGGCGGCCTGCGCCGGCTCCTGACGTCGATGGCCGAACTGTTCGTCCGCGGCGTCCCGGTGGCGTGGGCCACGATGGTGCCGCCCGCGCGGGTGGAGCTCCCGACGTACGTCTTCGACCACCAGCACTTCTGGCTCCGGCCGGCCGCGCAGGCGGACGCCGTCTCGCTCGGCCAGGCTGCGGCGGGGCACCCGCTGCTCGGCGCGGTCGTGCCGCTGCCGCAGTCGGACGGCCTGGTGTGCACCTCCCGGCTGTCGGTGCGGACGCACCCGTGGCTGGCCGACCACACCATCGGCGGGGTCGTGCTCTTCCCCGGCACCGGGCTGGTGGAGCTGGCCGTCCGGGCCGGTGACGAGGCCGGCTGCCCGGTGCTGGACGAACTCGTGACGGAGGCGCCGCTCGTCCTGCCCGGCCAGGGCGGAGTGAACGTCCAGGTCACGGTGAGCGGCCCGGACCCGAGCGGCTCGCGCACGGTGGACATCCATTCCCAGCGCGAGGAGGGGTGGACGCGGCACGCGACCGGCACGGTCTCGGCGACGCCCGCCGGTCGCCCCGGCTTCGACTTCACCGCGTGGCCGCCGCCGGGCGCCCGGCGGGTCGAGATCGGCGACTTCTACGCCGACCTCGGCGAGCGCGGGTACGCCTACGGCCCGGTGTTCCAGGGTGTGCGGGCGGTGTGGCAGCGCGGTGACGAGGTGTTCGCCGAGGTCGCCCTGCCCGAGGACCACCGGGAGGACGCCGGGCAGTTCGGCCTCCACCCCGCCCTGCTCGACGCGGCCCTGCAGACCGGGACCATCGCCGCGGCCGCGTCCGGCGAACCCGGGAAGTCGGTGATGCCGTTCTCGTGGAACCGGCTGGCCCTGCACGCCGTGGGGGCCGCGGGACTGCGGGTGCGGGTCGCGCCGGGCGGACCGGACGCGCTGTCGGTCGAGGCCGCCGACGAGACCGGCGCTCCGGTACTGACGATGGACTCGCTGGTCCTGCGCGAGGTCGCCCTCGACCAGCTGGACACCGAGCGCACCGGCTCGCTGTACCGCGTGGACTGGCCCGAAGTGACCATTGTGGACAGTGTGGGCAGTGCGGTGCCGCCGGACCGGGTCGAGGTGCTCGAAGCCTTCGGTGCGGAGCCCCTGGACCTGGCCGGCCGGGTGCTGGAAACCGTGCAGGCGTGGCTCGCCGACGCGCTGGAAGAAGCGCGTCTGGTGGTGGTGACCCGGGGCGCGATGCCCGCCGGCGACGGCGTGGTGAGCGACCCGGCCGGCGCCGCGGTCTGGGGCCTGGTCCGGGCGGCCCAGTCGGAGAACCCCGACCGGATCATCCTCTTCGACACCGACGGCGAGGTGCCGCTGGGTGCGGTGCTGGCGAGCGGTGAGCCGCAGCTCGCGTTGCGCGGCAACACCTTCTCCGTGCCACGGCTCGCCCGCGTCACCGAGCCGGCCGGCGCGCCCATCGCGTTCCGTCCGGACGGGACGGTCCTGGTCTCCGGAGCCGGGACGCTGGGTGCGCTCGCGGCCCGCGCCCTGGTCACCCGGCACGGCGTGCGGCGGCTGGTGCTGGCCAGCCGGCGCGGCCGGGACGCCGAGGGCGTGGCCGAGCTCGTCGCCGAGCTGACCGGCCAGGGCGCCGAGGTGACGGTCGCCGCCTGCGACGTCGCCGACCGGGGCCAGGTCGCCGCGCTGCTCGGGAAGCACCGGCCGACCGCGGTCGTGCACACCGCGGGCGTGTTCGACGCGGGCGTCACCGGGGCGCTGACCCGGGACCGGCTGGCCAAGGTGTTCGCGCCCAAAGTCACAGCGGCCGGCCACCTCGACGAGCTGACCCGCGAGCTGGACCTCGACGCGTTCATCGTCTACTCGTCCGCCTCCTCGATCTTCATGGGCGCGGGCAGCGGCGGGTACGCGGCGGCCAACGCCTTCCTCGACGGGTTGATGGCCGCCCGCCGCGCGGCGGGCCTGCCGGGGCTTTCGCTGGCCTGGGGCCCGTGGGAACAGCTCACCGGCATGGCGGACACCATCGACGACCTCACCCTGGCCCGGATGAGCAGGCGCGAGGGCCGCGGCGGCGTCCGGGCGCTCGGTTCCGCCGAGGGCATGGCGCTGTTCGACGCCGCGCTGACGGCCGGGCAGGCGCTGCTGGTGCCGATCGAGCTCGACCTGCGCGAGGTGCGGGCCGACGCCACGGCCGGTGGCACGGTGCCGCACCTGCTGCGCGGGCTGGTCCGGGTGGGCAGGCAGGCGGCGCGGGCGGCGTCGGGCGAGGACGGTGGCCTGGCCCGCCGGCTGGCCGGGCTCGCCGCGGCGGAGCAGGAAGCCCTGCTGCTCGACCTGGTCCGCGGTCAGGTCGCCGTCGTGCTCGGGCACGCCGACGCTGCCGGTGTCCGCGCGGAAGCGGCGTTCAAGGACGCCGGGTTCGACTCGCTGACGTCGGTGGAACTGCGCAACCGGCTGCGCGAGGCGACCGGCCTGAAACTGCCCGCGACGCTGGTCTTCGACCACCCGAACCCGCTGGTGCTGGCCCGGCACCTGCGGGAGGAGCTCGCCGTCGAGGAGGCGTCCCCCGCCGATGCGGTGCTGGCCGGCCTCGCCGGTCTGGAGACGGCCATCGCGGCGTCCGGGCCGGACGGCGACCGGATCGCCGCGCGGCTGCGGGAACTGCTGAAAGCGGCCGAGGCGGCCGAGGCCCGGCCGGACCCGTCCGACGATCTCGACACGGCCAGCGACGAGGAACTGTTCGCCCTCGTCGACAGCCTCGACTGAAACCGCTGTGACATCCGGGGCTCCGCCCCGGGCCGGGGGCTTCGCCACCCGGACCCCCGAAAAGTGAGTACACGTGAGACTTCTGGGAGTTGAGTTCAGTGGCTGACGAGGGACAACTCCGCGACTACCTCAAGCGGGCCATCGCCGACGCCCGCGACGCCCGCACGCGGCTGCGTGCGGTCGAGGAGCAGGCGCGGGAGCCGATCGCCATCGTCGCCATGGCGTGCCGGTACCCGGGTGGCGTGGCCTCGCCCGAAGACCTGTGGCGGCTGGTGGCCGGCGGCGTCGACGCCGTCTCCGAGTTCCCCGCCGACCGGGGCTGGGACGTCGACGGGCTCGTCGATCCGGACCCCGACCGCCCGGGGACGACGTACACGAACCAGGGCGGCTTCCTGCACGAGGCGGGCCTCTTCGACGCGGGGTTCTTCGGGATCTCGCCGCGGGAGGCCGTCGCCATGGACCCGCAGCAGCGGCTGCTGCTGGAGACGTCCTGGGAAGCCATCGAGCGCACCGGCACCGACCCGCTTTCGTTGAAGGGCAGCGACGTCGGCGTGTTCACCGGCGTGGCGAGCATGGGCTACGGCGCCGGCGGCGGGGTGGTCGCGCCGGAGCTGGAGGGTTTCGTCGGCACCGGCGCGGCGCCGTGCATCGCGTCCGGGCGGGTGTCGTACGTCCTCGGCTTCGAGGGCCCGGCGGTCACCGTGGACACCGGGTGTTCGTCGTCGCTGGTGGCGATGCACCTCGCCGCGCAGGCGCTGCGGCGGGGCGACTGTTCGATGGCGCTGGCCGGCGGCGCGATGGTGATGGCGCAGCCCGGTTCCTTCGTGTCCTTCTCGCGGCAGCGCGGCCTCGCCACCGACGGGCGCTGCAAGGCGTTCGCGGACAGTGCCGACGGGATGGGGCTGGCCGAGGGCGTCGGCGTCATCGTGCTGGAACGGCTGTCGGTCGCCCGGGAGCGCGGGCACCGCGTGCTGGCGGTGCTGCGCGGCATCGCGGTGAACCAGGACGGTGCGTCGAACGGCTTGACCGCGCCCAACGGTCCTGCGCAGCAGCGGGTGATCCGCGCCGCGCTGGCCGAAGCCGGGCTGTCACCGTCCGATGTGGACGCCGTGGAGGGCCACGGCACGGGGACGACCCTCGGTGACCCGATCGAGGCGCAGGCGCTGCTGGCCACCTACGGGAAGGGCCGGGACCCGGAGAAGCCGCTCTGGCTGGGTTCGGTGAAGTCGAACGTCGGGCACACGCAGGCGGCCGCGGGCGTGGCCGGCGTGATCAAGATGGTCCAGGCGCTGCGCGCCGGCGTGCTGCCCCCGACGCTGCACGTCGACCGGCCGTCCACCGAGGTCGACTGGTCGGCCGGGGCGGTCTCGTTGCTGACGCAGGCGCGTGAGTGGCCGCGCGAAGGCCGTCCGCGCCGGGCCGGGGTGTCGTCGTTCGGGATCAGCGGGACGAACTCGCACCTCATCCTGGAGGAAGCACCCGAGGAGGAGCTGCCCGTCGCCGAAGCGCCGTCCGCCGACGTGGTGCCGTTGGTGGTCTCGGCACGCGGAGCCTTGGCGGGTCAGGCCGGGCGGCTGACCGCGTTCCTCGAGGCGTCCGACGAGTCCCTCTCCGACATCGCCGGTGCGCTCGTGTCCGGCCGGACGCTGTTCGGGGACCGGGCCGTCGTGGTGGCGGGCACGCGCGAGGAGGCGACAGCCGGGCTGGCCGCGGTGGCGCGCGGCGAAAGCGCCTCCGACGTGGTGACCGGCACGGTGGCCGCCTCGGGTGCGCCGGGCAAGGTCGTGTGGGTCTTCCCCGGTCAGGGCTCGCAGTGGGCCGGGATGGGCCGGGAGCTCCTCGACGCGTCCCCGGTGTTCGCCGAGCGGGTCGCCGAGTGCGCGGCCGCGCTGGAGCCGTGGATCGACTGGTCGTTGATGGACGTGCTGCGCGGTGACGCGGATCTGCTGGATCGGGTCGACGTGGTGCAGCCGGCGAGTTTCGCGGTGATGGTCGGGCTGGCCGCGGTGTGGTCGTCCGTCGGGGTGGTGCCGGACGCGGTGCTCGGGCACTCGCAGGGTGAGATAGCGGCGGCGTGTGTGTCGGGGGCGTTGTCGCTGCAGGACGCGGCGAAGGTGGTCGCGTTGCGCAGTCAAGCGATCGCGGCGAAGCTGTCCGGCCGCGGCGGGATGGCGTCGGTCGCGCTGAGCGAGGAAGAGGCGATCGCGCGGCTGACGCCGTGGGCCGGCCGGGTCGAGGTGGCGGCGGTCAACAGCCCGTCGTCGGTGGTGATCGCCGGGGACGCCGAAGCCCTCGACCAGGCCCTCGAAGCGTTGTCCGGCCAGGAGATCCGGGTCCGGCGGGTGGCAGTGGACTACGCCTCGCACACCCGGCACGTCGAAGACATCCAGGAGCCACTGGCCGAGGCGCTGGCGGGGATCGACGCCCAAGCACCGACGCTGCCGTTCTACTCCACCCTCACCGGCGACTGGATTGCCGACGCCGGGGTCGTGGACGGCGATTACTGGTACCGGAACCTGCGCAACCAGGTCGGCTTCGGCCCGGCGGTGGCCGAGCTGCTCGGCCTCGGCCACCGGGTGTTCGTCGAGGTCAGCGCGCATCCCGTGCTCGTCCAGTCGATCAGCGAGCTCGCCGACGACACCGACGCGGTCGTGACCGGGACGCTCCGGCGCGAGGACGGCGGCCTGCGGCGGCTGCTGACGTCGATGGCCGAACTGTTCGTCCGCGGGGTCACCGTGGACTGGGCCACGATGGTGCCGCCCGCCCGGGTCGACTTGCCGACCTACGCCTTCGACCACCGGCACTACTGGCTGCGGTACGTCGAGACCGCGACCGACGCGGCCGGTCCGGTGGTCCGGCTGCCGCAGACCGGCGGCCTGGTCTTCACCTCGCGGTGGTCGCTGAAATCCCAGCCGTGGCTGGCCGAACACACGCTCGGCGACGTCCTCGTCGTACCCGCCGGCGCGCTGGCCGAACTGGCCGTGCGGGCCGGTGACGAGGCGGGAACCCCGGTGCTGGACGAACTCGTCGTCGAGACGCCGCTGGTGGTGCCGGAACGCGGCGCGCTCCGCGTGCAGGTCACGGTGAGCGGCCCGGACGAGACCGGTGCGCGCCCACTGGAAGTGCACTCCCAGCTCGAAGACGCCACCGACGAATGGACCCGGCACGCCACCGGCACGCTCTCGGCGACGCCGTCCGAAAGCAGCGGATTCGACTTCACGGCCTGGCCGCCCCCGGGTGCCCGGCCGATCGACGGCGTTCCGGCGACCTGGCAGGCCGGCGACGAGATCTTCGCCGAAGTCTCCCTGCCCGACGATGCGGACGCCGGGGCCTTCGGCATCCACCCCGCGCTCCTGGACGCGGCCCTGCACCCGGCCCTGCTCGGTGCGGACGACCTGTCGCAGCCCATGGAATGGCGTGGCCTGACGTTGCACGCCGCAGGAGCGTCGACGCTGCGGGTCCGGTTGGGGCCCGGTGGATTCCTGGAAGCGGCCGACGGCGCCGGCAACCTGGTCGTCACGGCGAAGGAGGTTGCCCTGCGCCCGGTGACGATCGCGCAGTCACGCACCACCGAAGACTCGCTGTTCCAGGTGAACTGGATCGAACTCCCAGCGGGTCAACCGGCCGACGGTGCCGCCGACGTGCTGGAGGTTCCCGGCGGCGAGTCCCCGCTGACGGCGACCTCCCGGGTGCTGGAGAGGCTCCAGACCTGGCTGACCGAGCCCGAAGCGGAGCGGCTGGTGGTGGTGACGCGCGGTGCAGTGGCGGCCGGCGACAGCCCGGTGACCGACCCGGCCGCGGCGGCGGTCTGGGGTCTCGTCCGGTCTGCGCAGGCGGAGAACCCGGACCGGATCGTCCTGCTGGACACCGACGGCGAAGTTCCGCTGGGTGCGGTGCTGGCCACCGGTGAGCCGCAGGTCGCCGTGCGCGGCGCGGCCCTGTACGTCCCGCGCCTGGCCCGTGCCGACGCGCCCGCAGCGTCCGTTTTCAGTCCACAAGGGACAGTTCTCGTCTCCGGTGCGGGCGTGCTCGGGGAAATCCTGGCGCGGCACCTGGTCACGCACCACGGGGTGCGGCGCCTGGTGCTGGCCAGCCGGCGCGGCCTGGACGCCGACGGCGCGAAGGACCTCGTCACCGACCTCACCGGACACGGCGCGGACGTGTCCGTCGTCGCCTGCGACCTCGCCGACCGGGACCAGGTGGCCGCCCTGCTGGACGAACACCGCCCGACGGCCGTCGTGCACACGGCGGGCGTGCTGGACGACGGCGTCATCGGGACGTTGACGCGGGAGCGGCTGGCCACGGTGTTCGCGCCCAAAGTCACTGCGGCCGGCCACCTCGACGAGCTGACCCGCGGCCGGGACCTCGACGCGTTCGTCGTGTTCTCGTCGGGGTCCGGCGTGTTCGGTTCGCCCGGCCAGGGCAACTACGCCGCGGCGAACGCCTTCCTGGACGCGGCGATGGCGAAGCGCCGGGCGGCCGGTCTGCCCGGGCTGTCGCTGGCGTGGGGGCTGTGGGAGCAGGCCACCGGCCTGACCGCGCACCTCGGCGGCGCCGACCAGGCGCGGATGAGCCGCGGCGGGGTCCGGCCGATCACGGCGGCGGAGGGCATGGCCCTGTTCGACGCCGCGGTGGGCGCGCCGCACGCGCTGCTGGTGCCGGTCAAGCTCGACCTGCGGGCGGTGCGGGCCGGCGGTGCGGTGCCGCACCTGCTGCGCGGGCTGGTCCGGCCCGGACGGCGGCAGGCGCAGACCTCGTCCACAGTGGACAACCAGCTGCTGGGCAGGCTGTCCGGGCTGGCCGCGCCCGAACAGGAGGCGCTGCTCGTCGAGCTGGTGCGGAACCAGGTCGCGGCGGTGCTCGGGCACGCCGGGCCCGACGCGGTCCGGCCGGACACGGCGTTCAAGGACGCCGGTTTCGACTCGCTCACCTCGGTGGACCTGCGCAACCGGCTGCGGGAGAGCACCGGGCTGAAGCTGCCCGCGACGCTCGCCTTCGACTACCCCACCCCGCTGGTCCTCGCCCGGCACCTGCGTGCCGAGCTCGGTGCCGGCGACGACGCGCTTTCCCTGGTGCACGCCAGGCTCGAAGACGTCGAGGCGCTGATCGGCGATCTGCACCTCGACGAATCCACGAAAACCGGTCTCACGCTCCGGCTGCAAGGCCTGGTGGCCCGGTGCAACGGGGTGCTCGACCGTCCGGACGGCGCCACGCTGGCGGACCGGTTCGAATCCGCTTCCGCCGACGAAGTCCTCGAATTCATCGACGAGGAGCTGGGCCTCACCTGACCCCGGTTCGAGACCGACGTTCCAGCAAACCCTTTGTGAGGACCCGAGAATGGCCACGGACGAAAAACTCCTCAAGTACCTCAAGCGCGTCACGGCCGAGCTGCACAGCCTGCGCGCCCAAAGCACCCGGCACGCCGGCGAACCGCTCGCCGTCGTCGGGATGGCGTGCCGGTTCCCGGGTGGCGTGTCCTCGCCCGACGACCTGTGGCGGCTCGTGGCCGGTGGCGTCGACGCCCTGTCCGGCTTCCCCGACGACCGGGGCTGGGAGCTGGACGGCCTGTTCGACCCGGACCCCGACCACCCGGGGACGTCCTACACCGACCAGGGCGGGTTCCTGCGCGGCGCCGGGCTGTTCGACGCGGGCCTGTTCGGGATTTCGCCGCGGGAGGCCCTGGTCATGGACCCCCAGCAGCGGGTCCTGCTGGAGACGTCGTGGGAGGCCATCGAGGATGCCGCCATCGACCCGCTTTCGCTGAAGGGCAGCGACGTCGGGGTCTTCTCCGGGGTGTTCACCCAGGGCTACGGCGCCGGGGCGATCACGCCGGACCTCGAGGCCTTCGCGGGCATCGGCGCGGCGTCGAGCGTGGCGTCGGGCCGGGTGTCCTACGTGTTCGGTCTCGAAGGGCCGGCGGTCACGATCGACACCGCGTGTTCGTCGTCGCTGGTGGCCATCCACCTCGCCGCCCAGGCGCTGCGGGCGGGCGAGTGCTCGATGGCGCTCGCCGGCGGCGCGACGGTGATGCCGACACCCGGCACCTTCGTGGCGTTCTCCCGGCAGCGGGTGCTGGCCGCCGACGGCCGGTCCAAGGCCTTCTCTTCGACGGCGGACGGCACCGGCTGGGCCGAGGGCGCCGGGGTGCTCGTCCTCGAGCGGCTTTCGGTGGCGCAGGAGCGCGGCCACCGGATCCTGGCTGTGCTGCGCGGCAGCGCGGTCAACCAGGACGGCGCTTCCAACGGCCTGACCGCGCCGAACGGGCCCGCGCAGCAACGGGTGATCCGCAAGGCCCTCGCCGGCGCCGGTCTGGTCGCGTCCGATGTGGACATCGTCGAGGCGCACGGGACGGGCACCGCGCTGGGCGACCCGATCGAGGCGCAGGCGCTGCTGGCGACCTACGGCCAGGGCCGCGAGCGGCCGCTGTGGCTGGGTTCGATCAAGTCGAACATCGGGCACACGCAGGCGGCCGCCGGGGTCGCGGGCGTGATCAAGATGGTGCAGGCCCTGCGGCACGGTGCCATGCCGCCGACCCTGCACGTCGCCGAGCCGACCCCCGAGGTCGACTGGTCGGCCGGTGCGGTCGAGCTGCTGACCGAGGGCCGGGCGTGGCCGCGCGAAGACCGGCCGCGCCGGGGCGGGGTGTCCGCGTTCGGCATCAGCGGGACGAACGCGCACCTCATCCTGGAGGAGGCGCCGCCGTCGGAAGCCGCCCCGGCCGAACCGGTGGCAGCGGGCTGCGTGCCGCTGGTCGTGTCGGCGGCCAGCCCCGCGTCCTTGGCGGCTCAGGCCGGTCGGCTCGCCGACGTCGTCGAGGCCGGTGGCGTGGCACGGGCGCGGCTGGCCGGTGCGTTGCTGTCGGACCGGGCGCTGCTGGGTGACCGCGCGGTCGTGGTCGCCGGCTCGGACGAGGAGGCGGTGGCCGGGCTGCGCGCGGTGGCGCGCGGGGAACGCGTGCTTGGCGTGGTGACGGGTTCGGGACGGCCGGGCAAGGTCGTCTTCGTGTTCCCGGGCCAGGGCTCGCAGCGGCTCGGGATGGGCCGCGATCTTTACGACCGGTACCCGGTGTTCGCGACGGCGTTCGACGAGGCCTGCGAGCAGCTGGACGTGTGCCTGGCCGGGCGGGCCGGCCACCCGGTGCGGGACGTGGTGCTGGGCGAAGTGCCCGCGAGCACCGGGCTGCTGGACCAGACGGTGTTCACGCAGGCCGGGTTGTTCGCGGTGGAGAGCGCGCTGTTCCGGCTGGTGGAGTCCTGGGGCGTCCGGCCGGACGTCGTGCTCGGGCACTCGATCGGGGAGATCACCGCTGCTCACGCGGCCGGGGTGTTCTCGCTGCCGGACGCGGCCCGGATCGTCGCGGCGCGGGGCCGCCTGATGCAGGCGCTGGCCCCGGGCGGGGCGATGGTCGCCGTCGCCGCGGCCGAGGACGAGATCGCCGGGCTGCTCGGCGAGGGCGTCGAACTCGCCGCCGTCAACGGTCCCTCGGCGGTGGTCCTCTCCGGTGTCGAAGACGCGGTCCTCGCGGCCGCCGCGCGGATGCGGGAGCGCGGCCACAAGACGAAGCAGCTCAAGGTCTCGCACGCGTTCCACTCCGCGCGGATGGAGCCGATGCTGGCGGAGTTCGCCGCCGAGCTGGCCGGCGTGACCTGGCGCGAACCCGGGATCCCGGTGGTCTCCAACGTGACCGGGCGGCTCGCCGGACCGGGCGAACTCGCCGATCCGCGGTACTGGGCCGAGCACGTGCGGCGGCCGGTGCGGTTCGCCGAGGGGATCGCCACCGCGGTGGCGCACGGCGGGTCTCTCTTCGTGGAGCTGGGGCCGGGGGCGGCGCTGACCGCCCTCGTCGAGGAGACGGCGGGCGAAGCCACGTGCGTCGCGGCGCTGCGGGACGACCGCCCGGAAGAACCGGCGCTGATCGCCGCGGTGGCCGAGTTGTCCGTGCGCGGGGTGGCCGTCGACTGGCCGGCGCTGCTGCCGCCCGCGACCGGCTGGGTCGACCTGCCGAAGTACGCCTTCGACCAGCGGCACTACTGGCTGCAGCCCGCCGCGCAGGCCACCGACGCGGCTTCGCTCGGGCAGGTCGCGGCCGACCACCCGCTGCTGGGGGCGGTGGTGCGGCTGCCGCAGTCCGACGGCCTGGTCTTCACCTCGCGGCTGTCGCTGAAGTCGCACCCCTGGCTGGCCGATCACGTCATCGGCGGGGTGGTGCTCGTCGCGGGCACCGGGCTCGTCGAGCTGGCGGTCCGGGCCGGGGACGAGGCGGGCTGCCCGGTCCTCGAGGAGCTGGTGATCGAGGCACCGCTGGCTGTGCCGGAGCACGGCGGAGTCCGGCTCCAGGTCGTCGTGGGCGCGCCGGGGGAGACCGGTTCGCGCACCGTCGAGGTGTACTCCCTGCGCGAGGACGCCGGTGCGGAGGTGTGGACCCGGCACGCCACCGGGTTCCTGGCGGCCACCCCCGCCAAGCACGAACCCTTCGACTTCACCACCTGGCCGCCGCCCGGCGGGCAGCGCGTCGAGGTCGGGGACTTCTACGCCGAGCTCGTCGAGCGCGGGTACACCTACGGGCCGTCCTTCCGGGGCCTGCGCGCGGTGTACCGGCGCGGCGACGAGGTGTTCGCCGAGGTCGCCCTCCCCGAAGACGAGCGCGCGGACGCGGCCCGGTTCGGCATCCACCCCGGACTGCTGGACGCCGCCCTGCACGCGGGCATGCTCGGGGCCGCCACGACCGAGGAGCCCGGGCGGCCGGTGCTGCCGTTCGCCTGGAACGGCCTGGTCTTGCACGCCGCGGGGGCGTCGGCGCTGCGGGTCCGGCTCGCCCCGAGCGGCCCGGACGCGCTGTCGGTCGAAGCCGCGGACGAGGACGGCGGTCTCGTCGTGACGGCGGACTCGCTGGTCTCCCGGCCGGTGTCGGCCGAGCAGCTCGGTGCGGCGGCGAACGTCGACGCGTTGTTCCGCGTGGAGTGGACCGAGCTGCCCCCGGCCGGGGAGGCACCCGCGGACCAGGGCACGGTGCTCGAAGCCTTCGGAGCCGAAGAGCCGTTGGAGCTGACCGGCCGGGTGCTGGAAGCCGTGCAGACGTGGCTCACCGACGCCGCGGACGACGCACAGCTGGTGGTGGTGACCCGCGGTGCGGTGCCCGCCGGTGAGGGCGTCGTGACCGATCCGGCCGGTGCGGCTGTCTGGGGCTTGCTCCGGGCCGCGCAGGCGGAGAACCCCGGCCGGATCGTCCTGCTGGACACCGACGGCGAGGTGCCGCTGGGTGCGGTGCTGGCGACTGGCGAGCCCCAGGTCGCCGTCCGCGGCACCGTGCTGACGGCTCCCCGGCTGGCGCGCGCCGAGGCCGCGGCCGCTCCGGGCGCGTTCGGTCCGGACGGGCCGGTCCTGATTTCGGGCGCCGGCTCGCTGGGCGTGCTGACCGCCCGGCACCTGGTGGCGCGGCACGGCGTCCGGCGGCTGGTGCTCGTCAGCCGGCGGGGCCCGGCCGCCGAGGGCACGGCCGAACTGGTCGCGGACCTCGCCGCCCAGGGCGCCGAGGTCGCCGTGGTGGCGGCCGACCTGGCCGAGCGCGACCAGGTGGCCGCGCTGCTGGCCGAGCACCGGCCGGCCGCCGTCGTGCACACGGCGGGCGTGCTGGACGACGGCGTCTTCGAATCGCTGACGCGCGAGCGGCTGGCGAAGGTGTTCGCGCCCAAGGTGACGGCGGTCCGGCACCTCGACGAGCTGACCCGCGACCTCGACCTCGGCGCCTTCGTCGTGTTCTCGTCCGCGTCCGGCGTCTTCGGCTCCGCGGGCCAGGGCAACTACGCCGCCGCCAACGCCTACCTGGACGCCGTGGCGGCGAACCGCCGGGCCGCGGGCCTGCCCGGAACGTCGCTGGCCTGGGGCCTGTGGGCGCAGACCGACGGCATGACCGCGCACCTCGGCGGCGCGGACCAGGCGCGGGCGAGCCGGGGTGGCGTCCTGGCCATCTCGCCCGCCGAGGGCATGGACCTGTTCGACGCCGGGGTGAACGCGCCGCACGCGCTGGTCGTCCCGGTCAAGCTGGACCTGCGCAAGACCCGGGCCGGCGGGGAGGTGCCGCACCTGCTGCGCGGCCTGGTCCGCCCCGGCAGGCAGCAGGCCCGCCCGGCGTCCACAGTGGACAACGGGCTGGCCGGGCGGCTCGCCGCGCTCGCCCCGGCGGAGCAGGAAGCGTTGCTGCTCGACGTCGTCCGCGCGCAGGTCGCGCTGGTGCTCGGGCACGCCGGGCCGGAAGCCGTCCGTGCCGACACGGCGTTCAAGGACGCCGGGTTCGACTCGTTGACGTCGGTGGAACTGCGCAACCGGCTGCGTGAGGCGACCGGGCTGAAGCTGCCCGCCACGCTCGTCTTCGACTACCCGGCGCCGGTTGCGCTGGCTCGATACCTGCACGGCGAACTCGGCGACACGGTCGCGGGCGCCGGGCGGGCGGGGAAAGACCCGGTGGCCGCGGCCGCCGCGGACGCCGGGGAGCCCATCGCCATCGTCGGCATGGCGTGCCGGCTGCCGGGCGGCGTCACGGATCCCGAAGGCCTGTGGCGCCTGGTGCGCGAGGGCCGCGAAGGGCTCTCGCCCTTCCCCGAGGACCGGGGCTGGGACCTGGAGAACCTGTTCGACGACGACCCCGACTCGGCCGGCACGACGTACACCAGCCAGGGCGGTTTCCTCGAGGGCGCGGGGCTGTTCGACGCGGGCTTCTTCGGGATTTCGCCGCGGGAGGCCCTGGCGATGGATCCGCAGCAGCGGTTGCTGCTGGAGACGTCGTGGGAGGCGCTGGAGGGCGCCGGCCTCGATCCGGCTTCGTTGAAGGGCACCGACGTCGGCGTGTTCGCCGGGGTGTCCAACCAGGGCTACGGGATGGGCGCGGCCGCGGCCGAACTGGAGGGGTACGCGAGCACGGCGGGCGCCTCGAGCGTGGTGTCGGGCCGGGTGTCCTACGTCTTCGGCTTCGAAGGCCCGGCGGTCACGATCGACACGGCGTGCTCGTCGTCGCTGGTCGCGATGCACCTGGCCGGGCAGGCGCTGCGGCAGGGCGAGTGCTCGATGGCCCTGGCCGGCGGCGTCACGGTGATGGGGACGCCCGGCACGTTCGTGGAGTTCTCGAAGCAGCGCGGCCTGGCCGGCGACGGCCGGTGCAAGGCCTACGCGGACGGCGCGGACGGCACGGGCTGGGCCGAGGGCGCCGGGGTCGTCGTGCTGGAGCGGCTCTCGGTGGCCCGCGAGCGCGGGCACCGGGTCCTGGCCGTGCTGCGCGGCAGCGCGGTCAACTCCGACGGCGCGTCCAACGGCCTGACCGCCCCCAACGGGCCGTCCCAGCAGCGGGTGATCCGCCGGGCCCTCGCGGGCGCCGGGCTCGCCCCGTCCGATGTGGACGTCGTGGAGGGGCACGGCACCGGGACGGCGCTGGGCGACCCGATCGAGGCGCAGGCCCTGCTGGCCACCTACGGGAAGGACCGCGACCCGGAAAAGCCGTTGTGGCTGGGGTCGGTGAAGTCGAACTTCGGGCACACGCAGTCGGCCGCCGGGGTCGCCGGGGTGATCAAGATGGTGCAGGCGCTGCGGCACGGCGTCATGCCGCCCACCCTCCACGTGGACCGGCCCACCACGCAGGTGGACTGGTCGGCCGGGGCGGTCTCGCTGCTGACGGAGGCTCGTGAGTGGCCGCGCGAAGGCCGTCCGCGCCGGGCCGGGGTGTCGTCGTTCGGGATCAGCGGCACGAACGCCCACCTGATCATCGAAGAAGCGCCGGCCGGGATCGAGCCGGTCGCCGAGCGGCCGGACGGGGTGGTGCCGCTGGTCGTTTCGGCCCGCAGCGCCGGTTCCCTGGCCGGCCAGGCACGCCTGCTGACCGCGTTCCTGGACGATTCCGCCGAGCCGCTCGCGGCCGTGGCCGGTGCCCTGGCCGGCCGGGCCCGGTTCGGCGAACGCGCGGTCGTGGTGGCCGGTTCGGCCGAGGAGGCCCGCGCCGGGCTCGCCGCGCTGGCCCGCCGCGAGGACGAACCGGGCCTGATCACCGGCCGGGTGCCCGCGGCCGGCCTGCCGGGCAAGCTCGTGTGGGTGTTCCCGGGCCAGGGGACGCAGTGGGCGGGCATGGGCCGGGAACTGCTGGACGCCTCCCCGGTGTTCGCCGAGCGGATCGCCGAATGCGCGGCCGCGCTGGAGCCGTGGGTCGATTGGCCGCTGCTCGACGTGCTGCGCGGCGAGGCGGACCTCCTGGACCGCGTGGACGTGCTCCAGCCCGCGTGCTTCGCGGTGATGGTCGGCCTGGCCGCGGTGTGGTCGTCGGCCGGGGTCGTACCCGACGCGGTGCTCGGGCACTCCCAGGGCGAAATCGCCGCAGCGTGCGTGTCCGGTGCGTTGTCGCTCGAGGACGCGGCGAAGGTCGTGGCGCTGCGCAGCCAGGCGATCGCCGCGAAGCTGTCCGGCCGCGGGGGCATGGCTTCGGTGGCCCTGAGCGAAGAAGACGCGACCGCGCGGCTGGCGCCGTGGGGCGGCCGGGTCGAGGTGGCGGCGGTCAACAGCCCGTCGTCGGTGGTGCTCGCCGGGGACGCCGAGGCGCTCGACGAAGTGCTGGAAACCGTGTCCGGCCAAGGGGTCCGCGTCCGGCGGGTGGCGGTGGACTACGCCTCCCACAGCCGGCACGTGGAGGACATCGAGGAGACCCTCGCCGACGCACTGGCCGGGATCGACGCCCGGGCACCGCTGGTGCCGTTCCTCTCCACCGTGACCGGCCGGTGGATTCGTGACGCCGGGGTCGTCGACGGCGGCTACTGGTACCGGAACCTGCGCAACCAGGTGCGGTTCGGCCCGGCCGTGGCCGCGTTGCTCGAGCAGGGGCACGGCGTGTTCGTCGAGCTCAGCGCGCACCCGGTGCTGGTGCAGCCGATCACCGAGCTCACCGACGACACCGCCGCCGTCGTGGCCGGTTCGCTGCGGCGTGACGACGGTGGCCTGCGGCGGCTGCTGACGTCGATGGCCGGGCTGTTCGTCCGCGGGGTCGCGGTCGACTGGGCGACGGTGGTGCCGCCCGCGCGGGTGGACCTGCCGGCCTACGCCTTCGACCACGAGCACTACTGGCTCCGCCCCGACGAGACCGCCGCCACCGACGCCGTCTCGCTCGGCCTCGCCGGCGCGGGCCACCCGCTGCTCGGCGCGGTCGTGCCGCTGCCGCAGTCCGACGGCCTCGTCTTCACCTCGCGGCTGTCCCTGCGATCGCACCCCTGGCTGGCCGACCACGCCGTCCGGGACGTCGTGATCGTGCCCGGCACCGGGCTGGTCGAGCTGGCCGTGCGGGCCGGTGACGAAGCCGGGTGCCCGGTGCTCGACGAGCTGGTGATCGAGGCGCCGCTCGTGGTGCCCCGCCGCGGCGGGGTCCGGGTGCAGGTCGCGCTCGGCGGCCCCGGTGAGGACGGCTCGCGCACGGTGGACGTCTACTCGCTGCGCGAAGACGCGGACACCTGGATCCGGCACGCGACCGGCGTGCTCGTCCCGGGCGACCGGCCGCGGGGGACCGCCGAGTTCGACTTCGCCGCTTGGCCGCCGCCCGGCGCCCAGCCCGTGGACATCAGCGGCGCCTACGACGTGCTCGCCGACGTCGGCTACGGGTACGGACCGGCGTTCCGGGCCGTGCGGGCGGTGTGGCGGCGCGGCGAGGAAACCTTCGCCGAGGTCGCCCTGCCCGAACCGCACCGCGGGGAAGCCGGGAAGTTCGGCATCCACCCCGCGCTGCTGGACGCGGCCCTGCACTCGACGATGGTCAGCGCCGCGGCGGACACCGGGTCCTACGGGAACGAGGTGCGGCTGCCGTTCGCGTGGAACGGGCTGCGGCTGCACGCGGCCGGTGCTTCGGTGCTGCGCGTGCGGGTCGCCAAGCCCGAGCCGGACAGCCTGTCGCTCGAGGCCGTGGACGAGGCCGGTGGCCTGGTCGTGACGCTGGATGCCCTGGTCGGCCGTCCGGTGTCCGACGACCAGCTGGCGACGGCGGCGGGCACCGGCTCGTTGTACCGGGTCGACTGGACGCGACTGTCCCAGGTGGACAGTCCGCCGCCGGTGCCGTCGTGGGTCGCGGTGGCGACCGCGGAAGACGTGGCGACGCTGGCCGACGACGTGCTGTCCGGCGTGACCACCGCCCCGGCGGTGGCCGTCATGGAAGCCACCGGCCGCACCGGCGACGAGGACCCGGTGCTGGCGCTGACCGTCCGCGTCCTGGACGTCGTGCAGTGCTGGCTCGCCGGTGGCGGGCTGGAGGAGTCGAAGCTCGCGATCGTGACCCGGGGTGCGGTGCCCGCCGGCGACGGTGTGGTGACCGACCCGGCCGGGGCGGCGGTGTGGGGTCTGGTCCGGGCCGCGCAGGCGGAGAACCCGGACCGGATCGTCCTGCTGGACACCGACGGCGAGGTGCCGCTGGGTGACGCGCTGCTGGGTGAAGTGCCGCTGGGTGCGGTGCTGGCCACCGGGGAGCCGCAGCTTGCCGTGCGCGGCACCACCTTCTCCGTGCCCCGCCTCGCCCGCGCCGCCCGGCCGGCTTCGCCCGCCGTGTTCGGGGCACGGGGGCCGGTGCTGATCACCGGCGGCACCGGGTCGCTCGGCGGCCTGGTGGCCCGGCACCTGGTGGAGCGGCACGGCGTCCGGCAGCTGGTGCTGGCGAGCCGCCGGGGCTTGGACGCCGACGGCGCGAAGGACCTGGTCACCGACCTCACCGGGCTCGGGGCGGACGTCACCGTCGCCGCCTGCGACGTCGCCGACCGGGAGCAGGTGGCGTCCCTGCTGGCCGAGCACCGGCCTGCCGCCGTCGTGCACACGGCCGGTGTCTCCGACGCCGGGGTGATCGGGACGGTGACACCGGACCGGCTGGCCGAGGTGTTCGCGCCCAAGGTGACCGCGGCCCGGCACCTCGACGAGCTGACCCGGGACCTGGAGCTGGACGCGTTCGTCGTCTATTCATCGGTTTCCGCGGTGTTCATGGGCGCCGGGAGCGGCAGCTACGCCGCGGCGAACGCGTACCTGGACGGGCTGATGGCCCACCGGCGAGCGGCCGGCCTGCCGGGCCAGTCGCTGGCCTGGGGCCTGTGGGAGCAGACCACCGGCGGCATGGCGGCGGGGACCGACGAGGCCGCCCGCGACCGGATGAACCGGCGCGGCGGCCTGGTCGCGATGAAACCCGTGGAAGGCATGGAACTCTTCGACGCCGCCATCGCGTCCGGGCAGGCCACGCTGGTGCCCGCCCGGCTGGACCTGCGCGGACTGCGGGCCGCCGGCACCGAGGTGCCGCAGCTGCTGCGCGGCCTGGTCCGCGCGAGCAGGCACCAGGCCCACACGAAGTCCGCTGTGGACGAGAAGCTGGCCACCCGGCTGGCCGGGCTCACCCCGGACGAGCGGGCGAAGGTCCTGCTCGACGCGGTGCGAGCGCAGGTGGCGGGGGTGCTGGGCTACCGCGAGGCCGACCGGATCGACCCGGACCAGGGGCTGTTCGAAATCGGCTTCGACTCCCTCACCGCCATCGAGCTGCGCAACCGGCTTCGCGCTCTGACCGAACGCAAGCTCGCGCCCGGCATCGTGTTCGACCACCCGACGCCGGCCCTGCTCGCCGCGCACCTGAACGAGCTCCTCTGAAAGAAGGTGACGAACGTGTTCGACGCGGAGACCTACCTCCAGCGGATCGGCTGCGGCGGGGAAACCGGCGTGGACCTCGAGACGCTGCGGAAGTTGCAGAAGAGCCACCTCACGGCGATCCCCTACAACAGCCTCGCCTACGAACTCCGTGACGCCGTCAACGTCGTGGACCTCGACGAGGACGACGTCTTCGTGACCAGCATCGCCGAAGGGCACGGCGGCGCCTGCTACCACCTGAACCGGCTGTTCCACCGGCTCCTGAGCGAACTGGGCTACGACGTCACGCCGCTCGCGGGCAGCACCACCGAAGGCCGCGAGACCTTCGGGACCGACATCGAGCACATGTTCAACCTCGTCACCCTGGACGACGGCGAATGGCTCGTGGACGTCGGCTACCCCGGACCCACCTACCTCGAGCCGTTGCCGGTGTCGCCCGGCGTGCACACCCAGTACGGCAGCCAATTCCGGTTGCTGGAGCACGAAGCCGGGTACGCGCTGCAACGCCGGGGCGCGGTCACCCGCTGGGGCGTCGTCTACACGTTCACGACGAAACCCCGCCAGTGGAGTGACTGGCAGGAGCTGGAGGACAACTTCCGGGCCCTCGTGGGGGACACGAACCGCACCGACACCCAGGAAACCCTGTGCGGCCGGGCGTTCGGGAACGGCCAGGTGTTCCTGCGGCAGCGCCGGTACCTGACGGTTCGGGACGGCCGCGAGCAGGTGCGCACGATCACCGACGACGACGAGCACCGGACGCTGGTGGCCCGCGTGCTGTCCGGCGAGCTCAGCTGAAAGCGAAAGGCACGACGATGGCGGAAAAAGACGGCCTGCTGGCGAAGTTCGCCTGCCTCTGCAGGACCGCGTACGAGCACCACTACATCCCCTACCTCAACTTCTTCTACGGCGGCGAGTACCTCCACCACGGCAGCGAGCCGGTGTCCCGGATCGCCGACCTGCCGTACCGCACCGTGCCGGAGCCGCGGGAGAAGGCGCCGTGAGGACGACGATCCCGGTCCGCCTGGCGGAGCGTTCCTACGACGTGCTCGTCGGCCCCGGTGTGCGGACGTCGCTGCCCGGCGTCGTCCGCCGGCTCGGGGCGCGGCGGGCCGTGGTCGTGTCGGCCCGCCCGGCGGACTGGGTGCCGGACACCGGGGTCGAGACCCTGCTGCTGCCGGCGCGCGACGGCGAGCACGACAAGCGTCTGTCCACAGTGGAAGAATTGTGCGGCGAGTTCGCGCGGTTCGGGCTCACCCGGTCCGACGTCGTCGTCTCCTGCGGCGGCGGCACGACCACGGACGTCGTCGGGCTGGCGGCCGCGCTGTACCACCGGGGCGTCGCCGTGGTCCACCTGCCCACGTCCCTGCTCGCCCAGGTCGACGCCAGCGTCGGCGGGAAGACCGCGGTGAACCTGACGGCGGGCAAGAACCTCGTCGGCGCGTACTGGCAGCCCAGTGCGGTGCTGTGCGACACGGACTACCTGACGACCCTGCCGCCGCGGGAGGTGCGCAACGGCCTCGGCGAGATCGCCCGGTGCCACTTCATCGGCGCGCCGGACCTCCGGGGGCTGTCGCTGCCGGAGCAGATCGCCGCCAGTGTCACCCTGAAGGCGGACATCGTCGCGCAGGACGAGCGCGACACCGGGCTGCGGCACCTGCTCAACTACGGCCACACGCTGGGCCACGCGCTGGAGATCGCGACCGGCTTCGCCCTGCGCCACGGCGAAGCCGTGGCCATCGGCACGGTCTTCGCGGGCCGGCTGGCGGGCGCACTGGGCCGCATCGACCAGCCCGGAGTGGACGAACACCGGGACGTCGTCCGCCACTACGGCCTGCCTGCCGCCCTGCCCGACGACGTCGACCCGGCGGTACTGGTCCGCCAGATGCGCCGGGACAAGAAGGCGATCAGCGGACTCGCCTTCGTGCTGACCGGGCCGCGGGGCGCGGAGCTGGTGAGCGACGTGCCGCCGCGGGTGGTCGTGGACGTCCTGGACCGGATGCCCCGCGCCAGCCTGGAAAACCTGGTCGGCGCGGCGGAAGCGGCGGCGACGTGAAGCGCCTGCCGCACCTCCCGGCCGGCGCGGCCCACGGCCGCGCGGTCGACCCGGTGCTGGCCGGACGGCTGAGTGCCGCGCTGGCCCGGCCGGCCGCGCAGCAGCCGCGCTGGCCGGACGCCGGGCGGGCGGGCGCGGTGATCGGGCTGCTGCACAACGCCGAGCCGATCGTCGCGCCGGAGGAGACGGCGCTGCTGAGCCGTCGCCTCGCCTCGGTCGCCCGCGGCGAGGCGTTCCTGCTGCAGGGCGGGGACTGCGCGGAGACGTTCGCCGGCAACACCGAGCCGCACCTGCGGGCCAACCTCGGGGTGCTGGAGCGGATGGCGGGTGCGCTGGCCGGCGCGGGCGGCCTGCCGGTGGTCAAGGTCGCCCGGATGGCCGGGCAGTTCGCCAAGCCGCGGTCCGGCACCGTCGACGCGCTGGGCCTGCCGGTCTACCGGGGCGACATCGTGAACTCCCCGGAGCACACGGCCGCCGCCCGGACGCCGGACCCGCACCGGATGCTGATGGCCTACGCCCACGCCGCCAGCGCGATGGACCTGGTCCGCAAGCTCTGCGCCGAGGGCATCGGCGAACCGCTGGCGGCCCAGGGCGCGCTCGCCGGCGCCCGCAGCGCGGCACCGGCCGGTGGACGGCCCTTGGCGGAGGGCGACCGGGCCCCGAGCGAGGTCTACGTCAGCCACGAACTGCTCCTGCTCGACTACGAGCGGGCCGTCCTGTGGGCGGACGCCGGTGGCCCGGAACCCCGGCTCTCCAGCGGGCTGGCGCACTTCCTGTGGATCGGGGAACGCACCCGCCAGCTCGACGGCGCCCACATCGCGTTCGCGGAGCTGCTGTCCAACCCGATCGGCCTGAAGCTGGGGCCGGGCACCACGCCGGAACAGGCCGTGGAGTACGTGCGGCGCCTCGACCCGCACCGCACGCCGGGCCGGCTGACGCTGGTCAGCCGGATGGGGCACGGCCAGGTCCGCGAGTACCTCCCGCCGATCGTCGAGAAGGTCACCGCCTCCGGGCACGAGGTGATCTGGCAGTGCGACCCGATGCACGGCAACACCCGGACGTCGGGCAACGGGTACAAGACCCGCCACTTCGCCCACGTCGTCGACGAGCTCGCCGGCTTCTTCGAAGTGCACCGGCGGCTCGGCACCCACGCCGGCGGCATCCACGTCGAGGTGACCGGCGAGGACGTGACGGAATGCCTCGGGGGCGCCGCGGGCATCGCGGAAGCCGACCTGCCCGCGCGCTACCTGACCGCCTGCGATCCGCGGCTCAACGCCGAGCAGTCGGTCGAACTGGCGTTGTCCGTCGCGGGGATGCTGCGTGGCTAGCCGGGGCGGGGTGACCGTCAGCGGCACCACCCGGCTGTACGTCGTGCTGGGGGACCCGGTCGCCCAGGTGCAGTCGCCCGGGCTGCTGAACCCGCTCTTCGCCGAGCTCGGCGTCGACGCGGTGCTGGTGCCGGTGCTCGCCGAGCCGGCGCACCTCGAGCGGATCGTCGCCGGGCTGCGGTGCGCCGGCAACCTCGACGGCATCTTCGTCACCGTGCCGCACAAGGCCGCCGTGGCCGGGCTCGCCGACCGGTGCAGCCCGATGGTGGAGATCACCGGAAGCGCCAACGCACTCCGGCGGGAAGCCGGCGGCCGGTGGTACGCCGAGAACTTCGACGGCACCGGGTTCGTGGCCGGGCTGGCCGCGGCCGGCCACGACCCGAGAGCGCAGCGGGTGACCCTCGTCGGGGCCGGCGGTGCGGGCAGCGCCATCGCCGCCGCGCTGCTGGCGGCCGGTGCCGCCCGGCTGGCGGTGTGCGACCCGGACACCGCGAAACTGACCGCGCTGCGGGCCCGCCTGGACGCGCACTGGCCGGGCCGGACCGTCACGTCGGCCGGGCCGGACACCGCGGGTGCCGGCATCGTCGTGAACGCGACCCCGCTCGGGTTGCGGCCCGGCGACCCGCTGCCGTTCCGGCCGGCGGACCTGTCCCCGGGCTGCGTGGTCGCCGACATCATCATGAAGCCCCGCGAAACCCGGCTCCTGCGCGAAGCGGCGGCACTCGGCTTCCGCGTCCATTGCGGAATCCACATGCTCGCCGGGCAATTGGCCTCCTACCGCGCTTTCTTCGGCCTGGGTTGAGGAATCGGCGACTACCAAGCCGGGGGATGGAAGCCCTGCGCCGGCCGACCTAGCCTGGGGTGCACGCTGATTCCGACGCATTCCGGACACGGCACGGGCTTTTCTTCAATTCGAACCCCAGCGGAGATTCGGAGAACGCATGAACGCGCGAAAGGCACCGGAATTCCCCGCGTGGCCGCAGTACGACGACGCCGAGCGGGACGGCCTGGTCCGCGCGCTCGAACAGGGTCAGTGGTGGCGCATGGGCGGGGACGAGGTGAACTCGTTCGAACGCGAGTTCGCCGAGCACCACGGCGCCGCGCACGCGCTGGCGGTCACGAACGGGACGCACGCGCTGGAACTCGCCCTGCAGGTGATGGACGTCGGTCCCGGCACCGAGGTCATCGTGCCGGCCTTCACCTTCATCTCCTCGTCCCAGGCGGCCCAGCGGCTCGGGGCGGTCACCGTCCCGGTGGACGTCGACGCCGCCACCTACAACCTCGACCCGGAAGCGGTGGCGGCCGCGATCACGCCGCGCACCAAGGTGATCATGCCGGTGCACATGGCCGGGCTGATGGCCGACATGGACGCGCTGGCGAAGATCTCCGCCGACACCGGGGTGCCGCTGCTGCAGGACGCCGCGCACGCGCACGGCGCGCGCTGGCAGGGCAAGCGCGTCGGCGAACTGGACAGCATCGCCACGTTCAGCTTCCAGAACGGCAAGCTGATGACGGCGGGCGAGGGCGGCGCCGTCGTGTTCCCCGAAGGCGAGCGCGAAAAGTACGAGACGGCGTTCCTCCGGCACAGCTGCGGCCGTCCTCGCGAGGACCGCCGGTACTTCCACAAGATCGCCGGGTCCAACATGCGGCTCAACGAGTTCTCCGCGTCCGTGCTGCGGGCGCAGCTGGCCCGCCTCGACGAGCAGATCGCCGTGCGCGACGAGCGCTGGACGCTGCTGTCCCGGCTGCTCGGCGAGATCGACGGCGTCGTGCCGCAGGGCGGTGACGTGCGCGCCGACCGCAACTCCCACTACATGGCCATGTTCCGCGTCCCCGGCCTCGCCGAGGAGAAGCGCAACGCCCTGGTCGACCGGCTCGTCGAAGCCGGCCTGCCCGCGTTCGCGGCGTTCCGCGCGATCTACCGCACCGACGCCTTCTGGGAGCTCGGCGCCCCGGAGGAGACCATGGACGCGATCGCGAAGCGCTGCCCCAACACCGACGCCATCAGCAGCGACTGCGTCTGGCTGCACCACCGGGTCCTGCTGGCCGGCGAGGCGGAGCTGCACGCGACCGCCGAGATCATCGCCGACGCCGTGGCGCGGGCATGAACGTCCGGGCCGCGGTGGTCGGGCTCGGCTGGGCGGGCCGGGAGCTGTGGCTGCCCCTGCTGCGCGAACACGCGGACTTCGAGGTGGTCGCCGCCGTGGACGCGGATCCGGCGTCGCGGCAGGCGTTCACGAAGGCGACCGGTATCCCCACCCATGCCGCGGTGTCCGCCCTGACCGCGCGCGAGGTCGACCTCGCCGTCGTCGCGGTGCCCAACTACCTGCACACCGAGGTGGCGGGCGCGCTGCTCGCCACCGGGATCTCCGTCTTCCTCGAGAAGCCGGTGTGCCTGACCTCGGCGGAGATCGACGTCCTCGCGGCGGCCGAACGCAGCGGCGGGATGCTGCTGGCCGGCAGCGCCGCCCGGTACCGCGGTGATGTCGAGGCGCTGCGGCAGGTCCTGCCGGAGCTGGGCGACCTCCGGCACGTCGCCATGGGCTGGATCCGCGCGCGGGGCGTGCCGCGGGCGGGTGGCTGGTTCACCCAGCGCGAGAAGGCAGGCGGGGGAGCGTTGTACGACCTCGGCTGGCACCTGCTCGACACCCTCGCGTTCCTGCTCGGCCCGGCCGCCTTCACCCAGGTGATCGGCGTGACGTCGGACGACTTCGTCAACGCCGGCGCCTGGCGCGCCGCGTGGCGGCAGGACCAGCTGGGCGCCGACGCCGCCGACGTCGAGGACACCGCGCGCGGCTTCCTCGTCCGCGACGACGGCGTCTCGGTGTCCCTGCGGGCGAGCTGGGCGTCGCACCAGGCGCGGGACGTCTCGGTGATCCACGTCGAGGGCAGCGCCGGCACCGCGGATCTGCGGTGCACCTTCGGCTTCAGCCCCAACCGGGAGCCCGAACCCGTGCTGACGGTGACCCGCGAAGGCACCACGACCCGGCTTCCGGTACCGGCCGAACCGATCGGCGTCGAATACACGCGCCAGGTGGGCGACCTCGCCGCGATGCTGGCCGATCCCGGCAACCGCGGCCGGGCCGTCGCCGAAGCCCGGCCGATCGTCCAGATGATCGAGAACTTCTACGCCTCCGCGGGCTCGGCGCGCGGTGTGGTCCCGGCGTACCAGTAGAGAGGGTGCTCCATGACATTCCCGATCGTCGACCGACCGGAGGCCGGGGCCGATCCCTCGGCACCGGTCCGGCACGCGGTCATCTTCGACCTCGACGGGGTCGTCGTCGACAGCTTCGCGGTGATGAGCGAGGCCTTCGCCATCGCCTACGCCGAAGTGGTCGGTGACGGGCCCGCGCCCTTCGAGGAGTACCGGCGCCACCTCGGCCGCTACTTCCCGGACATCATGCGGATCATGAACCTGCCACTGGCGATGGAAGAACCCTTCGTCCGCGAGAGCTACCGCCTCGCCTCGCAGGTCCAGGTCTTCGACGGGGTCACCGAACTGCTGCTGACGCTGCGGGCCCGTGGCCTGCGGCTGGCCATCGCCACCGGCAAGAGCGGGCCGCGGGCCCGGTCGCTGCTCGGCGACCTGGGGCTGCTCCCGTTCTTCGAGCACGTTATCGGCTCGGACGAGGTCGCCCGGCCCAAGCCGGCCCCCGACATCGTGCTGCACGCGCTGAGCCTGCTGGACGTCCCCGCGGAGCGGGCCATGATGATCGGCGACGCGCCGACCGACCTGGCCAGCGCGCGGGGTGCCGGTGTCACCTCGGCCGCCGCGCTGTGGGCGCCACCGGACGACATCGGCGAGCTGCTCGCCGCCGGTCCCGACGTGGTGCTGCAGCGGCCGGCCGACCTGCTCGCGCTCTGCCCGTCGGTACCCGGCCGCTGACGGGCGTGGAGACCCCGCACCACCTGGGCATCGACATCGGGGGCACCAAGGTCGCGCTCCTGGTCGAGACCGACGCCGGGTGTGTCTACGAGACCGCGTTCCCCTGGGGCCCCCGGCACAGCGCCGACCAGGACCTCGCGCAGCTGGCCGGCCACGTGGCCGAGCTGCGGGCGAGGGTCGGGGCGCCGCTGGCGTCGGTGGGTGTCGCGATGCCCGGCACGGTCGGGCCGGACGGCCGCGTCGCCGCCTGGCCCAACCGTCCGGAGTGGACCGGCGTCGCCCTGGACGCCTCGCTGCGGGCGCTGTTCCCGGAAGCGGTCGTGGCCTGGGGTGACGACGGCGACCTCGGCGCGCTCGCCGAGGCCCGGGCCTCGGGCTGCGACGACCTGCTCTACATCGGGGTGGGCACCGGCGTCGGCGGCGGCCTGGTCCTCGGCGGTGTCCCGTGCCCCGGGCTCGGCCGCGGCTCCTTCGAGATCGGGCACGTGATCGTCGAGATGGGCGGCCCGCGGTGCGTCTGCGGCCGCCAGGGCTGCCTCCAGGCGCTCGCTTCCGGACCGGCCACCCTGCGCCGCGCCACCCACCTGCGCGGAGCGGACGTCACCTTCGACGACCTGCGGTGGGCTTGGCGCGACCGGGAGCCGTGGGCCATCGACGCGATCGAAGGGACGGCCCGCGCACTGGCCGCCGCGGTGACCGGCGTGCAGGAACTCGTCCACCCCGAGCGCACGCTGATCGGCGGCGGCTTCGCGGCGGGCATCCCCGAGTTCGTCGGGGCGGTGGCCGGGCACCTCGCCGGCCTGGCCCGCCCGGGCCAGGCGCCGGTGCCGGTGGGGCCGGCCACGTTGGGCGGCCTGTCTTCGCTGCGCGGCGCGGTGTCCCTCGCCCGCCTGATCGCCGGCCGGCGTCGCTGACGCGGGCCGGCTACCAGGCGACCGGCAGTTCGACCAGTCCCTGGAAGGACTCTCCCGGCTGGACCGGGATCTCGTCCGCCGCGACCGCGAGGCGCAGGCCGGGCAGCCGCTCGAGCAGCGTGCGGAAGGCGATCTCCATGATGGCGCGGGCCAGGTCCACCCCCACGCACCGGTGCGGGCCGAAGCCGTAGCCCACGTGGTCGTCGGGGGCGGGGCGGTCCCAGTCCAGGTCTTCCGGCCGTGCGTAGTGTTCCGGGTCCCGGTTGATGAGGGAGAGCACGAAGAACACGCCGTCGCCCTTGGCGATGGTGGTGCCCGCCACCTCGATGTCCTCCGCGGCCACCCGCTGCACCCCGTCGGTGACGGACACGAGCCGGGTCAGCTCGTCGACGGCCGCGGGCACCAGCGACGGGTCGGCCCGCAGCCCGGCGAGCCGTTCGGGGTGGTGCAGCAGGGCACTCGCGCCGATCGCGATCGAGCTGGACGTGGTGTGGTGGCCGCTCACCAGCATGATCAGCAGCATCTGGAGGATCTCCGCGGGAACCGCGTCCGCCGGGGTGCCGCGCTCGGCGACGAGCGTGACGAGGGCGCCGAGCAGGCTCTCGCCGGGCTGCTGCGGTCTCTTCCCGATCAGCTCGGCCAGGTAGGTCACGAGCTCCTCGTGGATCGCGCGGGCCTGGGGGCCGAACAGCTGCTGCGTCTTCTGCTTGAAGTACTCCTGGTCCTCGCGCGGGATGCCGAGCGTTTCGTACAGCGCCACCAAGGCCACGGGCGAGGCGAACGCCTGCACCAGGTCCGCGGGCGCGCCGCGGGAGACCATGGCGTCCAGGTGCCGGTCGGCGACCTCGCGGATCTTCGGGCGCAGCGCGTCGACCAACCCGGGGGTGAAGCACGCCTCCGCCAGTTCCCGCCGGACGCGGTGCTCCGGATCGTCGACGCCGACGAGCGCGGTGAGGAGGCTGATGACCTTCTTCTGGTCCGCGCCGAACTCCCGCGCGGCGGCCGCGGCCGCGTTGGCCACCGGCCACGCGGGATTGGTGTGGTCGCTGGAAATGCGGGGATCGGCCAGCAGCAGGCGGGTCAGCGCGTAGCCGGTGACCGCCCAGGCTTCCCGGCCGTCGTAGAGGGTGATCCGGGACAGCGGGCGCTGCTCGGCCAGCGGCCGGTAGCCCGGCGCCGGCCGGTAGGGGCAGGTCCGGTCCTGGGGGAAGGCAACGGCGTCGGTCATCTGGCTCCTCCTCGGAAGCGGGCCGGGCCACCGGAAACGACTCCGCGGCGGGGGACAGCGCGCTGTGAACCCGTTGGGAAACCATAGGAATGCGGGCAACGGCCGAGCATCCCTCAACCTGATAGGAGTGAAGTACGCAAGTCGCCGATCCGCGCGCCTGCCCGCCCGCAACAGCCAACTCACCGCCCGCAACAGCCAACTCACCGCCCGCAACAGCCAACTCGCCGCCCGCAACAGCCAACTCGCCGCCCGCAACAGCCAACTCGCCGCCCGCAACAGCCAACTCGCCGCCCGCAACAGCCAACTCACCGCCCGCAACAGCCAACTCACCGCCGCCGCGGGCGAGTTGGCCGCTGTGACCGGTGAGTTGGCCAGTCCGGGCGGTGAGTTGGCCGGATGCGACGGCGGCGCACGGCTGGCTCTGGTTGCACTTCGCCGAGGCGGTACACAACCTGCGCTACTACTTCGCGTCCCGGCTGATCGAGGTTCGGGGGGAGTGAAGGGCCCCTTCGGTCCGTTGCCGGACCGAAGAGACCCTTCATCTCGACTGAGCCGTCGGTGGGGGAGAACGACGGCTCAGGCTTCGACGGGCACTTCGGCTTCCGTCTTGTCCGGGGCGGGCACGGGCTTGGGCCGGCCGGGGAGGAAGAGGCACAACGGCACGGCCAGTGCGGTGAAGCCGATCGACCACCAGAAGGTGGTGCCGTAGGCGTGGATGAGGGCGTCCGGCGTCTTCGCTCCGGAAGCGGCGTGCTGGAGGATCATGGCCAGGAGGGCGATGCCCAGCGAGCCGCCGATCTGCTGCACGATGAGGACCAGGATGGTGGCGTTGGGGATTTCGCCGTGGTCGAGTCCGATGTAGGCGGAACTGCCCAGCGGGATGGTGGCGACTCCCATGCCGAGGCCGCGCACCAGCAGGAAGACCATCAGCAGCACGTCGGAAGTGCCGGCGGTGACGAACGCGAACGGCACGGTGGTCAGGACCACGGCGGTGAACCCGACGAGCGCGACCGCACGGGGACCGACCTTGTCGGTGTAGCGCCCGGCGACGAACCGCGACAGCAGGGTGCCGACGCCCTGCGGGATGAGCAGCAGTCCCGCGCCGAGTGCGTCCACGCCCCGCGCCTGCTGCCAGAACAGCGGCAGCAGCAGCATCGCGCCGTACAGGGTCGCGCCGCTCAGGAAGTACAGGACCGACGACGACGCGACCGAACGGTGCCCGAACAGCCGGACGTTCACCAGCGCCCGTGAGCCGCGTGGCAGGGCCCAGACGACGAAGCCGGCGACCATGGCCAGCCCGGTCAGGAGGGGGACCAGGACGGCGGCGGTGCCGAAGCCGGTAGCGGTCCGGGACAGGCCGTAGACGACGGCGGCGGCGCCCGGCGACAGCAGGAGCAGGCCGACGACGTCGAGCCGGCCCCGGTCGCCGGTGGGCCGGTCGTCGGGGAGGTTCCGGTACGCGAGCCAGAGACCGACGGCGCAGAACGGGATGTTGACCAGGAACAGCAGCCGCCAGTTGCCGGTGGCCAGCAGGAGACCGCCCAGGACGGGCCCGAGGATCGGGCCGAGCGCGATGGGCAGGGAGATGGTCGCCATCACCTTGCCGATGTTGCGGCCCTTGGCGGCCTGCATGATCAGCGTCATCATCATCGGCATCATGACGCCGCCGCTGATGCCCTGGACGATCCGGAACACGATGAGGCTGGTGGCGTTCCACGCCAGCGCGCAGAGCACCGAACCGACCAGGAAGAGCCCGAGCGAGCCGAGCCACAGCCGCTTGCCGCCGACCGCGGACTGGGCCCACCGGACGATCGGGATGGTGACGAACATGGCCAGCAGGTAGCCGGTGCTCACCCACTGGATGGTGCCGAGCGGGGCGTGCAGCTCGCGGGCCAGGTCGTTGATGGCGACGCTGACGATCGTGGTGTCGAACATCGCCGCCAGCGCGCCGGCGATGATGGTGAACGCCAGCCGCCACACCGCCGGGTCGACGCGGCCGGGATCGGTCGCGTCGGTGGCGGGCGCGGGCTTGCCGGGCGAAGCCATCGACACCTCCTAAGATACATTGCTGTTTCTTATGGAGGCTCACTGTAGTTCCGGCGGATTGGATACGCAAGTGTGTCTTACGCCGGACGGGTGGCGGGTCGCGCGGCGACCGCGCCACCCCGTCCGGCGGCGGTGATCCCCGGCTACCAGGCGACGGGCAGGCTGAAGACGCCGGTGATCGTCGAAGTGACCTTGAACGGCACGCTGTCGACGTCGATGGCCAGGCGCAGCGTGGGAATCCGGCGCAACAGGGTGCTGAACACGATCTCCAGCTCCACCCGCGCCAGGTTCTGGCCGAGGCACTGGTGGATGCCGTGGCCGAACGTCATGTGGTGCCGGTCGCCCCGGCGCACGTCGAAGGTGCCGGCGTCGGGGAACTGCTCCTCGTCCCGGTTGGTGGATCCGAGCGCGAGCACCACCCCGTCGTCGGCCTCGATCGTCACCCCGCCGATCTCGACGTCCTCCTTCGCCACCCGGACCATCACGTCGAAGATCGGGTAGTAGCGCAGGATTTCCTCGACGGTCGACCCGATCAGGCTCGGGTCGGCCACCAGCTCGGCGATGACTTCCGGCCGCTGCAGCAGGCCGATGGTGCCCAGCGCGATGGCGTTGATGGTGGTCTCGTGCCCGCCGATCAGCAGGTTCTGCGCCATGCCGACGAGCAGGTCGTGGGTGAACACCCCGGTCTCCCGGTTGCGGACGACCAGCCGGCCGAGCACGTCGTCGCTCGGCTCGCGCTCCTTGGCGGTGACCAGCTCGTCCAGGAACCGGTTCAGGTCGTCGGCGGCGTCCAGCTGCTGTTCCGGGGTGCTGGACGGCAGCTGCAGGACCAGCGTGCGGTCCTGGAAGAACTCACGGCTTTCCAGCGGTACGCCGAGCAGCTCGCAGATCATCCGCGAGGGCACCTGCATCGCCAGGTCGGAGACCAGGTCGGCCTCGGGGCCCGCGGCGAGCATCGCGTCGATCCGCTCGTCCACGATCTGCTGGATGACCGGGCGCAGCGTGTTGATCTTGCGGAGGGTGAACTCGTTGGCGAGCATCTGCCGGGGCGCGGTGTGTTCCGGCAGATCCAGGGCGAGCAGCGACTTGGCCTGGGCGCTGAAACCCTTGCGCAGCACCTGCTGCACCGGTCTGCGCAGCGGGAAGTTGGGATGGCTGCGATCGGCGCTCATCCGCGGGTCGACCAGCAGCGCGCGGACGTCCGCGTGCCGGGTGACCAGCCACGCCTCCTGCGTGGTGGGCAGCGTGACCTTGACGATCGGCTGTTCGGCGCGGAGCCGGTCGTACTCGCCGGCCGGTTCCGGCGGGTGCTCGCGGGTCAGCGGGAAGGTCATCGGTTGCGGAACGGCGGGGGTTGCCGTACTCATGACGTACTCC
Source organism: Amycolatopsis sp. NPDC026612 (assembly GCF_040638285.1). NCBI lineage: Bacteria > Bacillati > Actinomycetota > Actinomycetes > Pseudonocardiales > Pseudonocardiaceae > Amycolatopsis > Amycolatopsis sp. NPDC026612. The sequence continues at coordinate 454,804 of NZ_JBEZYB010000001.1, forward strand.
GTTTCGTGACGCCGGCCGGCGGGACGTCACCCACCGCCACTGAGCGTGGAGCCACATTAGGTTCGCCGCACCGGCTCGCCCATCACCCGAACTGGTAGGGCAAGGCGCCGCGTAAGATTCGGATCTGTATCTTAGGTCTCGCCTATCGGGCCGCGGACGAGGTGCGCCGGTGGGCCACAAGGGAGTGGTATGAGCGAACGGCGGCGCGGTGCGGTCCTGGAACAGGCACTGCTGGACGCGTCCTGGCAGGAACTGACCGAAGGCGGCTACGCGCGGTTCACCATGGACGGGGTCGCGGCGCGGGCCGGCACCAGCCGCCCGGTGCTGTACCGGCGCTGGAGCGACCGGCTCGAACTGCTGCGGGCGACGATCGTCCACGTCCTCGAGCGCAACCGCGTCCAGGCACCCAAGGACACCGGCTCGCTGCGCGGCGACCTGCTGGCCCTCATGCAGGAAATCAGCCGGACCCGGGCCGAGTTCGTCACCGTGATGGGCATCCACCTGGCCGGGTACTTCGAGGAGACCGGCACCCGTCCCGCGGACCTGCGCGACGTCATCCGGTACGGCCGCCCCCACGCGCTGGACGTCGTGTACGAGCGCGCCGCGGCGCGCGGCGAGATCGATCCTTCCCTGCTCTCGCCCCGGATCCGGGGGCTGCCGTTCGCCCTCCTGCAGCTGGAACTCCTCACCACCCTCAAGCCCGTCCCGGCCGCGGCCGTCGAGGAGATCGTCGACACGATCGTCCTGCCCCTGTTCCACCGGTCCGCGGCGGACTGACGCGGCCAAGTCCACCAGCACTGAGGATGGTTCCCGCCCGCACCCGCGGGCAGGCTGGGGTGCCGTCACCGGCACGACAGTTCCGGTGCGCCCACCGAAGTCCGTTCCACCGGAAGGGAACGTCATGGTCGCAGTTGCCGACACCTGGGGTGCTCCGCAGTCGCTGTTCTGGCTGCGGGGGGAGCGGCCGGCCGAACCGGTCACCTTCGACCCGGCCACCAAGGTGTGGAATGTCTACGGCCACGCCGACGCGCTGCGGATCCTCAACGACCCGGCGACCTTCTCCTCCGCGGTCCAGCGCAAGATCCCCATCGACGACCGGGTCAACGAGGGCAACCTCCTCCGGATGGACGGCGTGCCGCACGCCAAGCTCCGCAAGATCGTGAGCCGGGTCTTCACCCCGAAGGTGGTGGCGGGCCTCGAACCGCGGATCGCCGAGCTCACGCGCGACCTGCTCGACGGCGTCGGCGGGCGCGACCGGTTCGAACTGATCGAGCAGCTGGCCTACCCGCTGCCGGTCATCGTCATCGCCGAGCTGCTCGGGGTGCCCGCCGAGGACCACCCGCTGTTCAAGCAGTGGGTCGACATGATGTTCCGCGGCCGCGAGGAGATCTTCATCGAGGCGGAAGGGGACGAGAAGGTCGTCATGGACGGCGCCGAGGAAGTCCTCCGCTACATCGCCGGACACGTCGCGGAGCGCCGGTCGAAACCGCACGACGACCTGCTGTCCAAACTCGTCGAGGCGGAGGTCGACGGCGAACGCCTCAGCGACGCCGAGGTGGTGAACTTCGGCTTCGTGCTGCTGCTCACCGGGCACATCACCACGACCATGCTGCTCGGCAACGCGGTGCTCTGCCTGGACGCCCACCCGGAGTGGCGGGAACGGGCGCGCGCCGACCGGACGATCGTGCCGGCCGTGATCGAGGAGTCCCTGCGGCTGCTTCCCCCGTTCGCCGCGGTCTCGCGGCTCACCAACGAGGCCGTGGAGCTGAGCGGGCAGCACATCCCGGCCGACGAGCTGCTGATGGTGTGGCTCGCGGCGGCCAACCGGGACGAAACCGCGTTCCCCGCGCCCGACACCTTCGACCCGGCCCGCGATCCCAACAACCACCTCTCCTTCGGGCGGGGGGTCCACTTCTGCATGGGCGCGCCACTGGCCCGGCTCGAAGGCCGCATCGCGCTGAACATCCTGCTGGACCGCTTCCCGCACCTGCGGACCGATCCGCTGGACGGTCCGGTGTTCAAGACCATTCCCATCATGACCGGGATCGACAAGCTCCCGCTGCTGACCGGCGCCGCCGGCTGAGCGGGCGGGCCCGCAGGGCTATCAACGCGAGGGATGCCCCGCCGCCCGCGGCCGCCCTAGCCTACGAAGACTCGTACGACCCGGCTCGCGAGTCGTAGCGGTGCAAGGCCACCGTGGCTCGCCCGCGCTCTCCGTGAAGATCACGCCCGAGATGATGGTTGAGAGGTACTGGTGACAAAGCCGACACCGTTCAAGGTTGGCCAGGCCTATGACAGTTTCGCGGAGCTGCTCGACCAGCTCTGGGGTGAGAACCTGCACCACGGCTACTGGGACGACCCGCCCGGCGACCTGACGCTCGAGGAGGCCACCACCCGGCTGACCGACAAACTGGCCGGGCTGCTGACGGTCAAGCCGGGCGACCACCTGCTCGACATCGGGTGCGGCATCGGTGAACCGGCCATCCGGCTGGCCGCGGCGCACGACATCACCGGCGTCGGCATTTCGATCGCCGAGGGGCAGGTCGAGCGGGCGAACAACCGCGCGGGCGCCGCCGGGCTGGCCGAGCGGCTCTCCTTCCGGGTCGCCGACGCGATGGACCTGCCGTTCCCGGACGAGTCGTTCGACATCGTCTGGGCGCTGGAGTCCTTGCACCACATGCCGGACCGCTGGCACGTGATCCGCCAGGCGGCGCGGGTGCTGCGGCCGGGCGGCCGCCTGGCCATCGGCGACTTCCTGCTCCGCCGCGTCGACGGCGTGCCGTCGGACGCCTCCAGCGTCGACCTGGTCCGGATGGGCGCGCTGAAGCTCGTCGAGCTCGACGAGTACCGGTCGCACCTGCGGGAGGCGGGGCTGGTGCCCGAGGCCGCCGAGGACGTCAGCGACCGCACGCGGCCGTCGTGGGGCAAGGCGGCGGAGCGGTTCGAGGCCCTGCGGGAGCAGGCCCTGCAGCACATCGGGGCGGAGCAGTTCGAAACCACGCTTTCGCGGTTCCGTCAGTTCGACGACGAGCCCGCGGTGGGGTACGTCCTGCTCGCCGCGCGCAAACCCTGACCACCCCAGAGAAACGTTGCAGGTGGAGCCATGCAGACAACAGAAGAAACGTTGCAGGGATTCTTCGGCAGGATGCTCGGGGACAACAAGCACCTGTGGGCGGCAGCGTCTACAATGGACACTATCTGGGTGCTCTACGACCGCGTGCTGAACGTGTCCCCGGAGACTATCGACGACCCCGACCGGGACCGGTTCTACCTGTCCAAAGGACACGGGCCGATGGCCTACTACGCCATGCTGGCCGCGAAGGGCTTCTTCGACCCGGCGATGCTGGACACCTGGCTGCAGCTCGGCTCTCCGCTCGGCATGCACCCGGACCACACGCTGGTCCCCGGGGTGGAGATCAGCAGCGGCTCACTCGGCCACGGCATCCCGCTCGCCGTGGGGACCGCGATCGGGCTGCGCGCCGAGGGGCGGCGCAAGCCACGCGTGGTCGTGCTGATCGGTGACGGCGAGTTCGACGAAGGCAGCAACCACGAGGCGATCTCGATCGCCGGTCGGCTCGGGCTGGACCGCCTCACCGTCGTCGCGATCGACAACAGCTCGGCGAGCCTCGGCTGGCCGGGCGGCATGGCCAAGCGCTTCGAAATGGAAGGCTGGCAGGCGTCCACAGTGGACGGCAACGACCACGCCGAACTGTACGAGGCACTGACCCGGGAATCCGACGGACGACCACAGGCCGTGGTGGCGAAGGTTCGCCCGAAGGAAGGGAGTGCGGTATGACCGCCCAGGTGACCAGGACGTTGATGCGCACCGTCTTCATCGACACGATGATCGACGCGGTGGCCACCGACTCGCGGGTGGCGCTGGTGACCGCGGACATCTCGTCGTGGTCCTTCGACGACCTGCGGGCCGAGTACCCGGAGCGCGTGATCAACGTCGGCATCCGGGAACAGGCGATGATCGGGATCGCGGGTGGCCTGGCGCTGACCGGGCACCGGCCCGTGGCGCACACCTACACGCCGTTCCTGATCGAGCGGCCGTTCGAGCAGATCAAGATCTGCCTCAACCACCAGGACGTCGGCGCGGTGCTGGTCAGCATCGGCGGTTCCTACGACGACCTGCCCCGCGGCCGCACCCACCAGGCGCCCGGCGACGTGGCGCTGCTGGACACCCTGCCCGGCTGGACCGTGCACGTGCCGGGGCACGAGGACGAGGTCGAACCGCTGCTGCGCAAGGCACTGGCCGGCGACGACCGCGTCTACCTGAGGCTTTCGGACAAGGTCCACTCGGAGCCGGTTCCGCTGTCCGGCGAGTTCACCGTGCTGCGCCAAGGTGGTGCCGGCGTGGTGGTCGCGGTCGGCCCCGTGCTCGACGACGTGCTCGCCGCGACGGCCGCACTGGACGTGACGGTGCTCTACGCGTCCACGATCCGGCCCTTCGACCGCGCCGGGCTGCGCCGGGCGGCCGGTGCCGCGCGCGCGAACGTCGTGCTGGTCGAGCCGTACCTGCGGGGAACCTCGGCACCGGAGGTGGCCGAGGCGCTCGCCGACGTCCCGCACCGGTTGCTGGCGCTCGGAACCCGGCGGGACCAGGAAGTGCGCGCCTACGGCAAGGCGGCGGACCACGACCGCCTCCACGGGATCGACGCCGAAAGCCTGGCCGGATCGATTTCCGAATTCCTCGGTTGATGGGCGGCCGGTTCTGCTAGCGTTCGCGTCGCCTTCCGCTTCCGGGAGGCGAACTCACCTACCACACAACGACTTTTGACGTCTGCAACAAGGCAGGAGAAGGCAAGACAATGAATTCAGGCAGAGTCGGCCGGGCCACGCGCGGATCGGTCCGCGCGGCCGGGCTGGTGGCGGCACTCCTCGTCGCCCTCCTCGCGGCCGGCTGCGGTACCAGCAGTGGCTCCGGCCAGGCCGCCGCCAAGGGCGACGACCGCGGCGACATCACCCAGCTGATCTACCGGTTCTACGCCACCATGGAGGATCGGCAGTTCGACAAGCTGAACGTGGTGCTCGCCGACGGCGTCGTCGTCAAAACTCCCTTCGGCGTCACCGAAGGGCGCGACAAGGTGATCGCCGAGACGGCGGAGGCGGCCAAGCAGGAAGACCGCGCTCAGCACGTCGTCACCAACGTCCTCGTCGACGTGGACGGCGACAAGGCCAAGGTGCGGGCGTTCGTGGACCAGCTCATCGGCAGCAGCAAGGCGCCGGCGGGGAAGGCCGGTCCGGCGCCGTCCATGACGATCAGTTCGCTCATGCGTTACGAGGCGACCCGCACGCCGGACGGCTGGCGCGTGTCGCACATCGAAGGGGACGTCCTGTGGGCGACGCAGGCCGCAGCCGCCCCGGCCGGACAGTGACCGCTTGTCATGAATAGCTAGACCTCTGGGGCCGTGACCCGGTCACGAGCGGTGATTCGCGGAATCGCCGCCTGTGGCCGGGTCGTTTCGCACCCGGTGTCCTCAGCCGCCGGCCTGGTGTCCACTGTGGCCGGAGCCGCCCGGGTGCATGTGGAACGGGGCCACCTCGGGTGGGTGGACGACGAACGGCCGCATCATCCCCATGTCCTCGTGTTCGAGGATGTGGCAGTGGTACATGAACTCTCCGGTGCCGCCGTCGAAGCGACCGGCGACGGTGACCCATTCACCCTGCCGCACCTGGAAGGTGTCCTTCCAGCCTTCTTCCCACTTCTCGATCCGGGGTCCCTCGCCGGGCGCGGGCAGTGGTGTGGTGGTGCCGCCCGACGCGAGGTCGAAGGCGGCCAGATCGGCGTACGTCCACCGGTTCAGCAGCTGGAGGCGCGCCAGGTGGACGTGCATCGGGTGCGGGGCGCCGCCGAGCTGGATGAAGTGCCACACCGCCCACTGCCCGCGGTCGAGGAAGAGCGTGGTCGTGTCGTCGAACAGGCTCGCGACCTTCCGGAACGTCCGCACCTTTCCCGTGGCCGGGTCGGTGAGCTGCAGGATCCCGGGCACCGGGAACCGCGTCGGCAGCTCGGCCGGGTCGGTGATCTCCGCCAGCTCCCACAGCACCGGATTCGGCTCGTTCGCCACGTTCGGCGGCAGCAGCGCCACGAACACGTGGTCGTGGTCCGCCGGCACGGTCGTGCCGTGCCGCAGGCGGACGTAGGACGCCGCCAACCGGTCGGGCGGGGTGACCGGATCGGGCCGCCCGCGGCGCTCGACCCGGAACTCCATGATGTCCGGCTCGCCCGGACTGCCGGTGCTGGTGAGCCGCAGGCGCTGCCCGGGGAACCGGCCGAAGTCGATCAGCAGGTCGAGCCGCTCGGCCGGGGTGAGGACCAGCCCACCCGCCGGTACCGCCGCGGGGGCGGGCAGCAGGCCCGCGTCGGTGCCGGCGATCCGGACGGCGTCGTGCTGGACGGTGCCCGCCTCGTCGACGAGGTCGAGCTGGAAGAACCGCGAGTTCGCCGCGTTGAGCACGCGGAAGCGGTACCAGCGCGCGGCCACGTCGAGGTGCGGCCAGATGACGCCGTTGACGAGCGTGAACGGACCGGTGACCGGGACCATCGTGCCGGTCGCGGTCGCGTACGGCAGCTTGTACAGCAGCCGGCCGGTGAGCGCCCCGGTCGCCGGGTCGGTGTCGAGGTTGCGGTCGGTGAGGATGAGCGGGATCTCGTGCTCGCCCCGGGGAAGCCGCAGCGCGTCCTCCTCGGCGTCGCGCACCAGGTACATGCCGGCGAGCCCGGCGTACACGGTGAAGCGCGTGACGGCCATCGCGTGGTCGTGGTACCAGAGGGCCGCGGCCGCCTGGCGGTTCGGGTATTCGGTGAGCTGTGCGTCGCCGGGCAGCATGGCGTTGTGGGCCCAGCCGTCGTTGTGGCCGTTCGCCACCGCGCCGTGCAGGTGCACGACGGTCCACGGCGGCAGGCCGGCCACGCCGTCGATGGGCGCCACCCCGGCGGGCAGGCTTCCGTCCGGTGCGCGGTAGCCGGGCAGGTTCGCCGGTGACGGCCGCGTGAACGGCACCCGCACCGCCTCGAGCGGAATCGTGCCGGTGAGCTCGTTGCTCCACGCGACCCGCACCCGCTTGCCGCTGCGCACCTCGATGGTCGGGCCGGGGAAGCACCCCTCGTAGGTCCACAGTGGCGTGACCGGCAGCTGCGAGTGCAGCCGGAGCCGCGCGGTCGTCATGCCGATGGTGAGCAAGTCCTGGTGCCGTCCCGAGTGGGGCCGGAGCACCGGCGGGATGCGCAGCGGGTCGAGGAATTTGGTGAGCCCGAAGTTCGGCGCCGCGGGCGCGCCGGACGGCACCGGCAGCACCGCCGCGCGGACCGGAGAGCCGAGCAGGCTCGAGCCCGCGATGACGCCGGCGGAGGCGAGGAACGTGCGGCGGTCGACGGATTGGTTCATCGGTGCGTCCCGGGGTCTGCCGTGGTGGAGGTGGCCGCGCACCACCGTGATCGAGGAAAGCGTATTCACGAGGGACTCCCCGGGGCATCCCTCACCTTGATCGATCGGGGGTCCGGGCGGAGGCGAGACTACCCACGTGGGTAATGGTTCCCGGGCGCGGTGTGGGCAAGCCTTGGCAGGACTTTCTTCCACCACGCGGGCTCGGTGGTCGGAGCCGTCGTTCCCGGCTTCCGGGTGACACGAACACAATCAGCCGACCGCCCCTTGGGAGGGGACCATGGATACCACCAGCGAGACTTGCCCCGTGGACACCGGAAGCGGGACCTGTCCGATGGACATGAACGATCCGGCGCTGCTCCGCGATCCGTTCCGGGGATACTCGCGGCTGCGCGAGGAAGGGCGCGTCATCCGGGCACTGTGGCCCGGCTCGACCACCCCGCTGTGGCTGTTCACCCGCTACGACGACGTCAAGGAAATGCTGGGCGACAAGCGGTTCGCGAACAACCCGGGCAGCGTGCCCGGCGCGAACGTCGACAACATCCACCAGGAGCTGGTCGAGGCGCTCGGGCTCGAAGAGAAGTACATCAAGATCTTCACCAGCAGCCTGCTGGACGCCGACGGCGAGGACCACGTCCGGTTGCGCCGGCTGGTCTCGCGGGCCTTCACCGCGCGGCGCGTCAGCGAGCTGCGGCCCCGGGTGGAGGAGATCACCGCCGCGCTGCTGGACGACCTGGAACGGCAGGCGGCCGTGGACGACGAGGACGGCGTGGGTGTCGTCGACCTCCTGGAGTACTTCACGTACAAGCTGCCGATCAACGTGATCTGCCAGCTGATCGGCATTCCCGAGCGCTACTGGCCCAAGTGGCGGCAGTGGGGCAAGGACGCGTTCTCGCTGGTGCCGGGCGCCCAGAACGAGCCGATGCGCGGCATGGTCGACCAGATCACCGAACTGGTCGCGCTGCGCCGCGCCGAGCCCGCCGACGACCTCCTGTCCGCGCTGATCGACGCGCACGACGACGAGGGTGGCGGGCTCACCGAGACCGAGCTGATCACGATGGTGCTGACCCTGGTGCTGGCCGGCACCGAGAACACGGCGCAGACGCTCGGCAACGGCATGATCGCGCTGATCACCCACCCCGATCAGCTGGCCGCGCTGCGCGCCGAACCCGAGCTGATGCCCGGCGCGGTCCACGAGCTGATGCGCTGGTGCGGGGCCCTGCACAGCACCCAGTTCCGCCACGCCGTCGAGGACGTCGAGATCGCCGGGGCGCAGATCAAGAAGGGCGAGCGGACGATGGGCATGCTCGTCGCGGCCAACTACGACCCGCGCCACTTCGAGGATCCCATGCGGCTGGACATCCACCGCCAGCCCGACGGACAGCGCGAGCTGCACGTCGGCTTCGGCGCCGGCATGCACTACTGCCTGGGCGCGCAGCTGGCCAAGCAGGAGTTCGAGGTGGCGTTCGCCGGCCTGGTGAACCGCTTCCCCGACATGGAGCTGACCGGCCCGGCGGACGAGCTGGACCGCGGGAACATGCCCGGCTCGTGGCGGCTGAAGCGCCTGCCCGTCCGGCTGAAGGGCTCGGCGTCCCCGGCGTAGGTTTGTCGTGGATCATGGTTGTTGCGGGGAGGTGCCGCTGGACTGCCGGACCTGTCCGCTGCACTGGTGATCCGCGGCATGGTCGGCAAGCCACGGCGCCGGCCGCGCCGGCTTCACGCTGACCGCGGCTACGACCACGACAAGTGCCGCAAACTGGTTCGTGCCCGTGGCATCACCCCGGTCATCGCCCGCCGGCCGCCGAGCACGGCTGCTCCAGGGCTTCCGCCGACTGCATATCCGCACCGAACGACGAGCCGATGTGCATCAGGCCATCCTCAGCCTGGGTCGGTGTCGTTGGGCGGAAGCCCATGGGTGTGAGCCCGCAGCCGTTGGGCTGCGGGCCTTTCCCCTATCTCAGGCGGCGAATGGCAGTGGTTCGTGGATGTTGTTGCGCCGAGGTTTTCGGCGCCGGTCCAGAAACAGCGGCGGCAGGAACTCCGGGAGACCATCGGCGGCGATGCGGACCTCCCACCCCGAGCGGTGCATGAGCCGATGGTGGTGAGCGCACAGCAACACCAGATTGTTCAGATCGGTGGGACCACCCTCGGCCCAATGCCGGGCATGGTGACCTTGACAATGCCGGGGTGGGCGGTGGCAACCCGGGAACGCACACCCACGGTCCCGTAAGAACAGGGCACGGCGCAAACCCGCCGAAATCAGACGGCGGAGACGGCCGAGATTCAGCGGCTCGCTCTTCTCACCCAGCACCGCCGGGATAATCATGCTGTCACAAGCATGCACCCGGGCTTCGGCCGCGGACATCGCGCCGGTATCGCCCAGGGTCGCGCGGCCGACGCCGGTCTTCAGGTCTTCCAGGGACACGGCGACCATCACGTGGGCGCGTTCGCCGGCTTGCATGGGCAGGTCTGGGGAGTTGAGGGCGAGGTCGACCGCGTCGGAGAAGGCGTCGCCGTAGCGGTGCTGCGGGGACCGCACGTCCGGGCCTTCGTCGCCGGTGCGGCGTTCGGCCAGAGCGTCCAGCAGGGCGCTGGCGCGGGTGCCGGTCTCGTCGTCGAACCTGCCGTTCAGCTCCCACACCCCGGTTCTTTTGCGGCGCAGGGACAGTTCCCGGGCAGGAGTGGCGGGTTCGGCGTCCTCGGGTGGAGTGCCGTCCGGGGCCAGGTGGGCGAGGATCCGGGCTCCCAGCACGGCGACCTGCTTGTGCCCGGCCTCGGTGGCGAAGGTCAGCAGGTCGTGTTCGGCGTTGTCGCGGTGCTCGGGCGGGACCTGGGTCAAGACATCGACGATGGTGTCGATCATCGGGTTGCTCAGCTCCCCGGACCGCGCAGCCACACCGGTACC